>SLAA01000010.1 GCA_007127105.1 Spirochaetales bacterium | reverse complement strand
TACCTCCACGCTCGGCGGCGAGGTCAATAATCACCGAACCGGTACTCATGCCCTCAACCATTTCGGTGGTGATGAGGCGAGGTGCTGGCTTCCCGGGAATAGAGGCAGTCGTTATGACCGCGTCGGTCTCGGCGAGTACCGCCGCCATGAGTTCGCGCTGTTTTCGGTAGAACTCCTCGCCCATCTCTCTGGCATAACCACCGGAACTCTCGGCCGACTCAGTCTCAAGCTCCATTTCTACAAACTTGGCGCCAAGGCTCTGCACCTGCTCCTTCACAGCGGGGCGCACATCGTAGGCACTCACCACCGCACCAAGTCGCTTGGCTGTGGCAATGGCCTGGAGTCCAGCGACACCTACACCAATCACAAACACCTTGGCCGGTACAATGGTGCCGGCTGCGGTCATCATCATAGGAAAAAGCCTTGGAAGGCGATCCGCGGCAATGAGTGCCGCCTTATACCCGGCAAGGTTGGCGGTGGAGGACAAGACGTCCATGGACTGGGCGCGCGTAATTCGCGGCAATAGCTCCAGTGAAAAGGAACGTACACCTCGCTCGGCCATGGCTTGGAAAAGCTCGGTATGAGCGTAGGGCTCCATCAGCCCGATCACCACCGCGTTTTCCTTGAGTTGAGCTATCTGTTGAGCGGCGTTTTCGGAATCCGCAGCTGCAAAACGAACCGTCAGCAGTACATCACTGCGTTGCAGAACGCTGTTAGCGTCCTTAACGATCTCGGCTCCACGGTCGATATAGTCTTGGTCGGGATAACCAGCCGTCTCACCAGCACCGCTTTCAATAAGCACCTCGGCGCCAGCCTTGATCTCGGCCGCAACGTCGCTCGGTACCAGCGCTACCCGTCGTTCTCCCTTGGCGGTTTCCTTCCGCACTCCGATTGTCATGTTGCATCCTCCAGCGTGTGTTCTAGCCCGGATGTGCGAGTATATCAGGTCAAGAAAGTCCTCGCAATTGACGGCTGGCACCGATAGCCGTAACTTGGAGGTGTCTATAGCCATGTCCGTAGACGTATGCGGAGGAACAGCCGTGCAGGAACACCTGGAAGAACAGTTCAACAAACTCGAGTCCCGCTTTGTGGAGTTGGGGTCAGAGATCCAGGCCTCACCGCTCCGTGACGCAGTTGCAGTCCTCCACTCGATGATTGGCCTTCTCCACGAAGCCGAGACGAGCTCGGCCACATCTGCCGAAGCGCGCGGGAGCACGGTTACCAAGAGAGGGGCAGCTCCAAACCATGCAAACCTTGCCGAGTTACTCGAACTCCATCAGCAGGCCCCGGCCATGGAGGGCAAGGCCGAGTGCAGTGGACCCCAGGTAGGAGCTCCTGCACCCCCATTTGCCCTGCCAGACTCGGAGGGGGTCACACACAGCCTTGAACAGTATCGTGGCCAACCAGTGCTCATGGTGTTCTATCCCCTGGACTGGAGCCCAGGATGCAGCAAACAACTTGACCTGTACGCTCTGGAGTGGAATGAGTTCACACAACGAGGAGTTCAACTTCTGGCGATCTCGGTCGACAGCCTGTACAGCCACGGGGCCTGGAAATATGTCCGGAAGCTACCCTTCCCTCTGCTCGCCGACTTTCTCCCACATGGGCAGGTCACTCGCGGCTATAACCTCTTTCGCGACTCTAATGGATTCTCAGAGAGAGCCTTGGTCTTGATTGACGCCGAAGGCATCGTTCGTTTTGTTGAAGTCTCTCCGCGCATTGAGCATGTTCCAGACATATATAGTCTTTTTGAGAATATTGACTCCATTCTTTACTCCTAAACCGCTTGATAGAATTTCCTCGGCTGCGTATGCTCGTCTGATTCTCTTCACCACGTAAGGAGCGGCATAATCAGCCCCATGTCATCGGTTGTTCAAACCGACTCGCCAAAAGGAATCTACAAGAACCTCGTTCGACTCGCGGTGCCGATCATGCTGGCGAATCTCTCGCAGATGATGTACAACCTCGCCGACGCATTTTTTTTGGGGCGCCTGGGACGCGAGGCGGTCGCGGCGGCCTCGATCGCCTTTAATCTGGTGATGTTTGTTGTGGTGGTCGGACTTGGGCTCGCAAACGCTGGTACGACCCTTATTGCGCAGTCAATTGGCGCCGGGCGCCAGGATCGTGCAAATTTCTACCTTGGGCAGACCACCTTGGTACTCATGGTGGGAGCAGTGCTTTTTTCACTGCTTATGACCGTCTTTGGCTCGCAGATCCTGCAGCTGATGCAGGTACCGCCAGATACCTTCACCGAGACACTGATCTATACTCGTATCATTTTTGCCGCACTCCCGCTCATGTTTATGTCTTTTGTCCTACAGGCCGCTATGCAGGGCGTCGGCGACAGTGTCACTCCGCTCATGGTTCAACTTATTGCAGTTACTCTTAACGTTGCGCTCGATCCGCTGCTCATCTTTGGCGTAGGGCCATTTCCCCGACTGGAGGTTGCAGGAGCTGCGGTTGCGACCGTGATTGCTCGGGGCCTGGGTTCTATTCTCGCGGTCACCATTTTGCTTCGCGGCCGGAGCGGACTGCGACTGCAATTACGACACCTGAAACCGGACCGCCAGGGTTTGAGCGTGCTGCTTCGCATTGGTGTACCGGCTTCACTCGGGCAGGGGGTATCGGCACTGGGATTCACGGTGCTGCAAGGTGTGGTCAACAGTTTTGGATCTGCCGTGGTGGCCGCATTTGGAATTGGCAACCGTATTATCAACCTGTTTATTATGCCAGCGATTGGGCTTTCACGAGCTACATCATCTCTGGTTGGACAATGTCTGGGTGCCGAACAGTACTGGAAGGCAAAAACGGTTGTTCGCTATGCAACTCGCAGCATTTTAGTCTTTATTACTCTGGGAATGACCCTTACCTTCTTTTATGGGCACTCCTTTGTCCGGTTCTTTGTAAATGACCCTGAAGTCATTTCACATGGTGCGGTTATGTTCCGCATAGTGTCGGCCTCGGTAGTCACCTTCGCTCTGCTCACCGTGTTGTTTGGGGCCTTTGAAGGTGGCGGTTACACAAAACCGGTTATGTACCTGAGTGTCTTCCGCCTATGGGGACTGCGAGTACCTCTGGCGTGGTTGTTCTCACTCAGGTTGGGCTTTGGTCCGAATGGAATATGGATGGCGATGTTCGTCTCAAATCTGGTGACCGCGGTCTGGGGTATGGCAGTCCTGAAAAGGGGGCGATGGTTGCGCAAAATTGAGCATCACGACGTAGTTGCCTCGGCTGACGAGGCAATAGACTAACTCGAATCACAGGAGGAACCAAATGGGTTTGGAAAAACTGCAGGTTGTGGCTTTGATCCATGACGATTTTGAGGATCTTGAGTATTGGTACCCAGTATTTCGACTGCGCGAAGCGGGAATCAAGGTGCGCACCGCAGGAGAAGGAAGAGGCAAGGTATACCACGGCAAATACGGTGTTCCTGCGACCGCCGACATGGAGTTTCGTGAGGTGGACTCAAGTGAGTATCATGGAATTCTGGTACCGGGCGGATGGGCTCCGGACAAACTGCGCCGCTACCCGGAGGTCATCTCAATTGTTCAAGAAATGAACTCGAACGGAGCGGTCATTGGCCAGATCTGTCATGCGGGTTGGGTTCTTATCTCGGCACGAATTCTTTCGGGTAAGAAGGTCACCAGCACGCCCGGAATTAAGGACGACATGGAGAACGCGGGTGCTACATGGTTCAATGAAGCTGTGGTCGTAGACGGTAATCTTGTCTCAAGTCGTAGACCACCCGATCTTCCGGAGTACGGAAAAGCCCTTATCGACGCGCTGTCTGCGCTACCAGCCGCTCGTTAAGCAGGTTGTGCTGGCTGGCCATAAGGCCAGCCAGTTCTACTGCACCCGTTCCACCAAGCCAGCAGTAATTGCTCCGGACAACACCGCCAAGGGCATTCCCCCTCCCGGGTGGGCCGATCCACCACAAAAAAACAACCCTTTGTATCTCCGCGACCTGTTTGGATGACGAAGGAATGCCGCAAGTTGAGTATTAGAGGATATTCCATAGAGGCTGCCATATGCGGCACCGGTATTTTTCTCTATGTCCGGCGGGTTGAACCCGGACTCGTACTCAATATGCGCTTCTACATCACGCCCAAGTGCTGAAGAAAGCCGTTTAAGCACCGCCACACGCATCCGCGCACGCTCAGCCTTCCAGTCCTGGCCCGCATCTCGCGGCGCATTCAGCAGCACGAACCAGTTCTCCTTACCCTCGGGAGCATCGCCAGGCGTGCTTCTGCAGCCCACGTTCACATAGACTGTTGGATCCTCCGGACACCGGAGCTCCTCGAACAAGCTGCGGAACTCAGCGGGATAATCTGCACCAAAGAATATGTTGTGGTGTGAGAGTTGTGGAAAAGAGGTGCCAACGCCAAACAGAAAGACCATACCGGAGCTGGAAGGTTCCAGTTTTTGGTACCTCTTGTACAGGGGCGCCTCGGTATCCTTCAACAGGTCTCGGTAGGTGCCAATCACATCAAGGTTAGAAATAACAACGTCCGCCCGAAACTCCTCAGATTCGGTTTCAAGACCCAAGACACGTCGCCCACCACCAGCATTCTCGGAGAGTATGCCGCGCACGGGAGTGCCATACCTGAACACAACCCCGAGTTCACGGCAGAGCTGCTCTATGGCGAGAGGAAGTGCATGAATTCCACCGGCAACCGCATACGCGCCGCCCAAATACTCTACCGCGGGAATGATGTTCAGCGTAGCCGGTACCCGGTAGGGACTGGAGCCGTTATACGTGGCGTATCGGTTAAACAGTTGTGTCGTACGCTGGTCACGGAAGAAGGCGCGGTGTGCCTGGTCCATACTACGAAAGAGATCCAGCCGCCAGAGTTGCAGAACCGACAGCAAGATACTGGGCTTTGTGTAGGTTGAAAGCTCATGCAGACTATTCCGCATGAATAACTCGCCTGCTATACGGTTGAGTCCGGCACAGTAACGAAAGTATCGTCGGAGCGCCTTGGGAGACTCACCAAGCGCACGCTGCAACTCGACGCCAAAGACCTCCTGGTCCTGGGTCGCCGAGAGTCGAGTGCCGTCATCAAAAACATAGCGGCATATTTCTTCCAGCGGAAGAAAGCTCAGATAGTCTTCACGCTGGCGTCCTGCAAAAGCAAAGAGCTCGTCAAAGACTTCCGGCATAGTTAACAAAGACGGCCCGGTATCAAAGCGATAGCCCGCCGCGGACTCAGTGCCAGCCTTACCACCCGGCCTCAGGCCTTGCTCAAAGACCGTAACCTCATGACCCGTTGCCGCCAAGCGAGCCGCAGCCGATAGTCCTGCAAGTCCGGCCCCGACAATGCCCACTCGCATAGCCTTATCTCCCGGCCCCGGCGCGACGGATGTCTTCTATCAACCGTAAATGCTCAGGGGAACCCAGCACCGAAGCGCCGGAATAGGTGACAGGACGGTGGGTCCCAAACGAGTCATCATAAAGACCTCGGTCATACTTCAGGCGCAGGACGCGACGCACCGACTCATCAATCCGTTCCTCGCTGAGCCGCCCATTCTGAACTGCCTGAAAAAGTGCCTCAGCAGCGTGTATGGGCGCCGAAGGCAAAAGGGCAACATCAACTCCGGCCTCAATTGCCGATACCACCATTTCCGCCTCGGAGTTTCCACGCAAAGCGCCCATGGTGAGTGAGTCGGTAATGACCACGCCTTCAAAGCCCAACTCACCCCTGAGAATCTCGGTAACGAGGATGTACGAGAAGGTTGCAGGTGTAGCATTGCCTGTCAACTCAGGAACCCCGATATGGGCAATCATGACTGCGTCCGCACCGGCTTCAATGCCAGCTCGGAAGGGAAGAAACTCAACTGCTTCAAGTCGTGCTCGATCATGAGCAATCACCGCCCTCTCGTAGTGCGTATCCTCCAGGGTATCGCCGTGCCCAGGGAAGTGCTTGAGCACCGCGCTTACCTGCTCGTTTTGAAGTCCCCGCACCATCTCGGCAGCCATGAGAGCAACCAACTGGGGGTCGGAGCCGAATGCACGGTTTCCTATAACCGAGTTGGCCGGATTCGTGTACACATCGGCAACCGGAGCCATGTTCATGGTAATGCCCACCTCACGAAGCTCGCGCCCCAGCAAGCCCCCAATCAAGTAGGCGTAGTTGGGATCGCCAGTTGCCCCGATATCGGCCGCAGGCGGTACCACAGTAGCACCGAGTCGACCACCCTCAGAGAACCGGCTTACCGTTCCGCCTTCATGATCGATTCCAATCACCAAAGGTTCTGAACTCAACTCCTGCAGCTCCTCAATGAAGACCGCTGCCTGATGGGGAGACGCAAGGTTGTGGGCAAACAGCAAGAAACCACCCGGTTGCACCGTGCTTACAATGCGGCGCAGCCGTGCATCCACATGATGAAGTGGGCGCGCACTGGGGTCATAGGGCATGCCTATCATGAGAAGCTGCCCAACCTTCATTCTGAGATCCATCTCGGCCAGTACCGACTCAACGTGGAGTTCACGTTCCCGAACTCGTTGCAGCTCGGGGTCGGGTTCAGGAGCATCGAGGGGAATAGCCTTGAGCTCGAGTTCCGGTTCAACCGTGAAGGCCGGGGCGGCATACTCCGCATCGGTCACGGTTAAGCTAGCACAGCTGCTGAGAACGAGCGCCCATACAAGAATCAAACTTCCCAGGCCGAGCGCTCGGTAGCCTAAGGCACGTCGCAACGCACCTGGCAAGACTGCCATTCTGTTTTTCGCCGCCGAAAGCGGTAAGCTTGAAGTTGTTGTCACCTGCATCGACCACAGTATACAGAACAGAGTCCAGTAGGAAAACGCCCGAAATTGCCATGTCGCGTTAGTAAAATAGCAATTTTCGGGTGCACAAAACTATACAACCGCTCATGGCTGTTGCTTGACCTTCCCTACTGAATTGAATACAATTCCTTATATCACAGCTATTTAATTATTAATTCTTAACGGCGCTGGCTGTCGGCATGAATATTGCATGTTAATTAGCAAATAAGGCAGTCACGCCCGGACATTACATTGTTACGGCGCAGAAGGGTTGAGCAGCAACATGATCAACAAGGCAAGCATCACCGATTTTCAGGCAGTAAGACGACGACCTGGATTCACCGAACTCCTCGGGACCGAGGAACTCCAGAAAGAACTCCTGAGAAAAAGCATTCACATGACAATAGCGGTAGTACCAGCGCTTGCTCAGCTGGTTGGCGTCAACTTCGCGCTTGCAATACTCGCCGCAGGAACCATGTTTTACACCTACTCCGAGTTCCTCCGAGCGCGCGGCACCGAGGTGTATTTTGTCGGCAAAATCACCGCGGCGGCGGCGCGTGGGCGTGATCAAGGTAAGTTTGTGCTTGGGCCCATCACCCTTGGACTTGGTGCAATGATGGCACTCATGTTGTACCCAAATCCGGCAGCTGCGGTGGCTATCTATGCCTTGGCATTTGGTGACGGTCTCTCGAGTCTGGCAGGCAAGTTATTTGGAACCTTGGAAATACCTTTTACTGGCGGAAAGACGCTTGAAGGGAGCGCGACCTGCCTCGCGGCCGTGTTCTTGAGCACCGTTGCAGTCACTGGGCTACCACGTGAGTCACTCACACTTGCGGCAGTTGCGGCGTCCGTAGAGTTACTCCCGAGTAAGGATGCAGATAACCTTATTTTGCCCATGGTCGTTGGAGCAGTTGCGGTACTCCTTTTTGTCTAAGCCTTCGTTGAGCGTTCTCAGTTCCTTGGGCTCCGTCGAGTAGAGTTCCTTTGACTCCGTCGAGTAGAGCGGACGCCTCATGACTCACCGTTATGCCTGGCGCGTCTGCCCCGCTACTTCCACAGATACATGTTGTAACAACGAACCCCAAAAATCACCGCACCCAAAATGAGCAACCCTGCAGCAGAGGTGAGTTCCCAGGTCTGCGTGCTCCAGAATCCCCAGAGGCGTCCCGCCAGCAGAGCGCTGGCCGACCCGGCAAGGACAAGGTAGTCCCGGCTTCCAGAGGCCAAAGTTGCATTCACGAAGTTCAAGACCGTAAGCCCCGCAATCACCGCCAGAACCATTTGATACAGCCGGAAATACCCTAGCCTGTGCGTCATCGAGAGTCCAAGTTCAAGAGAATCCACAGGAAGAACGTAGGCAATTCCCATGGAAAGTGCAAAAACCACGGCCAGAACAATGCCACTCCGTTGATGCTCAATTCCGACCACAAAAAGACTCGCAGCGAACAAGGAAAGCACCCCGAAGCTTAATGAAAAGCTGAGTACCCGGGTGAGTACAGCCGGATATGCGGGCGGTAGCGACATGTCCACGAGTACGAGCTGCAAGGGTTTCAGCATGTCCGGTACCAACAACAGCAAACACAGAAGGAAGAAGAAGACCTCGGGAGCTGTTGTCTTGCGGAAATATCGGGAAAGAGACTTCACCATTACCACAGCAAAAATCCCAATGGAGCCAACGACCACGGTTAAGGTGACAAAGACGCCTTCGTTTGCATGAGGTCTCAGATCGGGCGCTGGCGTTGTCACGTTGGCGTTCGAGACTATTGATCTCAAGACCTCGACGAATGACTCGATGTGAACAAAGAGGTAGTACAGTGTGGCGATGTACAGGCCGACAAGCAGAATGGACACCAGAACACCCAAGCGCAGAATATTGTTACGAGCTGCAAGTGTCATATCGGCTTGAGTATAACAGACGAAATAAAGAAAAAACTATAGGAATTTTCCTTTCGTACGATACTCATAACTGGGAGGCTTTCGATGCACAGCAAAAAAGCGTTGATAATGCCGGTACTCGTTGGACTCGTTCTTCTCGCCGCAATGCCAGTATACGCACGCGATGTAGCGACTTTCGTAAACCTTGGATTCTCTGAGGACTCTCGAACCTTTATGTTTGGGCTCCATGGAGTGTCGGGCGATACAGGTAGTCCATATGCCGAGATGGTGACCGTAGACGTTCCACGCAATCGGTTTGTAGGCGGTGGTGTGCACCGAACCGAATACGCGGTACGACCCGGCCCAGGTCAGGACGGACACGGCGCCCTCTTACGACTCCTTGGTGAGCATCAAGACTTGATAGCAAACCAGAGAATCAACCACCTCTCCCAGGGACGCCTGCTCTACATCCTCCTCAATGGAGATGAACCTCCACGTGAACGCCTTGAGTTTCGTGACTTTGAGACCGAAGCCCGCTTTGTGGTGAAACTGAATCAGGAAAGCCGCGGATCGAGAGACGAGCTTCGGGCACGCTTCCACATTGAGTTAGAAAAGACTCCCCGTAGCGGCGCTACCGAGCGTTTCGTGGTGGGTCTACCGGAGTTCGATCGTGAGCATGTCGGCACCTACCGTATATCTCAGATCCTGGCGTCACCGGACGAGTCTTCACTGGTGTTTGTCGTGGAAATGAAGTATCCCCATGCGACCGATAGATCCATAAGCTACATGGTAGAAACGGTCAAGATTCGCTGAATCCAAAGACAAGGCCGAGGCGCTGAGTACCCCCGGATATCCTCCCAATCTGGGGACTCAAGCCGCCAATGAACAGACAACTCACGGAAAATTCCAAAAACTTGACAGCCCTCGAATCAACGCATAGAATGACCGCCACACGCACATCTGTGAGGGTCCATGTCCAAAAAAATCACTTCTCGTCAAGAAAACTATTCAGATTGGTATATCGATATAGTATTACAAGCTGAACTGGCCGACTACAGCCCGGTCAAGGGCTGCATGGTCATTCGTCCGCGCGGATACGCTCTCTGGGAGCTCATGCAACGGGCCTTGGACGATATGTTCAAGGAAACTGGGCATCAGAACGCATACTTTCCTTTGCTCATTCCCGAGAGCTTCATTCAGAAAGAGGCGGAACACGTAGAAGGTTTTGCACCCGAACTCGCAGTCGTAACTCATGGCGGAGGCGAAAAGCTTGAGGAACCCCTGGTTATTCGCCCGACCTCCGAGACCATCATCTGGAGCATGTACAAAAAGTGGATTCAGTCCTATAGAGACCTGCCACTGCTCATTAATCAATGGGCAAATGTACTACGGTGGGAAAAACGAACACGGCTGTTCCTGCGCACTACCGAGTTCCTGTGGCAGGAAGGACACACTGCGCATGCGGACGCGGACGAGGCTCGTGAAGAGACCTTGCGCATGCTGGGGGTCTACAAGACCTTTGCCGAGGAGTTCATGGCAATGCCGGTACTTACCGGCAAAAAGAGTGATGCCGAGAAATTTGCAGGTGCCGTAGAGACCTACGCCATTGAGGCCCTCATGCAGGATCGCAAGGCGCTGCAGGCTGGCACGAGTCACTTCCTGGGCCAGAACTTTGCCAAGGCCTTTGATGTAACCTATCAGACTGCTGCTGGTGAGCTTGAGTACGTGTGGGCGTCGTCGTGGGGTGTTTCTACCCGGTTGGTCGGGGCCCTGATCATGACACACTCCGACGATCGCGGTCTCGTACTACCCCCAAAGCTCGCTCCGACACAGGTAGTCGTGGTTCCTATTTTCAAGAACGAGACCAAGGCCTCAGTACTGGATTATGCGGGTAGCTTTTATGATGAGATTCGCAGTGAGTTTCGCTGCCTCATTGATAAAGATGAGAATAACTCACCTGGATGGAAGTTCGCCGAGTGGGAAATGCGTGGTGTGCCGGTCAGGGTAGAGATTGGCCCACGAGACATGGAGAATGGCAAGGTCATGGTGGTACGCCGGGATACCGGCGAGAAAATTCTATCGGACCGAGGCGAGGCTCAGGAGCTCATTCGAACACTTATCACCGACATTCAGCAGAGCCTGTTTGACCGCGCCAAGGCCTTCCAAGAGGAGAACACCAAGGAGATCAGTTCCTACAGCGAGCTGCTTGAGTTCTTTGCTGGTGACGGTGGATTTGCTGTTGTACCATGGGATGGTGAGCCGGAGTCAGAAGCCAAGGTAAAGGCCGAGACCAAAGCAACAATCCGTGTTCTCCCGGAAGGCAACGAAGAAGCAGCACAAGGTCGCCTCTGCGCAATTAGCGGAAAGGCAGCGCAGCATATGGCGGTGTTCGCCAAGTCGTATTGAGGCGCCCATAGTAGGACGCCTGGTCGAGTGCGTGGTATATTACACGCGGGAGACATTGTGCAACGACAGACCGCAGTATACCTTGCCATCTGGCTCACACTTCTGGTGCCACACTCGTTGTCGGCATTTACTCTTGAAGCTTTTGAACTGCGAGGCGCGGTTCTGTGGATCGGCAACGCATTTCAGGAAACCGAGTCTGGTGAAACGGTACAGGGCAGTGATGTAAGTCCTCTGCGCTTCAGCCCAGGGCTGTCGGCACGCTTCCGAATAAACGAAAACCTGGTGTTCAGCCCCGGACTGGATTTTTACTACCAGGAATACCTTGCCCCGGATATGGAACGGTACGGCGACGACCCGCTAAAGGTGGTGCCAACCCAGATAGAGACCGGCTCCGCTGCTGGTGACATTGCGGGCACCCTCGGGCTCATCCTGAGTTTCCCCTTTGGCTGGGAGTTCCAACTTGGTGAGAGCTGGACCCTTACGCCTGCCTTTTCCCCAACGCTCGCTTTCCGGGTTCCGCTTTTTGGCATAGACGGCGGTGACACTGACCCGGTTCTTCAGCACTTCTTCTCAGATGGCCGCTTCCTGTATCCGGAACCCCGGCTGCGGGCCGCTTACGCAGTTTCGGAACAGCTAGAGCTTGGTATAGAGTTTCGCGGGATGATACCCATCTACAACCTCTGGATATCCGAGCCTGATGTCGCGTTCTGGGACGAAATGATGCTGTCTCTCAATGCGGGAGTAGTGTTTCTGTTAGGTGTTGAATAGGTCAGCGGCTTTTACTCGCCAGCCTCCACCGCCTACTGCATCTCCATCATATCAAGTTGTGAGCCTACTTCCTCATGGCGAGACACCACGTGCGCCGCAAAACCGGCGAAAGCCACATCAAGCAATACCGCAAGTGCCAGAAGTATAGGCAGTATAGGCTGCATAATGAGATAGATTTCTTCGTTGCCACTTTGGTACGACGCTGAGAGCATAGCAAGGCTAATGGAAACACCTGAGGCGGGATAGGCCGCCAATAGCAGCCCAGCGAACATAGCGCTCGCCATAACCCAAACAATACGCCCAAAGCCAATCTCCAGGGCGGTGTAGGACTGTAGAATAACCATAAAGGCCGAGGCACTCACCATTGCGGTGCCAGCGCGACCAAACATCGCATAGAGCGGAAAGACCGCTCCTCGTACCATGCGTGGTGCTCCAAGATTTGGGCCGCCCACTCTCTCCAACATACCCAAAGAGAAAAACGAGTCCGCTGAAAACAGCCCGGCAAGCATTGGCGCAAGCATTCCGTAGAGCCAACGATACGGATTCTCACGCCCCCCTAGCAGGTAAACCGCAAGTGGAAGTACACCCAGGACAATGAAGAAGGCACTCACGACCACAACCAAGAGGTATGGCGCAAAGATGTCAATGTCGTTGATGGCACGAAACCGCAGGAGAAAAAGCGCCCCGAAAGCAATGAAGGCCAGGCCAATGACCTCACAGACAAGCGCGTTGAGACGCATAAATAGATGGGCTGCCGACTCAAATAGCCCCGCAAGTCCGTCACCACCGTATCCATCACCACCAAATAGACAGCCCAGCAGGAATGACAGGAAGTAGATTGGCAGAAGATTTGCGCTGCCCGCCACAAAAATCGTGAACAGGTTCTTGGGAAACAGCATAAATGGCAGCTCTCGGGCGGAGGGGAGGTCAAGAAGTTGCGTTTCCTGGAGGATAGGAGGAATGCGAGCTGGAGAAAAAACGAGCACAGCTAAGGTCCCAATAAGCACCATGACGACGGTGCCCGCAATGAGAACCACAAAGGATTTCAAGTATACGCGAATGAGTTTCCGTTCACTGCGCAGCTCATAGATCGAAACACCCACTTGAAACAAGACCAGAGGCAGAATCACGTAACGGCCAAGGTGAAGCCCTACCTGGGCCCAGTATGCAAAACCCGCTGCGGTGTCGCCACCCTGTTCCGGAAGATATGCACCAAGCAGGATCCCAATGACGCTACCAACCAGAAGACGCATCCATAATTTCATGAGGCTTACCTTAATCGATTTATTCCCGGCCGGTCAATTGACGCGCTTCTTGAGACTTCGCGGCACGGACAAGTCCTATGGGTTGCGGAATGGAAAACGCCCGGAGCGTGCACCAAGGCGTTGCCATTTCGTGCTGGACCGAAGCGTAGGCGTTTCCTCGGAGACGGAATCGCTAAGAACGCCGAGGTCGGACTCACTGCTACGAAAGCCCTGTAGAGTAACAGGTGACTCGGCGTAGGCACGAAAGAGCTCGTCTCCCAGCTGCTCGAGAGCTGCCTGAACGGCAACGTATAACGGAGACTCGTACAGGCCACCCGGTTGATGGTGAATGAGAACGATACTTCCCTGTTCTTGAGTCAGGAAATGTTGAAGAAGTTCCTTGAGCATAAGTGTTGGCCCGGTGAGGTTGGTGTCCACGTACTCCTGAAGCGAAACCGCGCTCGGCTCATGGAACGATGTCGGCACTGCACCTGCACCGCACAACACATAGGCAAGATCACACCTTTCCAGACTACTTTTGCATGCGGCAATCACAGCCCGAGTCGAAAGGGTAGATGTTGGGTTCCAAGGGATAGTCTCTTCTGCATGATCAACTCCCGGCTCTTGACTGTCGGGTATTGCAATGCGGACTTCATCGCCCCGGGTTCGTAGTTTTGCGCCCAGTTGCAGGGCAAGTACACGGTGTGTCCCGGTTATCAGGACTCGTTTGCTCATGGTAGGCTATAGTAGCAGCGGCGATGTACGCGGTCAAGACAAGAGCTTGTGAACCGGTCCGCCGGGTATCCAACACCCGTAGACATTGGTAGATTTCTGGAAGAGGAGACAACTTTTGAAGCTTGCAGTTACGCAGATGAATCCCGTCATTGGTGACTTTGCTGGCAACACTGCCAAAATGATCGATGCAATGAAGCAGGCAATTTCCAACAGCGCCGAGATGGTCGTCTTTCCCGAGTTCGCGTTATGCGGATATCCCCCCATGGACCTGCTTGACTACGACACCTTTGTTGAGGAGAGCCGGCGGGCAATCCGAACCCTGCAACGCAGTATGCCAGCGGGAATAGCGGCCGTTGTTGGTTATGTCGACAGAAATCCCGCACCGCTCGGAAAAGCGCTTACCAACAGTGTTGCGGTTCTTAGTGAGGGTGAGCTCATTCATACCCAAGCCAAAACCTTGCTGCCCACCTACGACGTGTTTGACGAAGCCCGCTACTTTGAGCCAGCAACCACTCGAACGGTATTTGAGTTTGGAGGTCGATGTATCGGCATTGCAATCTGTGAGGATCTCTGGTGGGAGACCGAGCCGAGTCCCGGAACGCGCTACCCTTTAGACCCGGTACGAGACCTGCTTGACCAGGGAGCCGACCTTATCCTTGCTCCCTCGGCATCGCCTTACTATGCAGGAAAGGCCAGCGTGCGCACCGCTATCTTGAATCAAATTGGCCGCTCCTCGGGTGCGCAGGTAGTGTATGTGAACATGGTTGGGGGCAACGACAATCTCATCTTTGACGGACGCTCCATGGTATCGTCAAGTGACGGCACCGTGGTGTACCGAGGCACAGCCTTTGAGGAATCCCTGAAGGTTGTCGATCTCGCCGCGCTTGAGTCGCAGCCCGCCGTACATGAAGAACTCGAGCGGTATGCAGAGATCGAGTCTGCGTTATGCCTTGGGATACGCGACTACCTGCGAAAAACCGGCTTTCGCAAGGTTCATTTGGGGCTATCCGGCGGAATTGATTCGGCCGTAGTTGCCTACCTTGCAGCCAAGGCGGTCGGAATAGAGAACACACACGCCTTCCTTATGCCTTCTGAATACTCATCGGAGGGGAGTATCAGCGACTCCGAGCTCCTCTGCAAAAAGCTTGGCATTAGCTACGAGACCGTTGCAATTCAGCCGGTCTTCTCGCAGTTCTTGACCGCACTAGGCCCAGATTACTCGGATGAAAACATCGGTATGGCCGAGGAGAACATTCAGGCGCGTATTCGCGGCACACTGCTCATGGCGCACTCTAACCGCACCGGTTCTCTGGTAGTTACAACCGGAAACAAGAGTGAGCTTGCTGTGGGATACTGCACACTGTATGGCGACATGGCAGGGAGCCTGGCCGTGATAGGTGACCTGTTAAAGACGGAGGTTTATGCTCTTGCAGCGCACATCAACAGAGATGAGGAACTCATTCCGCAAGCAATACTTACCAAACCGCCGTCAGCGGAACTGCGCCCGGATCAGCGGGATGAAGACTCTTTGCCTCCCTACGAGATTCTAGATGAAATCCTCTCACGATACTTGTTGCGTAATTTGACGGCCAAGCAGATTGTCGCGGAGGGGTTTCAGGAGAGTACCGTTGCGGAAATTCTCAAAATGGTTGGACAGTCCGAGTACAAACGGCGCCAGGCCCCGCCGGTACTCAAGGTGTCTACCCGAGCCTTCGGCACCGGTCGTCGCATGCCGCTTGCCCGAACGATCTATGAACACCATCTTTCTTAAGAACGACGCGGAACAAATTTGAGCTCAGTGCTCACAACGGGCCCACCACCGTTCTGAAGCGCAATACCGGCCATTCCGACGGTCTCGGTCTCAGTCGTATCCAACGGGGTGTACCACAACTCCACGAGGTCATCGTTGTGTGTTTCCTTGAGGAAGTTCATACGGAAGCTTTTCAGCTCAAACTCACTGGGTTGTGGGCCATCAAAGCCATCAAGGATCCACTCCAGGTAGGTCATGTTATTCGTGTGATTCTGTCCGTCGAGATCACTGGGACGAACGCGGCGGGTTTCCTCCCAGGCCTGCAGCGGTTCTGTGCTGGTGGCCGACTTTCCCCGCTCGGGCAGTCGAAGGCGCGTCAGACGGTCAGCAAGGACACGTTCGGCCTGTTCGTAGAGTGTTGCGTCTATCACCGTCTCAATTCGCCGCGGTCGCCGGGTTGAAGCCTCAATGGTTAACCAAGCGGTACCGGCCTCGGCAACAGTATCGCCCAAGGACGAGATCAACCGAAAGCTTCTCAGAGCGTAGGGCGGCGCAAGACCGGCAGGCCAGGTATACAGGCTCAGCTCCTCGTTCCAGCGCGGGTATCTATACACCTCTACCGCGAGCCGGGACAGCACCCAGAAGAGATCGTTCTCTCCCAAGCTATCGTACCCAAAGCCAAGTGAGGCGGCTTGCCTTGAAGCCGCCTCCTGCAAATATCTTCCCAAGGCTGGGGCGGTTGCCCGGTTGTCCGGGCCTACGTCAAATGTGTGAATTCGCACCGGTTCATCCCAGACCAGTTGTTCAGCAGCGTGGTTCATTCGGGCTTACTTGACTCCCTTGGACTTGCCGCCCGCCTTCTTCTTGGACTTCTTGGCTGGAACATCTCCATTGAGGGTCGCAACCTCTTCAAGCAAGGGGGGCACCTGAAATTTGCTGCGTTCGGCCGCGAGACGCCAGGTCTCAACCAGCTCATACGCGCTACAGACCCCAGCTGCTGCTTTTTCTGCCCGTGAGTCCGCCTCAAGCCGAGTCCTGGTGTGTTCAAGAATTGCCACCGCTTCAAATGCGTCACAAAAGGACTGAAATTTTTCACGGTTGAACCATACATGCCCTTGATAGGTATGCAGCTCAAGGTATCCGGCTACCTCGGAGTGACCCAAAAGATCTTGCAGAACCTCGGCTGCGGACTTTTTCTCACTGAGCATGTCCTGGTGCCATGTATCATAGGTGGTAATGAGCTCCACCAACTGATCCCAGTCATGCGCTGCCGGACCCTGGAGTTCCGCTTCGGGGAACAGCGACCGAACCTTCGCGATAAGTCTCAGATCTCGTGACGGGCCTTCACCGCTCACACCCAGTGCAGGTTGTTCGGCCGCGAAGAGCGCCACTTCCACAGGACTTATGGTAACGTACGCAAGCAATGCATGGCGCAGTATTGAGCTTTCGCTCATTCTCGACAGCAGATGAGCGAAGGCGGCACGGTAGGCCTTAACCTGTTTCGCGGGCGGTTCAAGAGTCTGATACCGCAAGGACAGCAGCGATTGTAGCCGTAGTCGAAAGACCCGAAGCGCGGTGTTGACATCACCCTCTCCATGACAGTGCTCACGCGTGGTATGGAGAAATTGCTCATAACTTCGGGCGAGCACCTCTTGATCCACTGTCCCAGCTGGCGAAGCCCCGGTCAGCTCAGACTCTATTTCGTGCTTGCTTGAGGAATTGAGCACCCGAAAGAACAGATCATAAACCGGTTTGAAAAAGACGTCCTTAAGTGCTTCGTCTATATCAGAGACACCGGCTCCACCCAGGGAGTCTGCAAGTTGGGCGTAGTAGGAGAACTCGCTATCGGCGACCTCATAGACATCAAGAAAAACCTGCGACTCGTATCCCCGAAGTGACACGTAAAGCCCGCCTTCCCAGATGTCACGGCTATTGCGGATAAACCAGAGCCCGCTACGTTGTTCGCGCATTATGAGATAGTGCTTGTGACTATTGGTTAATCCAAGCACAAAGCCCAAACCATCACGCCGATGCTCCTTAGAACCATCCCCGGCTTTCTCAACGTATCCTGCCGAGTCCTTGATCCAGCCTTTGGCCTGCTCAAAACTGTTGTTGTAGAACACCAATGCGCGATCGGAAGCTGCCTGATTACTGTAGGCGAACACGTTCTCGTTAATGTTTCCCTGTTGGTCGTAGAGATCAAAGAGATAGAAGTTCTCGACCTCGGAGAACAGCGGCCGGCGCTTCATAAGGGGGAAAATTTCGCGTTCATGTCGCTCAACAAGGCTGAGACTCGGTGTCTCATCCCAGTATGCGCGTCGATACTCCATACCGTATTTTTCTTTGAACCCCTCGACTTGACCGTGCCCAATCATGGGTAACCCTGGCATAGTCACCATTAGGGTGCACACGCCAAAATATTTGTCACCGTCTCCAAACTGCTCAATTGCAGTATCCTCGTCCGGATTGTTCATGAAGTTCACAAAGCGTTTCAGAATATCTTTGTCAAACTCAATGGTATTCTTAATGGTCCTTCGGTATTTAGCATTCTCTTCCATCTTGAGCATGTTCATGAATGCGCTGTTGTATACTCTATGCATACCCAGGGTGCGCACAAAGTAGCCTTCCATCATCCAGAAGGCCTCGGCCAACAGCAGGGTGTCCGGGACCTCGGCCGCAACCCGGTCGACAACTTCACGCCAGAACTCTTCCGGCATAGCCTCGTCAAACTGTTCGGTGGTGAGGCCGTACTCGGCACGGGTGGGAATGTCTCCACCGCTACCCGGCTGCGGAAACCACAGACGCTGAAAATGGCGTTTTGCCAGGGTCATTGCTGCATCGAACCGAATAATGGAAAAGTTACGCGCTACATGCAGCACGGTCTGGATGACCGCCTCGCGCACCTCAGCATTCAGAAAATTGAGCTGGGCAGTATCGTTCCATGGCATATGTGTTCCGTCATTGCCATGATAGATGTAGCGATCCTTCCCGCCGTCAAACTCAATTCGCTTAAACACTACCGATGCATCAGTCCGGTCGTAGTAGTGATCCTCAAGATAGATTCCTACACCTGGCTTACTTGAGAGATTCTCGCCATTGAAGCTGTAACTTGGAAAGGGGGGATGATCGAGTTGAACAAACCAGTCCGGGTGTTTGTGAACCCACTCCGAGTCGATCCCTGTATGATTCGGCACCATATCACTCGCAAGCCGCATTCCACGACGTTCACACCGCAGACGGAGGTTGGTAAGGGCTTCCCAACCGCCTAGCTCGTTAGCAATCTCATAGTTCCACAGTGAGTACGCTGAAGCCTCTGCCTCAGGGTTACCACACATCTGCTTCACCTTTTTGGAGGCCTGACTCCTTTCCCACAGACCAATAAGCCAAATTCCGGTGAACCCACGTGATGCAAGGACATCAAGTTCCTCATCCGGAACCTGGTCAAGCGTTCGAATTTCTCTTTGGTAACTACGTGAAAGCTGATCCAACCAAACGAGAGTACTCTTGGCGAGCAACACCACACTTGGCATCCAGTCCTTGTCCGGACTGAATCGCTCAACCTCTTCGGCCGTACCTGAACCATGATAGTCGTAGGGCGTTGTTGTACCGGGAGAGAACCCACGCATTCGTTGTTCTTCATGCATAACGTCAAGGCTGCGCAGGAGTCTGAAAAGAAAGCGGCCGAGCACGGAGCCCCACTTGCGACGAATATACGCAAGCTGGTCCTCCAAAGAGTCGGGAAACTCGCGGGCCGGAGCCCGAAGCATCTCGGTCAAGGACTCCTCGTCCGGGCCGAAGGTCGGTTGCTCGCCAAAGAAGGCGTTCAGTTCCTGCATTGCCAACTCGTAGACGCCGTCCTGTTTTAGCTCGGTGTCGTCAAACAACTCGCCAAAAGGGGCAAAGGCTGGATTCAGGTTGGCCACCCAGAGCATAAGCAACTCCTCAAGCGCCAACTCACGGCCTCCTAAACCAGGCTCCGGCTGTGAGGAAAGATAGACAGCGGGTGTCATCTCGCCATTGAAGACCGCCAATGGGGGAAACTGCTCAACAAAGCGTGTGAGGAGGCTCTCAACCTTGGACTTGCCCAGTTTCTCTACAAGGCGACTGTGCAGCTGGGAAAATATCTCTACCCCATGTTGCTCCCGATACTGCACCGTTACGTAATGGAGAATCTCGTCAATGAGCGCCATTGCATTGATATCGCCGGTTCGGACAGCCTGTTCAGGATGATGTACGAGATCTCGCTGTTTATTGATCAGGTAGGAGAACTCGCGAGCCGCTCTGAAGTCGGCAAAAATTACATTTCCCCTGAGACTGAACAAGGCCTTGTCAAAACCATAACGTTTTCGGGCAGCTGCCGAAACATGAAACTCACGAGCACCATGCATGGGCTGCTCAAGTGATGGGTAGTCCCCAGAGTGAGTACCGCCAACTGGGTACAGAACAAGTGGGCGGGGACAATTGGATTTCATAGAATACTCCTTTGATTTCGTTCCTCAGTAAGCTCCCGGATACTCACTGTAAGTTGTTCCCGGCTCGAAAGCTTTTCCAGGTCTTCCGGCATACGATAACTCCAGTTAACGCTATTGGCCGTCCCGGGAATGTTCACACGCTCATAAGCCGGATCCACAGAACATAGTTCTGGCTCCAGCGTAAATAGGTCTTGCAGTTGAAATATGCAGAATACAGAAGATGTACCGAGGAGGCCCTGAATGACCTTGCGTGCAGTTTGTGGGTCAAATGTGCTCGGTGTCGGATTGGCGTAGCCGAGCAGATTCCAGAACACTTCCCGCTCCACCTCAGACAACTCGACTTCCCACCATTCTCGCAGCGTACTGGTATCATGCACCGAGGGCGCGCATACCGACAAAAAGGGGTAGCTGTGAGGTGGAATGAACGGTTCGTCCGGAAGGTCGTAGTCACGCGTCCAACGAGGCACTTTGAGACTAAGAATTCCAAGGGAGCCAAGCACCTCGGGCACCGAGTCCGGTACTACACCAAGGTCCTCGGCACACGGGAGAATATCCACGGTTTCGCGCATCATCTGCAGCGTCTTCTGACCGTGAGACTCCCAGACTCTTTCGTTTTCCGCACCAATGCGGTGAACTAAGCCTTCAAATACCTGCTTCTCATCTTGGTTCAACATTTGATAGCGCGTGCAGCTTCGAAAGCTCCAGCTGTGTGCGTATGAATCGTCATCAATCTTAATCAATGCTCGGTCACGATACTGCTCTACAAGAAATTCCTTCGCCTGAGCGGAGGCCTCGGCGTTATATATCCCGCGCTCGCCCCCTACCTGCGGTTGAAAAAGGTACAGGTCTTCGCTACCTATCTGTTGTAGAAGCTCGTTCATGCAGGGTTCCGATTCCTCACCGAGAGCATCACGGAGCATGTCTCCCGGCAGATGCGGCTCGGCAAGCCACCGAACTCGGTCTTCGGAAAAGCCTGCGGCTTGCAGTTCGGCCCGACTGAGGGTTGCGCCTGGTTCAAAACGACCAAGAATCCCGCTTTCGTGCTCGGCTGGTATAGCCCAAATACGGAAAAACCCAAGTACGTGATCAATGCGGTAGGCATGATAGAACTTGGCAGCCTGCCGAACACGATCCCGCCACCAGCCGAAATCTGATTTCTCGAGTTCACTCCAGTCGTAAATGGGAAATCCCCAGTTTTGACCGAGTTCGCTAAACATATCCGGAGGTGCCCCGGCACGAAGATCGGTCCGGAAAAGGTCGCGTCGGCGCCACAGGTCAACACTGTCTTCATTCATCAGGATGGGTATATCGCCCTTAAGTACAACTCCCAACTTGGTCAACGTAGATTTCGCGGCGCGGAGTTGCTGCTCAAGCCGATACTGAATCCAAGCGAAGAACATGAGTTGCGGCCTGAGGGTCGTATCCTTCCAGAATTCTTCTATGAGTTGGTCGCTGGGTTCCTGGTGTTCTTCCCACTGCCACCAGGCCTGAGCATTATTGCGTGCCTTCAAAACTCTAAAGACCGAATAGTCCCGCACCCAGTCATTCTCATGCATCCAAGCGTTGAGCTCCGAGTCCTTATCAATTGCGGTCTGCCGAGCTTGGTATAATTCTTGAAGCAAGGCGAGTTTTTCACGAAGAACCCGCTCATACTCCAGACGCTGCTCACCATTGAGCGCGGTACGGAGCTCCTGCACTCGTGTTGCAAAATTGCCCGGACCGCTGAGCTCAGGCAGGTCGTCAAGCCGGATATAGAGAGGGTGCAAAGCAAAAGCGCTCTGCGCGCTGTAGGGTGAGCTGTCGGAGCCGGTATCGTTGACCGGGAGAATCTGAATGATATTCAGGCCCGCTGCCTTTACCCAGGCTGCCAGAAGTGTTAGGTCCGCGAACTCTCCGGTTCCCACACTCTGCTCACTGCGGAGGCTGGTTACTGGAGTAAGAACGCCGGTAGACAGACTTTTTAACTCATGCGACAACATTGGCTCGGCTCCTACTTCTGATGTGTAGTCTAAGTATACGTACCCAGACGCTCATCAGCAAGGGAGAGAAATTGATTATAATGATCTTAGTAAAGCTAACTAGGAGAGCTCGTTGATCCTGTCGCGAATTCGCGCAGCTTCTTCATAGTTCTCGGCCTCGACAGCTTGTTGTAACTCGCCAAGGAGCCGATCTTTTTCATTGTCCTGCTGAGAGTCCGGCTCATCCTCGCCCTCGCTGAATGGTGAAACAGTCTGGTCATCCTCGGTTTGAATCATGTTCACGGCAATTCCGGCTTCCTCTACAACACTTTCTGCAATGAAAACCGGACAATGAAGCCGAGCAGCCAGGCCAAGGGCGTCGGATGGACGCGAATCAATGCTCAATTTTTTAATGCCTTGTTTCATGAGTATACGCCCGTAAAAGGTGCCATCACGCAAGTCCGTGATTTCCACTCGTTCCACGCTCACACCCAGCTTCTCCAACATCTGAATAACCAGGTCGTGGGTAAGAGGTCGGGGCATAGGAACATTCCCTAGCCCGATCAGAATTGACTGAGCCTCAAGTTGTCCAATAAAGATTGGAACCGCACGCCCCGATCCAAGAGGCTTTACCAAGACGGCATTACCTTTATCGGTGCGAGCGACGGTCCATATTTCTGCTTCTACGAAGGAGCTGTTTCCCATGCGAACAATATACACCGCGCAGCTAGAAAATTAAAGGCCCGTCGGCAAGCTCTACGCCGACTCTTCATATCTGACCTGCATAGCTCACTGCATTGCGAAAGGGCGCAAGCGCATCTTCTGGAAGGGGGTAATCACCATACCGCGAGCGCGGATAGGCCGGATGTAATGACGGCTCAAGAAAGGCCTCCGGATGAGGCATAAGGCCAAGAATTCTGCCACTTACATCGGTAATTCCGGCCACATTGTCTGCAGAACCATTGGGGTTCCTTCCGGAGTAACGAAACGCAATGAGCTTGCCTTGCCGAATTCCTTCTCGGACATCTGGACTCGCATAGACGAACCGCCCCTCACCGTGCCTGATTGGGCACTCAAGCCGTGTCAGGCCAGTCAACCATGGCGATGTATTGCCGGGTTCCCGGTCCAGGCTCACCCAGCTGTCTTCAAAGCACGCTTGGTCGTTATGCGTCAAGGATACCGCCGGTTCCCAGTCGCCCGAGAGGTTCGGCAATAGTCCCGACTTCACCAGTACCTGAAACCCGTTACACACACCAAGTACCAGTCCGCCGTCGGCTACATAGGCGTCAATTTCTTGCCGTAGTTTGCGCTTAAGTAGGCCCGCGAGCACCATTCCCGAACCCAGATGGTCGCCAAAGGAAAAGCCCCCTGGCAAGGCCAATATCCGCCCCCTACTCAAGAGCCGTGCATCCAGCAGCAGTTCACTAAAGGGTAACATTTCAACACTGCCACCGGCCCGTCGAAATGCCTCGGCCAACTCTAAATCGGCGTTAATTCCATAACCGGTAAGCACAAGAGCGCGGGGGGCGCCTTCCGCGGAAAGATTGGAACCCAGCGGCTCCGACTTGGGTTGCTGTGCGTCCTCAGGCTTCTTGGTAGTCCTGGTATTCTTGGTGATCTTCGTCGCCTTTGCGGCGCCGGAAGCGCTCACTGCCCTCGAGGGCCCCTCAACAGTTGCCCGGCGATCATGCCGCGACTCACCCGGCAGGATCGGTGTAGTGAAAGCCTCTTCCAGTTCCGCCACCGGAATCTGAACCAACTCCTCTCCGGAACGAGTGAAACGGACAAAGGCCTTCTGCGTAACGGTCCCAACTTGAGCGAAGCTAAAGCCCTTCATACCCGCCTCAAAAGCGACCTGGTCTTTGGGTGCAACCGTCACGAGAAAACGTGAGCAGGACTCACTAAAGAGGAGTCTGGCGGTTTCAAACAGGGGAATGAGGTCAGCGCGACCTGGCCGCGCCCCCAAAGGAAGCGCCTCGAGTTTGATGTCTGCTCCATAAGCCGTCCCGGCATTTCGGGACGCAATTGCGCATTCAGCAACCGCTATTGCAAGCCCACCGTCGGACAGGTCATGCGCGGAGCGGACAAGCCCGGCCCCGGTAAGCGCCGCAACGGCTCGGTAGAAGGATGGAGCTGTTGTAAGATTGGGGCAGGGCGACTCACCCAGGGGGTGACCGGACACGGTTTCATACATCGTGCCACCAAGTTCACCCCGGGTCTCGCCTAGAAGGTAAATGAGGTCACCGGCGACCTTGAAATCGCTCGAGACATAGTTCTCTGACTGCTCGATTATTCCTATCAGACTCACCAACAGAGTGGGCCGAACAGACACCTTTCGGCCTGCGAGATCAGCATCGTTCTTCATTGAGTCTTTGCCGGAAATAAGTGGCAGCCCATACGCCTCGCACGCGCTTCGTAGACCACGACACGCGCGAACCAACTGCGCGAGTTTGTACTCACCATCTGGCGTAGACTCCGACTGCACCGGATCCGGCCAGCAAAAATTGTCAAGCAGATAGGCCCGATCGGGGTCTCCGCCAAGTGCTATATGCGCCCTGTAGGCCTCATCCACCGCGGCGGCGGCCATGTGTTCGGTGTCCCAGTCACCGTAACGAGGACAGATTCCGTGAGTCACACTTAACCCGCGGCTTCCGGAGAAGCCGGGGCGCAGCACAGCTCCGTCGCTCGGCCCTGCCTGCTCCGGGCCGCTGAAGGGTTTCCCGTAGGACGCCGCTTGGACTTCATGATCGTATTGTCGAATCCAGCTTTCCTTGGAGGAAACGTTGGGGTTGGCGAGTATGCGCAGAAAGTCAGCCCTCAGTCGTTCAGGATGATCGGTGTGGGCGGGCAGAGGGGGTGTGCCAAGATCCGGCAGCTGTTTGGTGTGAATGGGCAAGGCAGGAACAATGCTTGCCGCATAACGGTGTTCCGGCGGTATCCAACGTGCGCACAGCTCCATCTGCGGCACACCGTCATGCAGAAAGGAGAGCGGAAGAAGCCCAACCGCTTTGTTCTCATAGTAAAGTCTGATGTAACCGTCACCCGTGAAGCGACCAACTCGAGAGGCCTCAACACCGCGCCTGCGAGCCAACTCAAAAAACTGCACCTGTGTACTGGGGTCAAGAGCAAGACTCATGCGCTCTTGGCTCTCGGAGACCAGAATCTCCCACGGCGCAAGCCCTGGGTACTTCAGTGGACAGGATGCTAACTCAATCTCAACTCCACCACTGCTGCGCGCCATTTCACCAAGTGAGGAGGAAAGCCCACCGGCGCCGTTGTCGGTGATTCCCTTATATAGGCCAAGGTCGCGGGCCTCAAGCAGAAAGTCCATCATTCGGCGTTGGGTAATGGGGTCACCAATCTGAACGGCGGAGCTTGGCGACTCCTCTTCAAGAGCCAGGGAGGAAAAGGTAGCGCCATGTATTCCGTCCTTGCCTATGCGACCACCGACCATAACAGCAATATCACCTGGGTCAATGTCTTCTTCCCAGGATGGCCGCCCCCCAAGCAGGCGAGGCATTATTCCCGCAGTTCCGCAAAAGACCAGCGGCTTTCCCATGAAGCTCTCGTCAAAAAGGAAGGCTCCAGCAACTGTCGGTATACCCGACTGATTCCCGCCGTCCACAATCCCGTGATGTACCCCGCGCAGAACCCTCTCTGGAGGCATAATTCCCCGCGGTAGTTCCGAACCGGATGTGTCCGGATACCCAAAGCACAACACATTGGTGTTGAGAATTGGCCGCGCGCCTCGTCCGGTGCCCATGATGTCTCGATTCACACCCACAATGCCGGTGATTGCACCTCCGTACGGATCAAGCGCACTTGGCGAGTTATGGGTCTCGGCCTTAAAACACACCACGTGTTCAGCATCAAAGGCGACTACTCCGGAGTTGTCGTGAAAGACCGAAAGTATATCTTCGCGCCCCTTTGAAACCGCGTCGGTAGTGCCGCGAATATAGGTGGCAAACAGGCCCTCAATTCGTTCCTCACTCACACTTGTCTGACTGGAGCCTTGCGGGTCCGGAGCACCTGAATACTCGAGGTAGCGAATGCCAGCCTGAAAGATCTTGTGTTTACAGTGCTCGCTCCAGGTCTGAGCAAGCATCTCAAGCTCGCAGTCGGTTGCCTCGGCAGGCAGGCCAGCGGCCATCCGTGCTTCAATGATCTTGGGGTCACGATAGTGCTCAGCTATTGCATGGAGTTCTTCTCGGCTCAGTGCAAGCAAACGTTCATTGGAGAGTTCGATGAGTGCAGGGTCGTCCATACTGGAGACATCGTATCTCTCGACAGTTGGCGGTGCTGGATCTGGATGGAGAGGGTAGGTATCCGGGTGCCTCTTTCCGGCTCTGTATGTCTCCCGGGAAAGGATCTCAGCAAACTCAATGAGCGGGTTATGCAACTCAGCAGCGACTGCCTGAGCTTCTTCAAATCCAAGGCCCCCCAGCAGATATCGACGGGCGGTCTGTACCGTCCCCTTTTCGGGAGTCGCGTTGCCACTCAGAGAAGCGTCCGCAGTACCAACTATCTCCACACCAGTCTCGCTCGCAAGCGCTGCCGCGGCAGTATCGGCAACGGTATCGGTAACGCCGGGTTTGACCGCAATCTCTATTGAGTAGTCCCAGCTCGATTCCTGTTCGGCAGCTTCGTGCGCCGCTATCCCGGCTCCCGCCGGGGAGCGTTGGTCACCTGCCTTGAGTAATTCGGAACACACGGGATCAATGAAGAGCCGTCCGAAGGTGCGGTCATCAAGGTCATGATAGCCCTGCAGAATGAAGACATCGCGCACCTCTATGTAGCTAAGGTGTACCGTCGGCAGAAGCCGAGAAATGCGGGTAGCGAGTTCTGTGCTGCGCCCGTCACGTAGACCGGGCCGGGTTCGTATTTCACGTCTCATAGGCAGGCCCATAGTATCAGAAAAGCCTGCAGGGGGGCTATTGACTTAGCGCTTTGAAAACTATAGTACTAAAACTATGAACAACCTCTGTGAATATAGTTTTTTTAGCGACGGAAGCGTTGTTTGGAATATAGAGAGTACCGACAAGTTTGAGGCCATTCGTGAGGTAGTGCATCGCTCACAAGTCTTTCGTCGGGTACCCCAACTAGACATTGAAGATTTCGCCGCTAAGGTTATTGAACGTGAAAAGGTTCAGTCCACCGGGTTCGGACATGGGGTTGCGGTTGCACATGGTCGAACTGCGGAGGTTTCGGTTCCGCTGGTAGCGCTTGGTGTCTCCAACGACGGGCTTGAGTTCGGTGCCATGGACGGTCGTCCGGTACAGCTTTTGTTCGTCGTCGCAAATCATCCCGACTCGGAAATGGACTACCTCAAAGTGCTCTCATGTCTCGTGGGCCTGGTGCGCAATGAACTCTTTCGACACGAACTGTTGTCTTGCCAATCGAGAAACGAGTTGGAAAACAAGCTCTGCGCTTCCTTTACGAGCCTCCTGGCAAAGAACTATCGTCAGGAGACCGAGGATCAGGAAGCGTGTCGTCCGGAGGACTCGTGTAGAAGCGGAGCTGAGGACCAGAATCTGCTTGTGCGGCGCTTCGGATAAGATACAGAACTTACTCGAAATCGCTGAAGTCGAGAGTGGACAAGTGGTCTTCAGTTGTTTCGGCCCGGCGAATGAGCTTAACGCTACCGTCACGTTGGTATAACAGCTCCGCCGAACGTAACTTGCCGTTGTAGTTGAAGCCCATGGAGTGCCCGTGTGCTCCGGTGTCATGAATCACAACCAAGTCCCCTACTTCAATTTCAGGAAGCTCACGATCAATAGCAAATTTGTCATTGTTTTCACACAGGCTACCGGTCACGTCGTAGAGTCTGGACGGAGTTGAGGCATCCTTTCCAGGCACGGAAATATGATGATACGCTCCGTACATCCCTGGTCGCATAAGATTTGCCATATTTGCATCTAAGCCCACAAATCTCTTGTATGTATCCTTAAGGTGAGTCACGCGTGAGACAAGATACCCGTACGGACCGGTAATAATTCGTCCGTTCTCAGTGACAATGCGAATCGGGCCAAACTCGGTACCGCTCACAATGGTGTTGTAGGCCTCGCGAATGCCGTCGGATATCTCCTGGTAGTTGAGTGGCCTCTGTTCCGGCTTGTAGGGAATTCCCATACCTCCACCAAGATTTATGAACTCGAGCTTAATATGATGCCGCTTCCAGAGCTTTTTTGCGAGCTCAAAAAGGAGTACTGCGGTTTCCACAAAGTAGCTGGGATCAAGTTCATTGGAGGCGACCATAGCATGCAACCCAAAACGCTTCGCGCCAAGATCACGTGCCTCCTTAAATCCAGATAGTATTTGTTCCTCGGTGAAACCGAACTTCGCTTCCTGCGGCTTACCAATTATTACGTTACCTTCCTTTAGCGGGCCAGGATTGTAGCGCATGCAGATCAACTCCGGCATCTCAAGATTTCCTGCAAGGTAGGGGATATGTGAGATGTCGTCGAGGTTGATTACTGCCCCCAGATCAAGAGCCTTCTTGTAGTAGTGCAGCGGTGTAGCGTTGGAGGTGAACATGATTTCCTCACCGGTAACACCTACACGCTCCGACAAGACCAGCTCAATAAAGGAGCTGCAGTCGAATCCCATGTCTTCCTCATGAAGGATCTTCATTATGTGCGGGTTCGGAAGCGCCTTAACAGCGAAGTAATTCTTGAATCCACCATCGACCCAATCAAAGGCTTCGTTGAGAGCCTGCGCGTTTTCGCGAATTGCGGCTTCATCGTATATGTGAAATGGTGTCGAGTAGGTGCGCGTGAGTTCTTCGAGAAACTCGTGGGTAAAAGGTAGTGGTTTTTCGTTCATGAGCATGATAGTACTGCTGGGACAACTCAAAAGTAAAGTCTGAGGAGACCCAAAGTTTTCCTACAACTCCCGGCTCTCGTTCGTTTCCTGGGTGTATGTGCGGGCGTACTCCAACGCCTCTTCCAGGCTTTCACACAGATGACCCGGTTGCAGACGCTCGTAGAGACCCGTCTTCTTTAGCGCGCGTTCCGGCTGCGCTTGGAGCTCACATACAATGAAATGCATATGATGCCGTTCGCTGTCGTTCACCAGATCTTCCAATAGCCGTAGGCCGGTTGCATCGATAGCACCTACCGCACCCATGCGGACTATTCGTACCTTGGGTCTTCGTTCGATAAACATCATGATGTTGCGAAACTTCTCGGCGGCTCCAAAGAAGAAAGGACCGTTAACCTCGTATACCTCAACTCCTTCTGGGATACCACGGCCGTGCCCCAGTTCAACTTGTGAGTTTAGATCGGCACGGCCAGCTCTCTGTCCGTCACGTGGTTTCTTTTCCGCACCGAGGACGTTGATCTGAGCAACCACACTCATACGGTGCATGAACAGAAAGGCGGCAAGCACCATGCCAGCCTGAATTGCAACCGAGAGGTCAATCAGGATGGTGAGAGCAAAGGTGGTAAGCATCACCGAGACATCGCTTTTTGGTCCCTTCATGAGTGCCATGAAGGAGTGCCACTCAGCCATATTATATGCAACGACAGCCAGTACCCCTGCAAGAGCGGCAATAGGTATGTAACCTACAAGCGGTGCCAAGACGGTCATCACCAAAAAAACCAAGGCAACATTTGCCAAGGCCGCCACCGGAGTTCGACCGCCATTCTTGGCATTGGTCGCGGTTCGAGCAATCGCCCCAGAAGCTGGTATACCACCGAAGATTGCGCAGGCGAAGTTGGCAATGCCCTCCCCAATGAGCTCTGTGTTAGGGTCGTGTCGGTCACCAACCATGCCGTCTGCAACCACCGCAGTGAAGAGGCTTTCTATACCACAGAGAAGAGCTATGGTAAACGCAGGCATAAGCATTTGCTGAACAAGCTCAAGCGAGACTGGTGGAAACCCATACCAGGTCATGCCACGCGGCAGACCACCGAAGCGAGAGTTGATGGTCACTACCGAGAGATCAAACACGATGACTGGAATCGTTACGGCAAGTATTGCCACCAGCGCGCCGGGAATACGTTTGGATAGGTTCTTCCAGAACACAACAATGAGGATGGTGACCAAAGAGACGAGCGTATCCGTAATACTGATCCGACCCAGTGCACCGAAATAGGTGAGTATGCGCGCGGGGACATCTGGGGGAGCGCCAACCAAAGACATCCCCAGAAGATCACCAATCTGAGATATCAGAATGACCGTTCCGATTCCTGACGAGAAGCCAATAACGACCGGGTAGGGGACATACTGGATGACGCGTCCAAGCCGGGCAATTCCCATAATTGCGAGCATAACGCCCGCCATGGCGGTTGCAAGCGCCAGTCCGTCATAACCATACTGTGAGCCAATAGCGTAGGCCACCACTACGAAGGTGCCTGTGGGACCACTAATCTGAACGCGTCCCCCTCCAAAGAAGGCAACTGCCGCCCCTGCCACAACTGCTGTCGCGAGTCCTTGTTGGGGCGTTACGCCGGAGGCAACCGCAACTGCTATAGAGAGCGGCACTGCAACCACCCCGACAATAAGGCCTGCTATTAGATCTGCGACAAACTGGCGTAGCGTGTAGCCGCGCATTGCGCGAAGAATTCCTGGCCGAAACATGGTAGAAGAGAAATACTGCTAATTCAGGTTCGTGTCAACGCAAGTGATGTTGCGGCGATATGCTCAGCGGTTTACACTTTGGCATTATGGTTCAGATCACTCAAAACAGGCACAAACGAGCTCGAACGCCAGGATGGCGGCACCCTGGGAGTCGGGTCACAGGTGCGTTTTTGGGACTCGCCCTCGCTCTTGGATTGGGACTTGCCGTCCAAGGCTGCGCTGTGCCACCGCGTCCACGGGTCTCCGAGGGGCGAATCATACCAGAACCTTCAGAATTCTATACTATGTATGAACTTGACTTTCCGGTGAGCTACCGCAGCACGAGCTATTTGTCATGTGCCCCGAGCGGGGCTTCGAACGCCCTCCCCTACCAGATAGCGATCCATGAGTTCCATCCCCTAGGCCCCATAAGTGCAGGAACGGTAGTCATTGTGCACGGCTATCTGTCTCATGCCGGACATTTGTCTTACCTTATTCGGAGATTCAGCGAGCACGGATATGCGGTATTGGCCATGGACTTGCCAGGCCACGGTCTCTCCAGTGGTCGGCCAGGAGGGATAGACGACTTTGGGGAGTACGCGCACTGCCTTCAGGCGGTTCATAGGTATGGAGTGGAGCAAGCCTTTCCGACACCGTATTTTGGGATAGGATTCAGTACCGGTGCTGCAGCTTTTTTGGAACTGCTTCGACAGGGCTATGGGGAGGAGTACAGCCGTATTGCCTTAGCATCACCTCTTATACGGTTTCGTGGGTATCCTGTGCTGCCACCGCTTACCGCGGCATTTCGGCAGGTGGTGCCTCAAATTGCAACCGATGATAGCGATCCTCTGGCCGCTCGCACCATGCCCCTTAGTTGGGTCGTGGCTGCAAACCGCTATGCGGTACGTATAGAGAGGGCTCGTCCGAACCCCGCGGAAGTGTTGATTCTGCAAGGAAACGACGATGACATTGTGGCGTGGCGCCATAACCTCTCGGTGCTGGAGCGGTTTCTTCCCAACGCTCGGATCAGCGTATTTACCGATGGCCGTCACGAGCTGTATCGGCGCAGGGCTCATCGTGGAGAGGCCTTCCTGCGAACCCTGGTTTTTTTTGAGTACGGTGACATTTTCCCTGCTTCAGATGGGCGTCTATAGTTGTGTGCGGCTGTTACTTGCGGTTGTGGCGTACTTGAACCCGGTGAACCCGCGACAACATAAGGAATGCCGAAATCGAGGCCATCCAGGCGACAGCCAGCAGTACCATACCCAGACCGTCACGTTCCACTACATACACGATTACTGCGCCGGAAATGAGTGCGCTCATACCATACACAACGAGAAGTGCTTGCCGTGGTGACAGACCTAGAGCTAACAGCTTGTGGTGAGCGTGTTCCTTGTCAGGTTGATGAATGGGAAGTCGTCGCCGTTGCCGTCTTAGGATCGCACTTACGGTATCAAGAATGGGAATGAGGAGAAGGGTTACGGGAATAGTAAAATCCAGGCCCGGGTTAGGAAGTGAGCTGTGCATAATGGGAAGTATGGCAATGATGTATCCTAGAAAGAGTGATCCACCATCTCCCATGAAAATGGATGCAGGCGGTGCATTAAATACAAGGAAACTCATAAGTGCGCCAATCAGCGCTGCCGATAACAAGGTTACCAGCTGATCTCCTGCAACCACACCCAGCACGAGCATTGCTACGGCGATAAACGCAGCCACACCGCCAGCCATACCATCCATGCCGTCAATGAGATTCACGGCATTTCCAATTCCAATAATCCATAGCACGGAAATTGGATACGCAAGCAACCCGAACTGAACCTGAATTCCTAACACGGGTACCGAAAAGCCATGAATCACGACACCGCCAGCCGTAATGATGCCAGCTGCAATAACCTGGAGTATGAGTTTGCGCATAGCATGAATGTTAATGAAGTCGTCGAATACACCGACGGCATGAATAAAGGTAAGGCCTATAAGCAGAAGCGCATAGTAGCGCGCCGCAAAATCTCGTGCAGGATCTCGGGCTAGAAATACCAGGAACACAACAACGGCCGCAAACATGAAGGCAAAAAAGATCCCCACGCCGCCGAGAAAAGGAACCTGGCCACTGTGGATCTTGCGTTCATCGGCAATATCGAACCAGCCCTTCATTGCTGAGAGCTTCATAAGCAATGGAATGAGTATCATACCCGCACCGAAGGCGAGTGCCATTGCCGTTAGGGCAGGAATCAATTCTATCTCCAATACATTAGTTAATCAGTGCTCGGAGCTTATACGAAATACTATTTTATCACAAGGTCTGCGCGTTTTCCGGTTTCCTGCCGTTCTTGCTTCTGGTTACTCCGGAGCGTGTTCCAGGAGCCAGTCCTCAAGCATGATATGGCGCACAAATGGGGCACGCAGAAGTGCCGTACGGTTAGGGAGCACCGTCTGCAGCCATTGCCTGCGAACCACCTCGGACAAGGTCCAGACACCAAAGTTTGCCTTGATCTGGGTTCTCACATTGTCACTGAGACGTTGAAAGGTAGAGGGAATAATGTTCGGGCCTGGACCCACATGCACGATGGTCTGCACCCCCATCCAGAGAGATTCGTACACTACATCCCAGAGTAATTGTGGATGATCGGTCCAGTTGCGCAACAGGTCTCGAGCGTTGTAGTCGTTGTAGCTCGCCTTTCCGGTCACCATGGACAAGGTTGGGACACTCGGGGCCATAAAACCTCCCTCGAGGGTATGAAGAAGATTGGCGGAACGGTCGCTAATGTACTTGAGACGGACGATTGGGGTGTGCAGAGGGGGCCAGCTGTCGGTGTTCTTCCGTAAATTCACTCTGCGTGATAGGTGACTGTGCATACGCGCCTTAAACCGATCTATAGTACTTCCTTGTCCCAGCAGTAAGAACGCGTTCGGAGCCAACTGTGAAGAAATCCCTATCAGGCCGTCATTCTCGTTGTTAATCCGGATACAGAGGCGTTGCACGTCTTCCATAGCTATGACTGCATCCCGGGAAAAGAGAACACCCATAGTGACGTCTTGCGCGAGCTCGGCACAGTCTTCCGCCAACTCTAAGGGAACACGCATACCCACCCGCCAGTCAAAAACCCCACCCGCAGCCAAGGCCACAATCTCTCCAAGGCTGAAGCCAAAGGCAATCCGAGTGTGATGGTAGGGAATACCAAAGAACTTCTCGAGCAAGGAAAGCTGGGCCATCTCGGTTGCACAAATAAGCGCTACAGCCTCTGGATATCGTGTGACCGAGGTTTCGGTACGGGAACGCACCTGAGACGGGAGGTCAACCGGACGGGAGGAAACCTTCTCGCAGACCTCGCCCGCCTCCCGGAGATGTCGCTCAACAACCGATCCGTAGACATGGTGCTCTAAGAGCTCCGGTGTTCGACCCAGATTTGTGACGTTGTAGCCACGGAAAGCAAATGCGGTGGTGGATAAACTCGATTTGAGTTGTTCCGGAGTTGTTAGGTTTGCAGACTCATCTAGAGGCGCTGCCATGGAAGGAAAAATAGTGTCGGTGTCGCCTGAAGGCAAGTGCTATCGCTGAGGAGCAATCCAGGAACTCCGCTTCAGAAATCACACTCTTCTTGACAGCATTCGAGCAACACTACAGTATTATGCTAAGCTTTGAAGTGTTGGACGTGCCGCTGCGCATGGTATTCTCCGACGAAAGGATGCTCAAGTGTTGTTCACACCGCGACCTAGGGTCTTGCTATCCGGGCTTCTGCTTTTCGGACTTTCTTTTGTCGGGTTACTTCACGGACAAGAGTCTGAGGTAGATAGCATCGCCACACTCTATAGAGTCGAACAGGTAGAGTTCGATGTACGTGGGCGCACGCAGGAAGGGGTTATCAAACGGCTGGTTCAGGTCTATCCCGGACTGGAGTTTACGTCACAGCTCGAGCTTGACCTCTACATTGCCGATCGGGAACAGGAGCTGCTTAACCAACGGCCGCTCGCGGAGGCGTCAATCGAGTACGTTATGGGAGCGCCGGAGAATGGGGTCGTTCCGCTCTCTGTTCTTGTTCAGACGCAAGACAGCTGGAATATCCTGGTACTGCCCTACTTCCGGTACGACTCCAACGACGGCCTTCTGCTAAGCTTACGGGCGCGTGACTACAACTTTTTCGGAACTCTCGAACGACTTGCAGTAACACTTGACTGGGAGAACCGGGACTTGGGAGAAGCCCCTGAGGATGAAGACGCCAAGGACAACGAGATCACGATAGAACTCGAGTTCTTACTGCCCTTCACCTGGCAGGGATACGACTGGAGCTGGAAGCTCAAGTCGTCCATGGCGTTTACTGGTTCCTACGAGGAATACGGCGCCGAGACGGAGATCGCACTCAACTTGCCTGGCGCTTTCGACCGATTCTGGACCCTCAGCCTTGAGCAAGAGTATTTTTACACCACTGAAGATGCGGATGAAGACGGTTACTATCTGGGCACCGAACTTGGCTATGGCACGAGTTTTGACGTACCGGTGGCTCTTCCTGTACTCGGACGACTCCAGTACAGCCCGGGTGTCGCTGTTGGACAAAGATACAAGGTTCTTGAGGAAATAAGCTCCGACCGTCGTGGCACGCGCCTTACATTCGATCACCGGCTAACTGCCGGTCGAATAAACTGGGTCGGGAACTTCCGAGAGGGCGCGCAGTTTTCACTGGCAAATACCAATACTTTCAACGCTCAGCACCTTGACTGGGAACGCGACGTCGTCACGGAGATGCGCGGATTTGCGCAGAACTTTCCCTTCGCTGTGTCCGGTCGAACGGGTGCTTTCACCAACTTTGACGCCAAGGATCAAGTCGCCGAGAAGGTTCGCGGCATACTGCGGCGGCGGAGTAGTCGTGACCAGCTTGAGGGTGATTACGGCGCCTTTGCTAACGCAGATATCACCTTGAGTGTTTTCCGCTTACGACCGGTGGCCGAAGGTCAATTCTCCGTATTCCTGGATGCGGCGGTTGTCGGCAGCCATAACCGTTCCTTTGACGAGGATGAGGACTGGAAGATCGGTTCGGGCATTGAAGTATTCGGCTTCCCACTATTCGCCCGCGCACTGTATCTGCGTGGTTCTCTTGGATTCGACCTGCGCCGTGTAGTGGAGGACATGTCATTTTCCGGGGGGAGCAAGCGCGAAATATTTATCGGCCTGGATCATCACTACTGAGTCACTGCTGAGTTTGCCAGCCCATATGGGCTGGCCCCCTCCCATCATCAATCGCTACAAGAAAGATAGAAATCAGGATATCTCACGCTGGAGATCAGCCGCACGATCAGTGTGTTCCCAGGAGAACTGAGGTCGGCCAAAATGCCCATACGCGGCCGTTTCCTCATAGATGGGGCGTTTCAGCTCAAGGGTTTGGTTAATCCCTCGTGGACTCAGGTCAAAAACCTTCTGGACTGCCGCCTCTATTGCCGTCTCTGGAACCTTGGCGGTGCCAAAGGTGTCGACCATTACGGAAATAGGGAAGGGGACACCAATAGCGTACGACAGCTGCACCTCACATCTATCTGCCAACTGAGCAGCCACGATATTCTTGGCAACGTACCGCGCCATATAGGCCGCTGATCGGTCCACCTTGCTTGGGTCTTTCCCGGAAAAAGCTCCGCCACCATGCCGACCGGCGCCACCATAGGTATCTACAATTATTTTGCGTCCCGTTAAACCGGAGTCACCATGCGGCCCGCCAATCACAAAGCGCCCTGTTGGGTTCACATAGAACTTGGTATCTGTATCTAGGAGCCCAGTCGGCTCGAGAACCGGCTTGAGCACCTTCTCAATAAGAGCGGCCTTGAGATCATCATAGCCAATTGCATCGTCATGTTGATGACTCAGAACAACTGCGTCAATTCTTTTCGGTGTGAAGCCGTCATACTCAATCGTGACCTGACTTTTGCTGTCCGGCCGCAACCAGGTGAGCTTGCCCTTTTTTCGCAGGTCGGCTGCCTTGAGCAGAATTTGGTGCGAATACATAATCGGCGCTGGCATGAGTTCCGGTGTTTCATTACACGCGAAACCGAACATCATTCCTTGATCGCCCGCACCTTGTTCCCCTTCATACAATCCAGTACCACTGACGCCCTGACTAATGTCTGGGCTCTGCGCATGGATCGCCGAAAGCACACTCATGCTTTCGTAGTCAAGGCCGTAGGCCGGATCGGTGTACCCAATACGTTTTGCTACACCCCGAGCTATATCCTGTACATCAACGTAGGTGTCGGTTGTGATCTCACCACCAACCACCACTAAACCCGTGGTAGTGAAGCACTCACAAGCCACGCGTGATTCAGGGTCGTCCTGAAGACAGGCGTCTAAAACGGCGTCTGAGATCTGATCACAGAGCTTGTCAGGATGTCCCTCGCTTACAGACTCGGAGGTAAAAAGATAACGTCGGTTTTCCACTCAACTACTCCTGTTGCTAACTTCGGATGTCGACCTAGTAACGATAGGTCTCAGATTTATACGGTCCCTCCACCGGCACATCAATGTACGCAGCCTGTTCGGGCGTTAGTTCAGTGAGTTTTGCTCCGACTCGTGCAAGATGGAGTCGTGCAACTTCCTCGTCAAGATACTTTGGAAGTGTGTAGACATCGATCTTGTACTCATCGCGTTTCTCCCAAAGGTCGATCTGGGCTAATGCCTGGTTGCTGAAGCTGTTGCTCATGACGAAACTTGGGTGTCCAGTGGCGCAACCAAGATTCACCAGCCGACCCTCGGCAAGTAGATATATGCAATGTCCATCCGGAAAGATGTACTTATCAACCTGAGGTTTGATCTCAACTCGTTGTATGTCTGCTCGCTCGTTGAGCCTATCAACCTGGATCTCATTGTCAAAATGGCCTATGTTGCAGACTATTGCCTGGTCTTTCATTGCTTCCATGTGCTCAAGGGTGATCACGTCCCTATTTCCGGTTGCGGTAACGTAGATGTCGGCCTGTCCAAGACTGTCCTCAAGCGTTGCAATGGTGTAGCCCTCCATGGATGCCTGCAGAGCGCAGATAGGATCTACCTCGGTCACCATCACACGAGCACCAAGCCCCAAAAGGCTCTGAGCACTTCCTTTTCCTACATCACCATATCCACAAATGACGGCCAGTTTACCTGCAATCATGACATCGGTTGCACGTTTGATGCCGTCGACCAAACTCTCTCGGCAGCCATAGAGGTTGTCAAATTTGCTCTTTGTAACCGAGTCGTTCACATTGATAGCTGGAACAAGCAGGCTATCTTCCTTGGCCATTTTGTAGAGTCGATGTACGCCGGTAGTTGTTTCCTCACTCACCCCACGCCAGTCTTTGGCTACGTCATGCCACTTTTTGGGATTCTCGGCCTTAACACGCAGCAAGAGAGCCTTGATAATTGCCTCTTCACGCGTCTCCGACTCACCGTGAACCCAGTCCGAGCCATTCTCAAGCTCATAACCCTTATGGATGAGCAGGGTTGCATCTCCCCCATCGTCAACAATAAGCTGTGGACCAAGTTCCCCATTCTCGCCCGGGAAGGTGAGGGCCTTGAGGGTACAGTCCCAGTATTCCTCGAGGGTTTCCCCTTTCCAGGCGAAGACTGGAACACCCCGAGGATCATCAGGACTGCCGCCCTTTGCTGGGGGTCCTACCACCACTGCGGCGGCGGCATGATCCTGGGTTGAGAATATATTGCAGCTCGCCCAGCGCACATTCGCGCCAAGCTCGACGAGCGTTTCAATCAGCACTGCGGTCTGTATCGTCATGTGAAGACTTCCGGTAATACGTACGCCCGCCAGTGGTTTGGCAGGCCCGTACTTCGCACGTACCGCCATGAGACCCGGCATTTCGTGTGCAGCAACGTCAAGTTCCTTGCGACCCCAGTCGGCCAGGGCTAAGTCTTTTACATCGTAATCTGTACCGCTCTTCAGGCTCTTTCCAGTAAGGGTATCGGTAGTCGTAGGTAAGGTTGACATGTTTTTTCTCCTCGAAATTGGGAAACATGAACGGGAATGGGTAGTCCGCCGTTTTATGCTTGCTAGGTGATGTTGAAAAAACCCGCGCCACCTGCTTTATAAACCAAGTGGCGCGGGCGTTATCGTTTGAGTATAGCTCTTAGGGCTGAACTTCGGCAAGGTCCTGAGCTCGTAACACCAGATTCTTGGCGGCGTAGACCTCATCGAGCCGTCTGAGCGGCATTTCATGCGGAGCTTGCTCCAGAAGTTCCGGGTTCTCCTCAGCTTCCTTGGCAATCTTCAGAAGAATTTCGGCAAACTCGTCAAGGGTTTCTACGCTTTCACTTTCGGTCGGCTCAATCATAAGCGCCTCTTTGACAATGAGAGGAAAATACACGGTGGGTGCATGCATTCCGTAGTCAAGCAGCCTTTTTGCCACATCCATGGTATGAACTCGATCACTCAACTTACCAACCGCAACAAACTCATGCATGCAGGTTCGGTTATATTTGGCCGGAAAGACCTCAGCAAGCTTATGCTTGAGATAGTTGGCATTGAGTACAGCAATCTCTGAAATCTCGCGTAACCCTGAAGCACCGTTGCTCAGTATGTAGGTAAAGGCTCGTACAAGCATTCCGAAATTTCCATGAAAGGCCTTCACACGCCCAATGGTATGTTTCGGCATACGAAACCGAAATCCGTCATCGCTTTCCTCCACAATTGGGCCCGGAAGAAACTCAACAAGTTTCTCGTTAGCGGCGACCGGTCCGGCTCCTGGTCCCCCGCCGCCATGCGGAGTTGAGAAGGTTTTGTGCAGATTGAAGTGCATAACGTCAATTCCGACATCTCCAGGCCGGAGAATACCAAGAATCGCGTTCATGTTCGCACCGTCGCCGTACACCAGTCCTCCACAATCATGCACTGCCTTGGTAACCTGCTCAATGCCCCGCTCAAACAGCCCCAGGGTATTAGGATTGGTGATCATCAGCCCGGCAACAGTATCGTCGCAAGCTGCCTTCAGCGCTTGGAGATCTACGTTACCTTCTGCATCCGATGGAATTTCTACAGCTTCGTATCCCGCCATCGTCACGGTTGCTGGATTCGTACCGTGAGCGCTATCGGGAATGAGCATCTTTTGCCGCTTTGTGTCGCCGCGCTGGGTATGATAGGCCCGTATCATGAGTACACCCGTGAGCTCACCTTGAGCTCCGGCAGCCGGTTGAAGGCTGGTTTGTGTGAATCCGGAAATATCGCTGAGTTGAGCCTGGAGCCTATATATGAGTTCAAGACTGCCTTGTGAGAATTTCATTGGCATAAGAGGATGATGTCCCGCAAAGCCCTCAAGCGAGGATGTAGCCTCATTTAGCTTGGGATTGTACTTCATGGTACAGGATCCCAGCGGGTAGAAGTTAGTATCTATGGAAAAGTTGAGTTGCGAAAGCCTGGTGAAGTATCGCACCACATCAAGCTCACTTAACTCAGGTAGTGTGAGTTTCTCGCGACGTAGCCCCGCTGGAATCTCGGTCGTTGGCACTTCATTCTCCGGTAGTCGGACCGCACGACGACCAGGTCGAGAAAGTTCAAATAACAGTTTGGGTCGTTCCTTCTTCATGACTGCTCCTCCAGAGCCTCAACAAGGGCGTCGATCTCAAGCCTGCTGTTCATTTCCGTCACCGCAACCAAGAGCTCATTTTTCCGTGCAGGAAAATATCGGCCGAGGTCGAGTCCCGGGACGATTCCTTCTTCAGCAAGCTCGTTGATGAGGTCTTTCGCCGGTCTTGGTGTACGCACCACAAACTCTTTAAAGAAGACAGAATTTGACTGGTTTCCACCTACAGGCGCACTCAAGTCCGGCACCGAGTAGCCGGGAAGCTCGTTAATTCGTTCCGCCGTATAGTGCGAGCGATGATAACAAAGCTCGGCTACGCGCTTAAGGCCTTCTGGCCCCATTGCGGTAAGATAGATTGCCGCTCGCAAGGCCATAAGACCCTGGTTCGTACAAATATTGCTCGTTGCCTTTTCTCGCCGTATGTGTTGTTCGCGGGTGTTTAGCGTTAGAACAAAGCCCCGGCTCCCTTCAGTGTCGACGGTCGCGCCTGCAAGACGCCCAGGCATCTTCCGAACGAGTTCTTTGCGAGTTCCGAATATTCCGAGGTAAGGGCCGCCGTAAGAGAGATCAATTCCTAGGGGCTGGCCCTCGCCGGTGACTATATCGGCACCGTAACTACCTGGATCGCGAAACAACGCAAGAGAGATGGGTTCGGTGTTGACGATCAAGAGGACGCCTTTGGCCTTTAGCTCTTGCGCAATACCGTCCAGGTCAATAATTCTCCCGAAGAAGTCGGGACTCGATACGACCACACAAGCAGTATGCTCATCCGCAGCCTTGGCCAATGCCTCAACCTCGGCTCGCGGGTTTCCAGCAAAGGGCGAGGCAGGGTCTCCACCGGCCTCCAGAAAAGCTTCTGGACTTGGAGGAGAGGATCCAACTACTCCCAGTAACTCAACATCCATCGCCTGGAGATAGGTCTGCATGACTCGCCGATACTCCGGATGCACACCCCCAGAAACCAGTACCTTCTTGCGTTTACCACGCGCAACATTAACGCTCATCATTGCGGCCTCGGCAAGTGAGGTGGAACCGTCATAGTGAGAGGCGTTAACCACCTCCATACCAATGAGTTCCGAGATCATGCTTTGGTATTCAAATACCGCCTGCAAGGTTCCTTGGCTGGCCTCTGCCTGGTATGGCGTATACGCGGTGGCAAACTCACCTCTTCCGGCGAGGAACGGAACGATACTCGGTATGAAATGATTCCAGGCACCGGCACCCAGGAAGGACAACGAGGAGCCTGAACTTAGATTTTCCACGGCCAAGCTATCTAGTTCGGCCATGCAGTCCAACTCTGAGTAAGGCGCTGGTAGGTTAAGTTCCGGGAACCGAAGGGATTTCGGAATATCGTCAAACAATTCTTGAATCGAGCCGACCCCTATAGCCTGTAACATTTCCGCTCGGTCTTTGTCGCTGTTTGCTATGTATGCCATACTCTCATTCCTTCCTTGTTCAACCGTAATTTCGGATCCGCCAATTAAGCGTCCAAACCATCCGTGAACTTCTTGTAGTCGTCCGCCGAGAGGAGCGCCTCTAGTTCTTCAGGATTGCTCGGTTTTACCTTGATCAGCCATCCTGCTCCGAAAGGATCGGAGTTTACGGTCTCGGGACTGTCCTCAAGATCAGCGTTAATATCAACTACTTCGCCACCTATAGGTATATAGACATCACTAGCCGCCTTAACGCTCTCAACCACACCAAAAGCGTCGCCTTTATTGAAGCTTGTACCCACTTCCGGCAGCTCGACAAAGACAATGTCCCCCAGACTATCCTGTGCGTAGTCAGAAACACCACATACCACGAGATCGCCTTCTTTCTTCGCCCATTCGTGTGACTCAAGATACCGTGCGTTTGTGTCAAAATTCATACTTACTCACTCCTTGCTAATTAGTGCGAAAAGGATGGTCATAAGACTAAGCCAGTTCGCCTTCGTGCGACTCCCCTCAATAGAAAAGGGAACAGTGAATTACGTCAAGCTCTTATCGATAACTCGGTGTATAAAGCGGTCGCTTAACAAGCTCGGCAGCCTTACGCTTACCGCGAATGTCAATCTCGAGCATCGTTCCTACTTTATTGAAAGCATTGTCAAGGTACACATTCGCAGCGTAGGCATCAACCGTCGGAGCATACATTCCGGTGACCACAACGCCGATCTGGGATCCGTCTGCAGAACTATGGACTGTACACCCTTCGCGCGGAACGCCGCGGTCGTGCATAACAACGCTAGCCAGCCTACGGGGCTCTCCCGATTCAACCCTCTTGAGCAAAGCATCGCGCCCGACGAAATTTCGATCAAACTCACACGCCCATTTCAGGCGCGCCGCAATTGGGCTAATGTCCTCAGAGAGCTCGTGTCCATAGAGCGGGAAGCCCGGTTCAAAGCGTAGGCTGTCTCTTGCCGCGAGGCCAATTGGTTGCAAATCAACCGCGCGCGTCTCGGCCTCGCCAAAGAGGTAGTTCCAGACATGTAGGGCCGATTCGCTTCCAAAGAATAGCTCAGCCCCGTCTTCCCCGGTGTAACCAGTACGGCCCACAACTACCTCTACCCGGTCAAGCGTTCGCTGCGCGGCGCCGAACCTCGGAATCTCGGAAAGCGGAGCTGATGCGACCGCATCCAGAAAAGGAATAGCTTCTGGCCCCTGTATGGCAAGCATCACAGTTTCCGCTGAACGATCGAGCAGCTCAACCTCGAAACCCTTTCGCAAAGCATCCAGGTGCCGATAATCCTTTTCGCGATTCGAAGCATTTACCACGACCAGGAAATGATCCTCCAGTCTGTAAACAAAGACGTCGTCAATTATTCCGCCGTCTTCGCGACATAACAGCCCATATCGGGACGTGTTCTCAGACAAGCTCAGAATGTCGCTGCTTACCGCGTAGTCAAGAAACTGCGTAACCTCCTTACCCCGTAGCTCGAAACGGCCCATGTGGGAAGTATCAAAAACCCCAAGGTGAGCTCGCACATGCTTGTGTTCGGCTATGGCCCCAGGCTGATACTGAATAGGCATTTCCCACCCTGCGAAGGGAGCAAAACGAGCATTATGTTCTTTATGAAGGTCATAGAAGGGTGTGTGTTTGAGTGTGGCGTTCATGCCAAAAGTATACAATCAAAAAGTCCATCGCACTACCGTATTATTTTCCTCCTCACAGGAACCACAATCCTGGTGTCACAAGTAGACCGAAGACAAAGGTAAGTCATTGAGCGCAATGAGTTTACTCGGCCATCCTACGCGAAAGGCTGAAAAGTTATCCACAGGTTGTACACATGCTACAGGACGCGTATCCATGGGTATAGTCAAAAAGACTCAAAGGCACTATCGAACACTACCGAAAGGTAGGACTCCGGAGGACAGCTATTCCTCACCAGAACGCATCGAAAATATTGTTTTATTAGAGTTAATGGTTTTATTTATGTGCGTTTTGAGGGGTACTGGGAGAACGAAGGAGCATTACCTTAATATCTACTAAGTAGGTTTGCAAACATACAAAGAACTCGAACCGAAGTCCGAGTTCTTTCCACAACCTATCCACAAGTGAAATTCGTGCCAAGTTCAAGCCCTAAGCTGTTTATTGTCCCGCGCCACGATAATATACGCGAACCTGTTTGTAAAGGCCTTCACCCTCACTTTTGGTGGCAATGTTTTCGATGTCGGTCAAGGAGGTGTGTATGAGTCGGCGTTCGAACGGATTCATTGGTGCCAGCAGACGTGACCCCTTTTCTCGAAGCACTTGATCGCCAACCTGGTGAGCAAGGCGCACCAGGCTTTCCTCACGACGCGACCTGTAGTTTTCGGTATCCAGAATCACCTTGATTTCGTCACCATACAGGCGGCCAGCAACGACGTTGGCCAGCAACTGCAACGCGTCAAGGTTTTGTCCTTTACGTCCTATGAGAATCCCTGAGCTTTCCGAATCTATTCTCAAGCACAGTTTACCGGGCTCCCGATACTTTATGACAATCTCTGCCGTGTAGCCCATCCGTTCTATCATACCGGCCACGAAGTCTATTATGCCGTGCTCAAAGTCGTTCTCCGGTTGTGTGTCGTTAACCGGAGTGTAGTCGCTGCTGGTGTGCACGCGGATACGAACCTTTTTCGACATTCCAAACAGGCCGGATTTCTGAGTATCGACAATTTCTACATCAAACTCATCGCGTTCGAGTCCCAGTTCCGATATTGCCGCATCAATTGCGTCCTTTTCGGTCTTGCCTTCAAACTCTCGTGTCATATGCGTAGTACTCCTTTGCTAGGCTTATGCGGACTGCAGCTTACGACGCTTGGTCAGCATCTGTTGTCCGACCTGAAGAAGGTTGGAAAAGATCCAGTATACCAGGAGTCCGGACGGCATGTTATACAACACAAAGAAGAAAACAACAGGCAACATATAGGTCATCATTTTCATCTGACCACCCTGTGCCGATGGTGTTTGCATAAACTTGGTGCTGAGTAATTGCGTTGCCACGAAGACAATGGGCAACAGCCTTAGGTCGTTCCATCCAAGCAGCGGTAAGGTGAAATCGCCAAAGTTCAGAATTGACTCCGGAGCCGATAGGTCGGTGATCCAACCTGGAATGAAGACCGCTCCACGAAGATCAAAGTGATTGTTAAAGAGACCAAACATCGCAATGAAGAACGGGAACTGCAGCAACATAGGCAAACAACCACCCAATGGGTTTACGCCTTCCTTCTTGTAGAGCTCCGCCGTCATTTGATTCATTTTTTGTGGGTTGTCGCCATGCTTCTCTTTGATCTCTTGGATTTTTGGAGCAAGTTCCTGCATTCTGCCCATTGACTCAAAGCTCTTCTTGGTCAGAGGAGCGGTTGCGAGTTTCACGAGTATCGTAAGCAGAATTATTGCGATCCCATAATTGGGAATGAATCCATAAATGATATTAAGAAAGAACTTCAAGAAGTTCTCAAGCCAGCCAAGAAGAAAGCGAGTTTGCACTAACTCATCAAGCTCAAGATTGCGGGCCGCAAATGCGTTATCGGAAGGGTTGTTGTATCGCGCCGCAAAGTCGGTGCGTGGACCCACATAGTATCGAAGTGTGTCTGTCTGATACTGGCTGCGAATAACCGGTCGAGAGAGAAACAGCTGAGCTCCCTCCTCAAGACCTGTCACATCTCGCTTTGCAAAGGTCACTTCATACTCTACGGTGCCGGGAACAACAGCCAAAGCAAAGTACTTACCAACAATTGCCGTCCACTTGATTCGCCGCTCAAGTACCTCTTCCGCTCCGGCTCGCAAATCCTCGTACCGGGTACGATCTCCGTCAAAGTGGGCAAATCTCCGGTACTCGTTTCGTCCATCCAGTTCCTGGAAACTTGGACCTATCTGAGGACCTAAACCAATGGTGTAGGCAATACCGGAAAAGTTCAGAGGTATTGCACCGCCGCTCAAATTCTCGAAGACGGTGTCACTTTCGACCAAATACTCTCCGTCTCGGAATCGATATATTCGCGTGACGCGAAAACGAATTGGTTCTTCACCATTGTTCGAGTTTCTATGCACCAGGAAGTCGCGATAGAACTCGACCGTGTTCGCGTCATTCGTCGCACGTCGATGGAAAGCAGCGTCGACTACCGGTGAACTTGAGTCGCCAAAATGGAGGGTAAAGCCCGCGTCTGAACCCAGCCCGCGTTTGACCATTTCAACAGGACGATCCCCGTCGCGGTGCTCGAGCAGCTGAAATGAAGTAACAACAGCGCCACGGGGGTCGAATGTTACACTCAGCAGATCGGTGCGATGGGTATATGAGGCTACATTGTCAGGCTCATGGTCGGGTGCAGGTTCAATAGTACCAGCCGCGCGCATAGGGTCTGGAAGTGGCTCAACGGACTGAGTCGCTTCTGGTGTCGGACGCTCCTCAATCGGAGCAGTCACGGCTGGAGTAAAATCTTCGGGTGGAAACAAGGCATTCTGAATCATAAACCCTACGGTGATTACTACAACCGAGAGGATTACTGCAATTAGGGTATTTTTTTCCATGAGGACTCCTACAGGATTCCGGCTTTACCAAGTAGCACGCGAAACTGCCGGCTTCGTTCGGAAAAGGTGTAGTCCCCCCGAAAGACGATCAGCGCGAGGTCGAATCCTTGAGTTTGCTCGGGTTTGGATGTACGAAAAAGCTCTTTGGCAACGCGGCGGGCCTTGTTTCTCCGCACCGCGGTTCCGAATTTGCGCTCCGTAACGACCAAGTAGCGATTATGATTGAGGTTGTTTGCAACATACCTAAGCTGCATTCCCCGTCCACGCAGTACCTTGCCGTTCACGAAGACTGTCTTTATGCTACGCTCTGAGCGAAGACGTTCATCTCTAGTAAGGCTTCTTTTCATCAGCGACGGACAGTTTGCTCCGTCCTTTGGCACGACGTCTCTTCAAAACCAGACGACCGCCCTTGGTTTTCATTCGGGCACGAAATCCGAACTTTCGGTTTCGTTTAACCCTGCTGGGTTGATATGTGCGCTTCATCGCAGGTCTCCTTCAATATACTAAGACAATAATGGTAACGGGCGCGTAGTATACGCTTTGCAAATCGGGCGTGTCAATGATTTGGCGAAGATCAAAGATCTTCATCATGGAGCCGTAGCGCGTCTCCGAGACGCTTGAGACCTTCACGTAGAGTGTCGTCTCCTATCGCGTCTAGTGCTTCATGGTCGGAGTCACTCTCGTACCCCTGGTTAGCGAACTCGGTGCCAGTGGTTTCCGACCGATCATCGGCGTCACTATCGGATTTTGTGCTGCCTTTCCTCGTTGTGATATCGACTTTTTCACTTCCAGGAGGGCTGAAGTGCCCGGGATCCACAAGCCTATAACGCATTCCCGTTATCTTTAAGTCCGGAAATCGTCTATGGAGTGCTTGAAGCACATTCTGTTCACGTAGCTGCAACATCTGGAGCCAACCTGGATGATCAACCTCCACGACTACAGACCCATGAACAATATCTACCGCCTTTGCATGAGCAGATATGTCCGGCCCGACAATCTGATCCCAGGCACCAAAGAAACGCAGATACTTTTCACCTTCGGCAAGTACCGATCGGTCAAAGAAGGTTTTGAGGATATCACCGGCTTTTTTCATCTCAGACATGCTGTCCCTCATCGTCGTCATGAAGTGTAAAGCTTCCGTTTTTTACCTCATAGACAAGAGTATCTGCTTTTCGATAACTCGCATATGGTTCCTGGGGAAGAAAGGTAAAGAATGCCTGGTCATAGGGAGGGAGGTCATTCAAAAAGCGTTCGCGACGAGTGTGGTCGAGCTCAAGGAGTACATCGTCCAAGAGAAGAATAGGTGGTCTATGGGTTTTGCTCCAGAAGTAGTTCACTTGAGCGGTCCGAAGGACCAAAGACAGGAGACGTAATTGTCCCGTACTGGCGGTATCGGTAAACTCACGACCATCCTTCAAGAATCTATATCTATCACGGTGCGGCCCTGAGGTGGTGGTTAAGAATGCCAGGTCTCGTTCTCTGAGACGATTCAAAGTGGCTGCTTCCTGACCTTCCTTCCAAGAGGGTAAATACCGTATGTTCACCTCTGCGTTAATTCGTGCGGTGCGCTCAAACACCGCACTGAGAGACTCGTTGAACTCACTCACTACCTCATGACGCTTTTTTGTAAGTTGGCGTCCATACTCAATGAGCTGTTCATCATAAACGCTCAGAAGTTCATGGCGGCCGTCCTTTATGCAGGCATTGCGTGAACGAAGAATCTGACGGTAGTTTCGTAAAAGGTCGATATATCTATGATCAAGCAGACTCAGTGTTTGGTCAAAGAACAACCGTTGAGTCTCTGGTGGTCCAGTAATGAACTCAATATCTCCGTGGCAAAACACAAAACAGGGAAAGCGTTCGAGCAGATCTTTTCGATCCTGTACGACTTTCCCGTCAAAGCAAATCTGACGCTTCTTGTCCTCAAAGGTAATCGAAAGCTCGTCAATAAGTTGATTGGGTTCAGACACTCCAGCAACAAGTCGAAACACCTTATCTCCGGTACGAAGAAGATGCTCGGGTTTACGAGTGCGAAAGGAACTCCCGTAACAGAGGTAATGCAAGGCTTCCAGAAAGTTGCTTTTACCCTGGCCGTTCTCGCCGACAAAGAAGACCTCAGGAGCATTGACTTTCACGGTAGCATCAGCAAGATTGCGAAAACCAAAACTCCTAAGTCGGGTGAATGCCATTCAGATTTAGCCGATACCCTTAATCCAACTGCATCGGCATAACAATGTGGAAGTAGTCAGATTCCGGATCAGGCTGCAAAGTCACCGCCTTATTGGACTCGGTGAAGCGGACTTTCACACGTTCAGACTCAATGGCTTTAAGCGGCTCAGAGAGGTATAAGTAATTTAGAGCTATGGTTAACTCTGGTCCGGTGTAGTCACAAGAAATCTCTTCACTAGCAGCTCCGATATCTGTTTCCTCGCTTCGCATAAGGATGGCTTCAGGACGAAGATCAACATAGATTCGCCGGGACTTTTCGACAAGTAGCGAAACTCGTCTCAGAGCTTCCGCGAGTTCAACTCGAGAAACCGTGAGTTCGTGAATCTGTTCTTCTGGAATTACGCGTCGATAGTTAGGAAACTGACCGTCAATAAGGGCTGAAGAGATCTTCTGATTCTCAAATCGAACAAAGAGGTTCTTTTCGGTTACGGCAATAGCAAAGGATCCCTCGCCGGATGCTTGCTTGCGAATCAAGGTCAGCACTTTTGGTGGCACAATTATCCCCGGAAACTCTTTCATTTCAGATGTGGGATACTTCTTCACGAGTGCCAGGCGACGTCCGTCGGTTGCTACCATGATAAGAGCACCTTCCTGGTTCTCCATGTAAACCCCATTCATGAAATAGCGCGTTTCGTCGTCTGAAACAGCAAACACAGTCTGGGAGATCATTTCGATAAACTCTTTCTGAGGAAACTCCCAGTAGGCGTCCTCAACCGCAAGTTGAATCTCTGGAAACTTGTCGGCCTCGATACACTTCAGTCTGAAATCAATCTTCTTTCCTCGAGGACGAATGATCATTCGGTCGGAGCCAGTAGTTTCGAACTCGACTTCTCCAGACGGTAATGAGCGAAGTATTCCGAGCAATTTATCACAGAAGACTGTAGTACGACCTTCACCTTCAACAGTTACCGGAATTGCGGTTTCAAAACTCACCTTAAGATCTGTAGCACGGATCTTTAAGCTCTGATCTGAAGCTTCCATTAACACATTTGAAAGTATGGAAAGCGTAGTTTTTGACGAGATGATGTCCGCAGCGACGGATATCTCCCGCATGATTACATCTTTGTCACATACGAACTTCATGATCACGTGCTCCTTATCCCTCTTATTATTGTATATAGTTATAAACTAGTAGTTGTAATAGTGGGAACACTTAACATGTGCAAAACCAGCTTAAGACCTTGTCTCAACGTGAGTTGAAGCTCATAACAAGTCTTCCCGGTTATTAGCAAATGGTCCACAGTTTCCGCGGCCCCAAAAGATATCCCCACAGAACACCCATAATTGGTACTGTTCTCCACAGAGTTTCTACCTAATTCCCTTGCTCTTAATATCTCTAATAAGGTTCTGAATGATAGTCTCGACAGTGGCGTCGGTTCGAATACGATTCTCAATTCGTTGGCAAGCATACATCACTGTTGTATGATCACGTCCACCAAACTCAAGCCCAACCTCGGTCGTGGAGTATTCGGTTATTTCACGGCATATATACATCGCCAACTGTCGGGGAAAAGCTACGGTTTTTGTGCGTTTTTTCCCCTTGAGTTCCTGGCTGGAGAGGTTGAAGTAGTCAGCAACTGCCCGTTGAATAGCGTCGATGGTAATTTTTGACTGGTGAGGATTAGAAAGCATATCCTTTAGTTGACTGCGCGCGACAGCGACGGTGATCTGCTTGTTCACCAACTCCGCATAGGCTATGAGCTTTGTGAGTGCGGCTTCAAGGTCACGGACATTGGTTGTAACATTGTTACATATCAGTTCGATAACCTCGGTAGGAATATCCAAATCACTCCGCTCAATTTTCTTTTTGAGGATAGCAAAACGCGTTTCGTAGGAGGGTGGTTGGAGATCGACGTTGAGGCCCCGTTCAAATCTATTTCGTAGCCGGTCGGTGAGATCACGGATTTCGGAAACCGGACGGTCACAGGTGAACACCATTTGCTTGTTGGCGTCATAGAGCGCGTTGAAGGTGTGGAAAAGCTCTTCCTGTGTTTCTGGCTTCCCAGGAAGAAAGTGAATGTCGTCTATGAGAAGAACATCTGCGTATCGGTACTTGTTCTTGAAACCCTGGGTCCGTTTCTCGCGTATAGACTGTATGAAGTCGTTGGTGAAGCTTTCCATAGTGACATAGACAATGCGAAGCTTCTCATACTCCTGGTAAACCTGGTTCCCAATAGACTGAATAAGATGCGTTTTCCCAAGTCCTACACCACCGTAGATAAGACAAGGGTTATAGGCAGTTCCCGGATTCTTTGCTATTGCAAGCGCGGCGTTTGCGGCAAAACTACTGTTCTCACCGATAACGAAGTTGTCGAAGGTGTATTCCTCGCGCAGTTGAGGATGGGGTGGTTTTGGTTCGCGTGTCTGGGTAGCAGTAGTTCGCTTGGTATCCGTCTTTGGTTGGGGCGTCTTATCCGCCACCGGGGTTTCAGCCTTGGCGACCTCAAACTCGAGGTGCAGTTCACTCCCGGAGAGCTCAAACAGTTTGTCTTGTATAGTTGCAAGATACCGTTGCTTGACCTGGTCACGGTAGAAGGATGATGGCACCTTAACGGTGATCTGCTCCTTCCCCGAGGAAGCATACTCCATACGGTTGAACCACATCGAGTACTCTTGTTCCGAAAGCTCATCCTGTAGCTGTTTCATGGCCTCATGCCAGAACATGCTGTAGTCCCATGAGGTCGTGCTCATTCATGGCTCCCTATATGTATGTTTCTACGCCTTATCGACAAGAGCCAAGAATACCATAAGCGTACGGCTTTTTCACTAGAGCATTTGGCCGACCTGAAAGGGTTGTGGTATGCCGTCATATCAAGGCTTCGGCTTTGTTTACTTTGTTGCTCTTACTCGATATACTGTTTGTTGCTTATCGGAAAACGCCTTCTGTGAAATCTAAGACAAAACCAGCACACAGAACCGGCACCGGAACAAGGAAAAATACCGTGGAAATGTACTCCGCACAGAGTATTCAAGTTCTTAAAGGGCTCGAGGCGGTGCGTAAGCGCCCCGGCATGTATATTGGCACAACCGGCCCCGACGGACTGCACCATTTGGTGTACGAAGTTGTTGACAACAGTATTGATGAAGCACTCGCCGGTTTCTGTACTGAGATCAACGTCACAATCGAAAAAGGCGATATCGTTCGCGTAGAGGATAACGGTCGTGGAATCCCGGTCGATCTGCACACCGACGAAAACGTGAGTGCGCTCGAGATTGTTATGACTCGCCTCCATGCTGGTGGCAAGTTTGACCACAAAAGCTACGCCGTTTCGGGTGGACTGCATGGTGTCGGCGTCTCGGTGGTGAATGCGCTTTCTGAGTGGTGTGAGGTTCACGTCCACAAAGAGGAGCAGCTGTACTTCCAGCGCTATAATAGGGGAGCCCCACAGGAGCCGGTGAAGAGAATCGGTGAGACCGAGATTTCCGGTACGGTAGTTACGTTTCATCCTGATCCGGAAATATTTGAAGAGACGGTTTTCAGTTTTGAGGTTCTCTCCAAGAGGCTTCGTGAGTTGGCGTTTCTTAACAAAGGGATCACCATAACAATTCGCGATCAGCGACTACCGACCGAGAAGTCGCACATATTCCGCTTTGATGGCGGTGTCCGAGAGTTTGTTGAGTATCTGAACAAGAACAAGAACGTCATTCAGAAGGAACCCATTTACTGTGAAGGGACTCGCGAAGAGGTGCAGATTGAGATTGCGCTGGAGTACAACGACGGCTATAACGAGAACATGTTCTCCTTCGCCAACAATATCAATACTCGGGAAGGTGGAACTCACCTTATAGGCTTTAAGTCCGCTCTGACTCGCACGCTCAACGACTTCTTAAAAAAATCTAAATTATCAAAAAAGGTCGATGAAAGCCTGACCGGTGATGATGTTCGCGAAGGACTTACCGCGGTCGTCTCTGTGAAGGTGCCGAACCCTCAGTTCGAGGGACAGACGAAGGCGAAACTTGGTAACTCCGAAGTGAAAGGCCTGGTTGAGGCCTTCGTCAACGAAAGACTGACCGATTATTTTGAAGAGAACCCAAAGGTCGCGGAATCCATCCTTGATAAAACGGTTCTCGCCGCCAAGGCACGAGCCGCTGCGCGCCGCGCGAGAGAGCTTACCCGCCGAAAGAACTTTCTTGAAAGTAGTGGACTGCCGGGGAAATTGGCAGACTGTAGCGAGAAGGACCCACGAAAGAGCGAGGTCTACATTGTTGAGGGAGACTCGGCAGGAGGCAGCGCCAAGCAGGGTAGAGATCGGCAGTTTCAGGCAATACTTCCCTTATGGGGAAAAATGCTCAATGTTGAGAAAACCCGTATTGACAAGGTTCTGTCCAATGACAAATTGCAGCCAATCATCCAGACCCTTGGTGCCGGAGTAGGGGTTGAGTTTGATCTGACAAAACTCCGATATCATAAGGTGATCATCATGGCAGACGCGGATGTCGACGGATCACACATCAGAACCTTGTTGTTGACCTTCTTCTTCCGCTACATGAAGGAAATGATTGAGGCGGGACATGTGTTAATTGCCATGCCGCCACTGTATAAGATCTCTCATGGGAAGACGGTCCGGTATGCTTACAATGATGCCGAGCGCCTGATTGTTGTGAAGGAAATGGGTTTGAATGAGGAGAAGCTCAACATACAGCGGTATAAGGGTCTTGGTGAGATGAATCCTGACCAACTGTGGGAAACAACGATGAACCCCGAGACGCGAAATATTATTCAAGTTCGGCTTGAAGACGCGGTTGAGGCGGAGAATATGTTTACGACTCTCATGGGTGAGCATGTTGCTCCGCGTAAACTCTTCATTGAACAAAATGCACTCTCAGTTACGAATCTTGACGTCTAGAACTCTCGACGTCTAACGGAAAGGAACCAAATCGTGTCGGATCAAGAAAAACTGCGTGGTCGAGTAATCCCGGTCTCGATTGAAGATGAGGTCAAGGAAAGTTATCTCAACTACGCCATGTCGGTAATTGTCAGTCGTGCCTTGCCGGACGTACGTGACGGACTCAAACCTGTGCATCGGCGTATTCTCTATTCCATGAACGAGATGGGGCTTCGGTCTGACAAGTCGTTCAAGAAGAGCGGACGTATTGTCGGCGATGTCTTAGGTAAGTTCCACCCCCACGGGGATCAGTCGATCTACGATTCTTTGGTACGTTTGGCGCAAGACTTTTCCATGCGTTACCTCATGGTCAATGGACAAGGTAACTACGGCTCGGTTGACGGTGACCCTCCGGCTGCTATGCGATACACCGAGGCCAAACTGCAACGCGTGGCAGAAGAGATGCTGCGTGACATCAAGAAGGAAACCGTCGACTTCGGCCCGAACTACGACGACAGCATTGATGAGCCGCTCGTGTTGCCAGGGGCATTTCCCTACCTGCTTGCAAATGGGGCATCCGGTATCGCGGTTGGTATGGCGACGAATATTCCTCCACATAATTTGCGAGAGGTGAGTGAGGCAATCTGCGCTCTCATAGACAAACCTCATATCGCGCTGGATGAACTGCTCCAGTACATACAAGGCCCCGACTTTCCAACAGGTGGGATCATTTACGGCCGTAGTGGCATTCGTGAGGCCTATAAGACCGGCCGTGGTCGGATTACGGTGCGGGCTCGGTTTACCATTGAAAGCACCAAGAGCGGCAAGGATGTAATCCTTGTTCATGAAATCCCGTATCAAGTAAACAAGGCAACCCTTATTACCCGGATAGCCGATCTTGTTCGGGACCGCAAAATTGATGGAATCTCCGACCTGCGCGATGAGTCCGATCGGGACGGAATGCGGATTGTAATTGAGCTGAAGAAGGGGGTAAGCCCCAAGATTATCCTCAATCAACTCTTTACCCATACGCAGCTGCAAACCAACTTCAATGTGAATGCCGTTGCGCTTGCTGGCGGTAGACCAGAAACGCTTACCATCAAGTCCACCATTGAGTACTTCGTAAAGCATCGAAAAGAAGTTGTGGTTCGACGCACCAAGTTTGATCTACGCAAGGCTGAGGAACGCGAACACATTCTCATAGGTCTCAAGATAGCGCTTGATAATATCGATGAAGTTATCCGCACCATTAAGGAGTCGAGTGACGTCGAAACGGCGCGCACTCGCCTTATGGAGCGCTTTGAGCTCTCTCTGCTGCAGGCGCAGGCGATTCTCGATATGCGTTTGCAAAAGCTTACCAGTCTGGAAACTCAGAAGATCATAGACGAACTCGAACAGATTCGAGCGCTTATCAAAGAACTCAAAAGCATTCTTGCGAGCGAGCAGAAGGTACTTGATATCGTTAAGGACGAGACCCGCGAGATCGCAGCCCAGTTTGGAGATGACCGACGCACAGAGATTGTTCCAGATGAAATTGAAAGCATAGATATTGAGGACTTGATCCAGAAAGAAGACATGGTCGTGGTGATTTCACACCGTGGATACATTAAACGAGTTCCTATCTCATCGTACCGGCTGCAAGGGCGTGGTGGAAAGGGTAGTTCCTCTGCATCGCTCAAGGACGAGGACTTTGTACAGCATGTATTTGTGGGCTCTACTCATGACTTCATTTTGTTCGTCACTAGCGAGGGTAAGGCATATTGGCTTAAGGTACACGAGATTCCCGAGGCGTCTCGCGTTGCACGCGGTACTCACCTGAAAGCAATTCTCCAGATTTCCGCCAACGAAGAAATTGCAGCGGTAGTGTCCTTGCCTAACTTTAAGATAGAGAACTACATCTTCCTCGCGACTATCAGTGGTGTGGTGAAGAAAGTGAAGGTGGCGGACTTCTCTAACGCTCGTACCCGAGGGGTTGTCGCAATTCGTCTGGATGAGGGCGATCGGGTAGTAGCAGCCTTGCTTACCAGTGGATCAGATGAGCTGTTTCTCGTCACTGGTCATGGTCAGGGTCTACGCATGCTTGAAGAAAGTGTTCGAGGCATGGGACGAGCATCTCGCGGGGTGACCGGTATTCGCCTTGGAAAGGGAGACGAGCTGGCCGGGGTAGTCGTTGTATCCGAGGACCAGAATATGTTTTTACTTACGGCAGGTGGATACGGTAAACGCACTCCTTACAGTGAGTTTACACCGCACGGCCGAGGAACCAAAGGTCAGAAGGCCTACAATGTATCTGAGCGCACCGGCGAGGTCGTTTCGTTACTATCTGTTTCGGACGAGGACGATATTATTGTGGTCACCTCTCAGGGTAGTACTCTTAAGATCCAGATCAAGGATATTTCGCAGCAGTCGCGTGCGGCGAGCGGAGTGCGGGTCGTAAATATAGAACGGCCAGATTTTGTGATTGGTGTGGCGCGAAACGGAAAAGACGACACCGACGAAGAAGTAACCGTGATTGAGGCCTCGGGTGAATCCGAAGATATACCGGACAACCACGAACTCGACGAAGAATCCTTAAACGAGTCTGAGGACCAGCCAGCCCAGGAGTCCGACCAGGAGTCTGATAACGAGACCGACCAAGAATAGGGTCCGTCTCGGCTTGAATAAGCCGGGCGGCCCCTCTTGCGTACAACCTTCGGCGCCGGGTATTGATCCCGGCGCCGATGTTCCACGTGGAACATTATGAGCAACCCCCACCTTTTCCAGCCAACTTCATCTGCACAGTTTGAGTACCTTGATCGTAAGTCGCGGTTCATAGCGACCGCTGATCCTGTTGAGACCTCAGCAGAGGTGAAAGTCGTTCTTCAGAGTATACGTCATCAGAATCCTCATGCCGCTCATGTGGTCTATGCCTTTCGAGTTGGAGGGCTTAGCCGCGACGATTTTGGAATGAGCGATGACGGCGAGCCGAAAGGTACTGCCGGAAGACCGGTGCTTGAGGTTCTGAAGGGGAGTTCTGTCACCAATGTTCTTCTGTCCATAGTTAGATACTTCGGCGGAACAAAACTGGGCACCGGCGGATTAGTACGCGCATACACCACAGCAGCCCAAGGTGTGTTGGAGCAACTCAGTGTCGAAGTCCTGGAGGCGCGTACAACATTGTTGCTGGACTGCCCTTACGAGCTTCATCAATCTATCCGACGCCTGTGTGATGACTATGCATTCCAAGATGTTCGAATTGTTTCGGAGAGTTTTGGATCAGTGGTTAGTCTGGAACTCAACATGAGAACCGAACTTATGCCGGATGTTGGAGCCGCTATTCGAGATGTTTCACGTGGAACAATTGAACTGGATAGGTTGAAAGGCTCTCCCGAGTGAAGCCCTAAACGCTGTATTTCTCGCGAAACGACGAAACTCGAGCCGAATACTCGCTAATGAGGCTTTGCTTTTCCGAATCCGAAAGAAACACTCCGCGCAAAGCAATCATGTTCAGTTCGACTAGATCGTCCATTGTGAGACCGAAGTAATGCACCGTCTTTACATAGTCGTCGGTTAGATCGGTGTCCTGAATAAAAGGGTCGTCGGAGTTGATGGAAACCGGAACCCCTTCTTGATAGAGGCGTCCGAGCGGATGGTTCTTTTCATCTACCCAGGAGCCGGTTTGATAGTTTGAAGTTATGCATTGTTCAAGAACGATATGGTGTTCCGTGAGGTAAGCCTTGAGCTTTTCGTCCTCAACGCATGAGGTACCATGCCCAATTCGGGATGCGCCCAGTAGTTCTATAGCCTTCCATATCTGGTCAGGCGGACTCACCTCGCCAGCATGGATGGTTGATTTGTACACACCGTCGCTGTTGACCTTGGTAAAGAACTCGGTGAAAAGCTCTGGAGGAAAGTTAATCTCATCACCGGCAAGATCCATTCCTACAATATCCGGTAGATTGAGTGCCTTAATCTCCTCATAGAGGGCGGTCATTTCGTGCTGGTCTTGTTTACTCCGATTGAAGGTAATGAGATACCTAATCTTAAGGTCGATTTCTGCAGCGGCGTCGTTGCCAGCCTGAATAACCAGTTTCGTGATTTCATTGCGGTCAAAGTTGTTATGAAAGGCGAAGTGCTCAGGAGAGAAGCGCAGCTCGATATAGTACAAACCGTCATTTGCAAACTCTTTTACCGAGTCATACGCAATGCGGTATACGTCGTCAAAACTCCGATACCAGTCATTCTTGAACTTGGATAGGAACTTCAGAAAATCCGGTTCCGAGTCTTTCGGGAACTGAACCTGTTCCTTAAAGGCCTCATAATCACTCGGCATGTCGAGCTTGTTCTTGTGTGCAATTTCATAGAGCGTTCGCACGGGAAAAGACCCTTCCAGGTGCCGGTGCAACTCCACTTTTGGAAACTTTCGGATGAGTTCAGGTGTCAGCAAGTTCTCCCCTTGCCTGGTTGTTCTTTTCATGCTTTCCATGAAGTCGAATCCTTCGTTAAGCTACCGTTAAATGTAACGTTTTCCGAGTAAATTGCAACTAAACTTGATAAGATATTTTTTTTCGACTTCATCGATTCATTCTCGTCCAATTTGAGGACCTTCTAAAGTCAAAAAACCTTAAGCTGTTGCCTATGGGAAGGCATGACGATCTACCCCTACCTCACAATATATGTTCAAGAAACCGTCGTGTCCGATTCTCTTTCGGGTTATCGAAAACCTCGGAGGGCGTACCGACCTCAATGATTTCTCCCTGATCCATAAACACTACTTTATCCGCCGCCGCCCGTGCAAAGCCCATTTCATGGGACACTACAAGCATGGTCATTCCCTCCCGGGCAAGATCAAGCATGACGTCCAGTACTTCCTTGATCATTTCCGGATCCAGTGCCGATGTAGGTTCGTCAAAAAGCATAACCTTAGGATTCATTGCCAAGGCGCGCGCTATTGCCACCCTCTGCTGCTGTCCACCCGAGAGTTTCGCCGGATAGGTTGTCGCCTTGTCCTGAAGTCCAACCCGAGCGAGCAGGCGAAGGGCATTCTCGCGACTCGCGGTCTTTGTAACTCCCTTTACCGTACGTGGCGCCAGCATAATGTTTTCTAACGCAGTCAAGTGCGGGAAAAGATTGAAGTTCTGAAAGACCATACCGACCTCTTCGCGTATTTTGCGGATATCTCCGCGTTGATCGGTTACGAGGTCTTCATCTATCCAGATGTCTCCTTCGGTGAGTGTTTCCAAACGGTTTACACAACGGAGGAGGGTGCTCTTGCCACTACCGGATGGCCCAATAATGAGTACAACCTCACCAGGGGCGACATCGAGGTCTGCGTTTTTCACTGCTTCAAGTGTATCAAAAGCCTTGGTTGCGTTGCGAATTCGTATTCGCATAGGTTGAGTGTTTTCTGTGCTACTATCCACGGCGCTCCGCCCAATCTTCAATTAACGAGACGATCTTCGACAAGAAGAGCGTAATAACTAAGTACACGAGTGCAACCACTGTGTAGGTTTCAAAGTACTGAAAGCTGACCGAGGCAAATTCTCGTCCGCGCCGGAGGAGATCCGACACTGCGATGATCGAAACCAAGGATGAGTCTTTCAGGAGCGCGATAAACTCATTGCCAACCGGCGGTAGAATGACTCTGAAGGTCTGAGGAAGAATAACCTTTCGTAGCGCCTGACCTCGACTCATGCCTAAGGCAAGCGCGGCTTCCATTTGACCCTTCGGAATTGCCTGCAATCCCGCCCGGAAAATCTCTCCCATATAGGCCCCGTAACATACCGACATGGCAATGATTGCCGAGGCGAGACGAGGGACTCGGACGAGTTGTCCAAGGGCAAAGTAGATATAGAATAACTGCACCAGCAGTGGAATTCCGCGGATAACCTCAACATATATTGTCGCAATGCGATTGATTACCGTGATGCGCGAAATCCGTCCGAGGCCGGTGATCAGTCCAATTGCGAGTGCAATGACAATAGAGATGATGGTTACCTGAAATGTTGCGAGGATGCCGTCCGGCAAGAAGCGCATGATGTCGAGGTACGGCCGTGGCCGTACCGTCGGTAGAATAATCAAGAGGGCAATAGCCCCGAAAAAGGAGATGCGCCACGCAGAAAACAGTGACGTCTCTCCTCGATCGGGGATCAATGCCCCATCGCTCACATTAACCGTGATTCGGCGGTTGGCCTCGTCGCGATTGTTTACCTCAGCCACTTTTCAGCAAGCTCCTCGTCAACTCCGGCAGCCAATACAGCCTCGAGGCCCCGGTTAATCAACTCAAGAACCTCGGTGTTACCCTTACGCACCGCAACACCGTAGAACTCTTCAGTGAAGGGTTCGCCGACAATCTTAAGCGACTGCGAGTAGTTTTCGTTTTGCAGAGCGTAGTTCGCGGCGACCGGGGTGTCCGCTACAACTGCGTCAAGTCGACCTACTGCAAGATCTTCAAACGCCAGACCAATCTCGTCATAGGTAGCAACGTTGATTTCTGGATAGTCCTGAACGGCGAATTGACCGGTTGTTCCAATCTGCACACCTACCTGCCTGCCAGATAGGTCGGCAAGGGAGCTTACGCCCTCAGTAGCTACCGGAACCACCAGAATCTGCCCTGCATTGATGTAAGGGATTGAGAAGTCCATTGTCTCCATTCGCTCCTCGGTGATGGTTACCGAGCTCATGACCGCGTCGTATTCACGAGTAGCGAGTCCAGCGAATATGCCGTCCCAACCGGTGTTACGAAACTCAACCTCAAAGCCACCTGCTTCAGCCGCTGCTTTCATTAGGTCGATATCGAACCCAATGATCTCCCGAGTCGACTGATCAATAAACTCCATTGGAGGCCAGGTTGCATCGGTACCAATGACAATGCGTGGTACTCCGTCCGCTTCCTCGGCCTGGCTGCATGCAAGCAACACCATACTGAGCGCCACCGTGACAAGTATTGCTGCTGTGATTAACTTCTTCATGAACTACCTCCGTTTGTGAGAAAAATCGTGCTCATCTTTGTAATGAATATACAATATTGAGTCAATCTAGGTATAAATATGAGTTTTGGCGCTATCTGACAAAGGAATGGATTTGATGGACCTCTTCGTGCAACTCTTTCTCTTTTTCATGTTCTACGCCTTTCTAGGCTGGATCATCGAGTCGACCTTTCGGAGTTTCAAGAATCATCGACTGATTAACTCAGGGTTTCTGTACGGCCCCTTTATTCCGGTGTTCGGCTTTGGAGGTCTTATCATTCATGTCCTCTACATTCCGCTGCAACCTTTGTCCTACGTTGTGGCAGTCCTGCTGCTGACGGTGCTAGTGACGCTGCTTGAGTATCTTGCCGGTTGGGTTATGGAGCGTGTATTTGGACTGCGATTGTGGGACTACTCCAGTTATCGCTTTAACCTTCACGGGCGTATCGCACTTCGCTACTCGCTGTACTGGTTGCTGCTTACCCTGGTGGTTATTCACGGCATTAAACCACACCTGAATGAGTTCTTCACGAGGCTTCCTCCTGCAACTACTCAGGCCTTAGCTTTGGGCTTGCTATTTTACCTGCTCTTTGATGTAGCAATCTCGAGCCGTGCCCTCCGCGCTTTGCAACAACGCGTGGATGAGTTGCGGGGCAGGGCCGAGCTTGAGCTGGACCGTTTGCGGTCCTTGAGTGGTGAAGTCTTCCACAAATATGCGGGCGCGCTTCATGATCCGCTGCAAAAGCTGTTGGCGACCGGCCCTGAGCACTTGATCTCATCGTTTGCAGAGAGGCGTGAGCTTAGGGCTTTGGTACAGCATGTCATGGGCGAGACGCCTGATGAAACGGAGGCATCGGGGTCATTTGCGGTTGTGCTTGGAGAGCTTCCGGAAGCGGAGCAGGCTCGGCTGGAGCAGCTTAAGAATCCAATTGTGTCTGTACCCGAGTACGAGCACCTTCAAGAGGAATCCTTTGGCACCACAAACCTGCGTGAGCACAACGAGCGCGTGGCCCGCGCCGCATTTCGGCTGTCGAGATCTCTTGGCCTCGATGCAGAAGCGTCCTTTCGTGGTGCGCTGCTTCGACTCCCCAGCCCTGATCCTGTACGACAGACCCGAAAAAACTGGGAGATCTTTACCCAGTCCTTCTTTCGTGAGCAGTGGTCTCGGTGGGAACCCTTCAGCGACACCGAGAAAGACATCATTCTGAACTCGACATTTCCTCTCTCTCCGCGACCACCACGCACGCCGGAGGGTATTCTCGTGTCTATGCTTGCATTGGCAATTGGGATTCGAGAGCGAGCCCGAAAGAGCTTTATTGAGGCGCACCTGCACACCAGAGACGATTCGGACTGACAGAGCGTCATGTATCGTGTATAATCCGGCCACATTACTATGGGACTAATCACTGTATTTGCAAATCAGAAAGGCGGGGTTGGAAAAACCACCACCGCAGTCAACCTCGGGGCGTATTTGAGCCTTGCTGGAAAGAAGGTCTTGCTAGTGGATTTCGATGCACAGTGTAACCTTTCGAGTACGGTGAGCGCGGCTATTGACGGCAAGGGAATCTACGAGGTTATTACCGGTACCGCTAGTGCCCGTGAGGCGGTGCAGACGACCATGCTACCAAACCTTGATATCATTGCATCTAGCATTAATCTTACCGGGGCGGGCGTTGAGTTGGTCTCGGAGGAACGGCGTGAGTTCTTTCTCAAGGAAGGACTCGAACCGCTGCGAAATGAGTACGACTATATCTTCACCGACTGCCCGCCCTCATTGGGAATTCTGACTTTGAACGGGCTTGTGGCGGCCGACAACGTAATTATCCCTTTGCAGTGTGAGTACTTTGCAATGGAAGGTCTTACGCAACTGCTCTCAAGTATTCGTCAAGTCAAACGGACACTTAACCCTAACTTGAGTGTTCAGGGTATTGTGTTCACGATGTATGATTCTCGCAATCGTTTGTCACAAGATGTTGTGCAAGAGGTGGTTGGGTATTTCAAGGAACGGGTGTTCCGCACCGTGATTCCACGAAACGTTCGTCTATCCGAAGCGCCGTCACACGGAGTACCGGTTTGCCGTTATGATGCAGACTGCGCGGGAGCCAAGGCCTACCAAAAGCTTGCCGAAGAGGTGTTGGCGCGTGGCTAAGCGAAGGTTAGGCCGAGGAATAGACGCGCTGCTTCAGGCCCAGGAAAGCGAAGCGCTTCCTGAAGAGACCAGCCGAGACCTTATAAACGTTCCTCTTAGTTCGCTTGAACCTAACCCCGACCAACCCCGCAAAGACTTTGACCCCGAGGCTATCCACGAGCTGGCCGACTCTATTCGCTCAAAGGGCATTCTACAGCCGATCCTGGTCGAGCAGATTGAGGAGGGGCGGTACCGCATAGTTGCGGGTGAACGCCGTTACCGAGCCTCGCTTGAGGCTGGGATAACAGAGGTGCCGGTACTCGTTCGGAGCTTTACCGTCGAGGAACGACTTGAGATAGCGCTCATAGAGAACATTCAGCGTCGCAATCTGAATCCGCTTGAGGAAGCGCAAGCTATTCAGATTCTTATTGAGTCGGCAGGGATCAACCAGGAAGAAGCGGCGCGAAGGCTTGGTATGAAGCGCTCCTCGGTTGCGAATGTACTCCGTTTGTTGCGCTTGCCTGAGCAGGTGAGCCAAGCCTTGGTTTCCCAGGAGATTACCGCTGGGCATGCGCGCGCCCTACTGGCCATTAAAGACGATGAAAATCTAACTCGAGCCGGTGAACTGGTTATTCAGCATGGGCTGTCGGTACGCATGACCGAGACCTTGGCAACCCGAGTGTCTTCTGGTGAGCTGCCGGAAGAAGCCTTTGCAGCGCTTAGATTTGGTGCGCCGGTGAACGGTGAGCAAGCAACAGACCTCGCAGAAGGTGCTTCGGACACCGGAAGAGACCTGGATCCACGAACCAGACCCGAAGGACGTCCTCGGCCAAAAGGCGGAGAGGCTGGATTTCGGGCAGGTGAAGCTGAGTTAGCCGATATCGAGCAACGTCTCATAGAGCTTCTTGGCACCAAGGTCAAACTTAAAGGGAGTCTGGAGAAGGGAAGCATTGAAATTGCCTATCTTTCTATGGATGACCTTGACCGAGTCGTTGAAATCTTGCTCCCCGACACCCAGTAAGCGTCACGCTGGGCATAGAATCGCCAGTTTAGCTCGGTCGCTTTACTTATACCTGCGCGAGTATTCCAGGGCCATTGCACAGGACCCGAACGCGGCGGACATCATCGGCAGCAAAGGGTAGGTCTCCGAAGCGTGAGGCCGGGTCATCCTGGCGCTAGGCTTCCGTCTCCACAATGCGGCCCGAAGGAATGAGAGCGGGAGAGTTTCCAGTTCCGACATCGTCATGAGTCATGATCCTTGAGCTGTTCGAGAGCTGCATTGGTCGTTGCAGTGGTGCTCAGATCATACTATCATGAGAGATAAGAGGTCAAAACATGGGTACAGAACACCTTGGGCGCCTTTCTCTTGATGCAGCACGAGCGTTTGAGGACTATCGGATAGGAAGAAAGCATGTTGTACTTCTCATGCTGTTTATGGCGATTTTTGATTTGGCAGCTTTGGGCCTTATTTTTTTCCATCCAGGCCTTGCCCGCAAAGCCGCGCCGCCACTAGCTACCCGCACCGAACTCATTGAAGCCCCAGAGCCCGCAGCAGAACCTGCTCCTTCACCCACAATCCCTGAAACCACGGAGCCGGAGCCAGTGTCTGAGCCCGAAGCAGCTCCAGCCCCGGAGGCCGTTTACGAGGAGCGTGAACCTGAGGACATTAGCGACCCGGCTTCACGCGAGCTTCTGTTTACTCACTATGTGCAGTGGGGAGATACCTTTTACTCGCTCGCGGCTCGCTACTGGGGGAAGGAACACCTGTGGCCGGATCTTTGGTTGCTGAATGCCGCTGCCTTTCCCGACCCCGACTTCATGGTGGTGGGCGATGTCGTAAGCATGTATGATCCATTAGGGCGTCCGGCTGACAACGGTCAAAGAGTCTTCAGTGAAGCAGAACTCAATAGACTTTTCGACGCCTATCTTGCCGTCTATAGAAGGTACCGACAGATTGGTGATGACTATCTCTCACGTGCAGATGGCCGTCGGAGCTGGTATCAGACCCTGGGTCGGAATCGCATAAATAAGGCCCACTGGGCAGTCTATTCCTCACTTCGCTATGACCCGGCTTTGCTCCAACGTTACCGGTCGCTTCTCGAACCGGGAGATATGGAAACAATTGAAGCATACGTGGATAGATTTGGGTATCCGCAATCTGGAAGGGAATGATGCTAATCTATCGTGAACAACTCCAACCTTCGTTGAGTGATTTTGGAATTCTTATTCCGATCTACGACAGCACGGTGACCGCGACCTTTAAATCCTTGATCGAGGATCCGCGGCTTGGTCCAACGCGTGATCGGTGGCACATTCGCGACTATCCGATTGATGTCGCCAAGGATGACCTCTTGCGGGTTCACTCACCGGACTATGTTGAGCGACTCTACTCAAATGAACTTGAGGCGGAACTTCTCAAGACCTTTGAACTACTGGATTTTGAGGGCAACTACTACCGTTACGATCCGTCAAAGGCTAAGTATCCACTGGTTAATCTGTTTGACAGACTCATTGACGGCGTCGCTGGCACCTGCGCATGCTGCCGCGAAGCACTTGTCTCTGGGTTTTGCTACACCTTCACCGGAGGATACCACCACGCCAAGTACGACACCGGCGATGGTTTCTGTGTTATTAATGATCTGGTGATTGCTGCTCGACGGATGCAGGCCGAGGACAGGGCGAAAAACATCTGGATTGTCGATATCGACGCTCACAAGGGTGATGGAACTGCCCCATTATGTGCCGGTGACTCCAGCATCCGTACCCTCAGCATTCATATGGCAGACGGCTGGCCCTTGGACCGAGATCCGTATCTGCCGGATGGAAGCCTGCACCCTTCCTTTGTTCCAAGTGATGTAGACATCCCTATTGCCTCCGGAGAGGAGGCGGACTACGTGAGTCGTCTTGATGAGGGATTACGACGCATGGAGGCCTTTGGTATTCCTGACCTGGCAATAGTTGTTGGGGGAGCCGACCCTTACGAAAAGGACGGGCTTCCCTCTACTGCACCGCTCAATTTGACACTGCGGCAACTAGATGAACGTGATCACCTGGTTTACAGGCGTCTGTATGAACTTGGCATTCCCCAAGCCTGGGTCAAGTCCGGTGGCTATGGAGCTCACGTATGGGAGGTGTTCTCACAGTTCCTTTTGTGGGTGATACCTGAGCGCTTAGGACTCTCGTAGAGCCCGCGAGCCTCCTGCTACAAGCCGAGAATCCACCGTGCGTAGGAAAAATAAATTACCAGGCCCACAGCATCGGCAATTGAGGTGATCAATGGCCCGCTGGCGATAGCCGGGTCGAGCTTAATTCTTGTCAGCACAAACGGCATGAGCATACCTATGAGGTTGGTCATGACGAGCATAGTGGCCATAGTCATGAATACCACGAGTCCTATAGCCGGGCCGCCACGGAATACTCCAAGAACAGCACCAAGTGCACCAAGAGAGAGGCCGATTGCGGCACCAATGAGCAGTTCTTTCATAAAGACTCGGCCCCATTGTTTTAGGTGAATGTCGCCAGTACTGATTGCGCGGATCATGAGAGTTGCGGACTGCGAGCCAGCATTACCTCCGGTGTCAATGATAAGCGGAATGAAGAACGCCAAGGTTACATAGGCTGCGAGGGTCTCCTCAAATGCGGAAATGACACCCGAACTGATGAGGTTGACAAACACCAGGATAGAAAGCCACCCAATGCGGCTGCGAAATAACCGAACGGCGCTGGTCTCCCAGTAACTACCTTTGAGCGGGGCAATAGCAACGCTGCGGTGAAAGTCTTCAGTTGCTTCTTGTTCTGCAACCTCAAACACATCGTCAAAAGTTACAATTCCTAAGAGCACACCACCGGAGTCGACCACCGGCAACGCAATACGATCGTAACGTTGCATGATGCGTACCGCTTCTTCGCGGTCTTCATACGCAGAGATGCTGACGACGGTGCGGTCCATGATGCTGTCGACCGTTTCATGTGGCTCGGCCAGAATGAAGCGCCGTAGAGGTAAGGCATCTATCAACTTACCGGACCTGTCCGTGACATACACGGTGTTGACGGTCTCACTCTCGTGTCCATGCCGACGAATATGATCTAAGGCTTCGGCGACCGTCCAACTTGGACGAACCGCAACATAGTCCGGCGTCATGAGACGCCCGATACTCTCCTCCGGGTAACCAAGGAGCTGCCTGGCCTCCTTAAGGTCATCAGGACTGAGCAGCGTCAAGAGTCGTTGAGTAACCTGGCCGGGAAGTTCACCAAGAAGTACAGTACGGTCATCTGGTTCAAGCTCGGCCAGAATGTGCCGGGTCTCGGCATCTGTCAGCTCCAACAACAAGTTGTCGCTTGTTTCGGGATCAAGGAATGCGAAAATATCTACCTTGAGATCTCGTGGCAAGGCCCGAAAGAGCAAGACCCGATCAGTCTTGTCTATGTCACGTATGTAGTCTGCAAGTTCAGGAGCAACGATTTCGAACTCGGGCCAGTCTATGTCAGGACTAGCGAGACGAGTCCAGTTTTTGTTCTCTATGCTTTCACGGATGACATCAGGTAGAACAGTCTGTAGCATAAGCGCTCCTTGGGCTTGTTTCTCACAGGGTACAATCTTACTGGCATCATTGACAAATGGCTACCGTATGGCTATAGTGAACCCTCATTGAAACGGAGAGGTGTCCGAGTGGTTGAAGGAGGCGGTCTTGAAAACCGTTGAGCCGCAAGGTTCCGTGGGTTCGAATCCCACTCTCTCCGTCGCAGAGTTTAGTTAGACCACTGGAGAGGTGCGAGAGTGGTTGAATCGGGCTCCCTGCTAAGGAGTTGTGCTCGTAAGGGTACCGAGGGTTCGAATCCCTCCCTCTCCGTATTGGTTTTGTGCCCATAGCTCAGTTGGATAGAGCGTTAGATTGCGGATCTAAAGGCCGGTGGTTCGAGTCCACTTGGGCACGTTAGTAAGAAGGCCTCAGGAGCTTTAGCTCCTGAGGCCTTCTTTATTCCTAGTGCCCAGTGGACTCGAAACGAGAGCCCGCCGAGCGGAAGCGAGGAAAAGCGGCCAGGGATGGCCGCGTCAGGGCACGAGACGGGCTTGAGCACCCAACAGGAAGTTGGGAGCTCAAACCGAGTCCACTTGGGCAGGTTTGTTCACTGTTCCGGGCGGGCTTGCAGCCTATACACAAATCCAATGCTAGTTGTAACGGTGTTTAAGCCAAACTCGGCGACATCAGAAATCATGTCGCTCAGGCGTTCAACTATATCTCTGGCTTGGACAATTTCAGACAGCGGAATGGTCGACTGAGAACGCCCAAGACCTATATCGAGTCCCAGTCGACCGGGGCCAACCTCGAACTCAGGAAGCTGATCTCTCGTCGCAGACTGAGCGTCCAGCGAACTCTTGTAGACATCGCCGTAGAACCCCACGACGGTATCATCAGCAAACCCCTGAGAACCTCCGTGCCAAACCCCAGATTCATCTCCGAGAAGATCACTTCGGTAGTCGCCCGGCATATACATAGTGGTGCCGAGCCGACGCCCGAGATTCAGATGACCTAAATCGTATTCATTGGGCTGAAGCTCAATGCCACGTATGGAAACCGGCACCATCACCAGTAGCAAGACAACGATTGGTGGCCAGTGCCTTATTGTTCCCATGCCCGGAAGTATACCACCCGAGCGGTTCGTTCGTCATGAGCCGGACCGTTCACCGACCCCGTGAAAGCTGGCGCTCGAGTCCCTGCTCAAATGCCCGCAGGTGGTTTTCTGAACCACGCATTAAGGCCTCGAAAACCCAACGTACATCATCAGGTAGATTGTCTTGTGCCAGAAAACTCACATACATCGCTATATTCTCAATCTCGGCCTCAACGCCAATGACAAATGCGTGCTCTAGGCTTTCCGGTATAACTACGTGCTGTGCAGCCGTGTCTTCCGGCATCTCAAAACCGTGTCGTTCGAACAGCGGTGTGAGCGCAGCGATATGTCGTTCCTCCGACCTGATTATATTGGTGAAGGGCCGGTCGACATTCCATGCTTTGATAATGGCTGCATACTCCGCTCTCGCAAGGAACTCATCTTGGGCGGCATACCGCAACATCTCTTCAAGACTGTACCCCTCTGTTTGCAGCGCCCCGGCCGCTCCGAAGCCTTTATCATCGTTCCCTGTCTGTGCTGCGGCAAAAACCGCCACCAGGATAAGCGTGAAAGTTGCCGCTAGTTTCTGGAACTGCTTCTTGTTCATAGTGATTCTCCTTTATGTTGTACTACCGATCCGCACTGTTCAGGGAATCAGTCGTACGGAGAGTATCGATGAACTCTGTGACGGTTTGTCGGAGCCGGTATGATGTTTGTGTGAAGTCGATTCATGAATTGAAGCTGTACAACCGGAATATATCGTGCTATAAATCCCGAATGTTGACAAATCCAGTTTTTCTATCGGTCATAATTATGGTCGTGTTGTGCTTGCTTAAGTTGAATGTGTTGCTGTCATTGATCGTAGCCGCACTTGCCGGTGGTGTACTTGCGGGTATGCCCCTGGGCGAAACAATGAGCACACTCATTGGTGGGATGGGAGGTAACTCCAGCACAGCTCTGAGTTACATCCTGTTGGGGGCATTGGCGGCGTCGTTACACAAGACCGGAATAGCGGTTGTCTTGACCCGTAACATTGGTCGGCTGGTCAAGGACAAAGCGGTGGTAATGCTGCTTATCATTGCTGGTGTCGCCTCGCTTTCGCAGAATCTCATTCCGGTGCACATAGCCTTTATTCCTATCCTTGTGCCCCCACTTCTTGCGGTCATGAATAAGCTTAAGCTTGACCGACGGGCAGCTGCCACGGCGTTGACCTTTGGGCTCAAGGCACCCTATGTAGCATTGCCTATAGGTTACGGCTGGATTTTCCACGGCATTATGAGCGACCAAATGGCTGAAAACGGGCTTGTCGTTGCGCAAGGCCAAATCTGGCACGTCATGTGGGTGGCTGGGCTCGCAATGCTTGTTGGATTGATTGTGGCTGTTTTCTTCACGTACCGAAAACCACGTGAGTACCAGGAACTGCAGCTCGCTCCCGACGCCGTTACGGAAAGCATGGCCGCAGCCCCAGAGAAAATGACACGCAGTCACTGGGTGGCATTGGTTGGTGCCTTGTCGGCGTTGGCAATTCAGGTAAGCCCTCTCGGGTCACTGCACATTGGGGCCCTGGTAGGAATAGCCATTATGCTGGTCGGACGTGCTATTCAATGGCAGGACATAGACGAAATGATCAGTAGCGGAATTGGGATGATGGGCTTCATTGCCTTTGTCATGCTGGTAGCCGCTGGCTACGGCGCTGTTATTCGTGAAACCGGAGCAGTGCAACCTTTGGTGGAAACGGCGAGTGCATTGCTTGGCGGGAGCCGCTTGATAGGCGCGACCGTGATGATTCTCATTGGCCTGTTCATTACTATGGGACTTGGAACTTCTTTTGGCACGATCCCAATTATTGCGGCGATTTACGTGCCTATGGCAATGAGCCTTGGCTTCAGCACACCGGCTACCATTCTGTTAATTGGCGTGGCAGCCGCCCTTGGAGATGCTGGTTCACCGGCCTCCGACAGCACCTTAGGTCCTACCGCCGGACTTAATGTTGACGGACAGCACGATCATATTTGGGACACCTGCGTGCCCACCTTTCTGCACTACAATATCCCTCTCATGATTGTTGGAATTCTGGGAGCGGTGATTCTGTAACGACGAGATAGAACACGACGGCATCCCCGAATCAACCGGGGGTGCCACCGGGTTCGGCGAACGGTCTATGAGCTAGCGACCTAGAAAGAGTGAGGCGTCACCGGCTCGCTCAGTTAGCTTTCCATTGCAAAGAATACCCATCTTTTCACACCACCGGTTGAAATCCGGCGCTGGGAGCAGCCCTAACATCTCCCGAAGTGTTGCGTCGTCGTGATAACTGGTGTCCTGATACGCAAGCATCACGTCGTCGCCCATTGGCATGCCCATATAGTAATTAGCACCCGCCATTGCAAGCAACATGGTTGCGGTCTCTTGATCATTTTGATCGGCGTTGGTGTGATTGGTGTAGCAGGGCGCCATACCCATAGGAAGACCAATAAGCTTTCCCATGTAGTGATCCTCTAGACATGCCCTGATAATCTGTTTGCCGTCGTAGAGGGTTTCTGGCCCGATAAAGCCTGAAACGTTGTTGACGATAAAGGGCCGCCAGCGACGCGCGTACCCATAGGTTCGCGCCTCCAGGGTCATTTCATCTACCCCATGGTCCTCTCCAACCGCCATCTCGGAGCCTTGTCCGGTCTCAAAATAAAGCAAATTCGGCCCGGCGGCCTTGCCCATGTGCAGGATCAAGTCGTAGGCCTCGTCCAGGAGTGCCTCGTTGACACCAAAGGAGTCGTTTGTCGACTCGGTTCCGGCTATGCTTTGAAACAGCACCATTACCGGAGCCCCGTTCTGTACGGCGTCCATTTGGGTAGTAATGTGTGAAAGAATACAGTTTTGGGTAGGAACTTCCCACTTTGTCATGAAGTCGTAGCTTTCCTGCATCAGCCGGGTAGTCCCGGCTAAGGAGTCCTCTACTGGATTAATCCCAATGATCGCGTCGCCACTTCCGTAGCTGAGTCCCTCCATCAGTGAGGCTATGATTCCGGCCGATGCGTCCGTAGGATGATTCGGTTGAATTCTAAAGGACAGTGTGCCAGCCATGCCGACCTCGGTGTTGGCACGGGTAACCACGCGCAACTTCTGCGCGCCGTAAACCAAGTCCATATTGGACATAAGTTTGGCAACTCCGGCGACCATTTCTGCGTTCAGCGCTCTGCTGACCCGCCGGACATGCTCGCCAGTTGCCTCATGGCTCAATAGCCAGTCACGAAGCTGTCCTACAGTCCAGTTGCGGATCTCGGAAAAAATAGTATCGTTCAGACCGTCCTCAATGATGCGAGTGACTGCGTCCTTTTCGTAGGGTATGACTGGGTTCTCGCGAATATCGTTGAGGGTGAGCTCGCTGAGCACGTATCGCGCAGCAATCCGCTCGGTGGCGCTTGTTGCGGCAACGCCTGTGAACTGATCCCCCGATTTCTCCTCACTTGCTTTCGCAAGGACTTCTCGTACTGAGTCAAAACCATAGGTACTACCATGAACCGTGGCGCGCAAAGTCATACTCCCCGACCTCCAGCAGTTAATCATCAGTCGGTTTCCGTGAGCTGTCAAGAACTCAAAAATTTCCCCTATTGCACCAAGGAGTTATTTACTTTACATTGAATGGCACACAAAATACCGTTCAATAGCGGTTTCGGAGAGGTGCGAGAGTGGTTGAATCGGGCGGACTCGAAATCCGTTGTACTGTTCTGCAGTACCGTGGGTTCGAATCCCACCCTCTCCGCTTTTGGTGATGGTGCGCTGTTTAGGCGGCGCTCTGGAGAGATGACCGAGTGGCTTAAGGTGTGCGCTTGGAAAGCGTATGTACTCGCAAGGGTACCGAGGGTTCGAATCCCTCTCTCTCCGCTAGTGCCCCTTCAGTGTCGACGGCCGGGCCCTGTGCAATGGTCCGCCGCCCAACCCCGTCAGGGCCGGAAGGCAGCAGCGGTAAGCGGTTGGTTCATGTGCCGCAGTGTGCTTGGTCTGAGCTGAAGGGGCTTTTTTTATTCCAAACCAATAGGGCCCACCATGGAATATGAAGTAACAGCCGGACGAAAACGACCCCACAGTTTTGATAAGCTGGCCGGGCAAGAGTTCGTCGTTTCAACACTCAAAAACGCTCTCAATAACGGGCAGATTGCTCATGCCTATCTCTTCTCTGGCCCACGGGGGGTAGGAAAGACCTCGGCTGCACGAATCCTTGCGGCTGCACTCAACTGCCCGGATGGCCCGCGAGGTGAGAACTTCTCCGACTATCCTGAGGCAAATGAGATTGCGCGCGGAGAGTCCATAGACGTGATTGAAATTGACGGTGCTTCGAACACCTCGGTGAACGACGTTCGTCAGATAAAGGAAGAGGTGCTCTTTGCACCGAGCAACTCCCGCTATAAGATTTATATCATTGACGAGGTGCACATGCTCTCGAACAGCGCCTTCAACGCGCTGCTCAAGACCATAGAGGAACCCCCACCCTATGTTGCCTTCATTTTTGCAACAACCGAGGTTCACAAGGTTCCCGCTACCATCCGCTCTCGCTGCCAGCAGTTTCACTTTCGCCTCATTCCGGTTGAGACTATACGTGATCATTTGAGTGAAGCCTGCCTGGAACTTGGCATAGAAGCCGAGCACGAGGCGCTGTTCTGGATAGCCAAGGAGGCTGGCGGCAGTCTTCGGGACGCCTACACCCTCTTTGACCAGGTTGTTGCTTTTTCATCCGGCTCTATCACGATGGAGAAGATTAGCAAGAGCCTGGGACTGGTAGGTCTGGATCGACTCAACGCCATAGTTGAGCTGCTCGCCGCTGGCGACGTGGCGGTGCTTATGGAAACCGCAGACGATATAGTGGGCTCTGGGGTTCCCATAGAACAGTTTGTGGTTGATTTGTCGGAGTACTTTCGCAGCTTGATGTTGTTGCAACATGGCATAACCAAGGAGTCACTCCTTGGCTTTTCACCGGAGCGATACTCAGCACGAGCCAAATCCGCCTGGAACAAGGCCCAGCTTGAACATGGGCTTGAACTAACGCTTGAGTTGTATCGGCGTTTGCGTTACTCACTGAACGAGAGGTTTGAGCTGGAGTTGCTCCTGTCTCGACTTGCATCGCTTGTCGACTACATATCTCACGAGGAAATTCTGCGCCGTCTTGAAGATTTGCGGAGTATGGGCGCTGGCGCAAAGTCCCCGGCTACACCGGTCTCTGCTGGGAGCGCTACGCGTCAACGACCTGCAAACCAGGCCTCGGAGCTTGAAGCACGGAGCGGGCGTTCCGCTGAGGAATACCAAGCCGACCACCACAACATCGACACACCTAACCAAAACAACGATATTGAAGAGGACAACGAACCCGCACAGGACTACCAGCCTGATGAGGACTACCGTAGTGGTGACTCAAAGGTGCTGGCAGCACCCCAACCGACCACAACGGCACGTTCGGCCTTTCTTCTGGAGCAAGAAAAGATTGACGAGATTGTCGCTGGTGTGAAGCAGCACAAACTTGCGCTCGGTGCAGTGGTTGAGAATGCAACTCGCTGGGAACTCAACGACAACGCCCTACTGATTGTGTTCGCCTCCGCCTTTGCGGCTAACGAAGTGAAGAAAGATATCGGGGTCGTGCGTGATGTTGTGTGTGAGTCGCTGGATGAGGACGTTGCTATCTCGGTACAGGTTGAGAATGCCGACGGCGAGCACACGGCAATTGAACTTGATCAAACAGTTGCTACCGTGAAGAAGGTATTTCGCGGTGAGGTCATTGAAGAATAAGGAATCTGACTATGAATCCAATGGATATGCTTAAGAATTTTCAGGACATTCAGGCCAAGATGAGCGAAACGCAGGAGAAACTCCGAGGCGTAACCGCTGTAGGAAGCGCTGGTGGTGACATGGTTCGCGTGGAGTTCAATGGACACATGGAAGTTCGTTCGGTGAAGATCTCGCCCGAGGCGGTAGATCCTGACGATATTGAAATGCTGGAAGATCTCCTGCTGGCAGCCTGCACAGACGGAATCCGAAAGGTAAAAGAACGCATTCAAGAAGAGGTTTCCGGACTTACTGGAGGACTCGATCTGCCACCTGGAATGTTCGGGTCGGCATAAAGCACAAGCCAAATGCAATTGTCCCGCTTAGGGTCAAGAGGAAACAGTTGTGACTGTTCTCGATAAACTCATTGCTCAGTTCGCCCGTCTTCCCGGCATAGGAAAAAAAAGCGCAACCAGAATTGTGTATCATCTCCTTGCTGCCGACGAGAGTTATAATCGAGCGCTCGCCGAGCAGATAGCTATACTCAAGGAGCGCATTCATCCATGTCCGGTATGCGGAAACTACACCGAGGACGATCTCTGCACAATTTGTGCCGATGCCCGTCGTGACCGAAATTATCTGTGTATTGTGGAGTCGCCGGGGGATATCGCAGTCCTTGAAAGTGCCGGTGAGTACGGTGGTATGTACCATGTGCTTGGTGGTGTGATCTCACCGCTCGACGGTATAGGCCCAGCTCAGTTGAATATACGGGGTATTCACGAACGAGTTCGCACCGAGGCGACTCAGGAACTCATTGTTGCAACCAACCCCACGGTAGACGGCGACGCCACCGCACTATACCTCAAGAAGCTTTTCCAGGACTCGGGTCTGCGGATTTCACGGCTCGCGCTGGGGCTTCCTGTGGGTGGTGACTTAGAGTATGCGGACCGTCTCACCATTGCCCGTTCTCTGCGTGGCCGAGTTCCCCTGGCTTAGAAGAGCTGTATTGCAGAGTTATCGCTTGCTGGCTCTGATGCACGCACCGCCTCATCCAGGCGCTGTCGGGCAGCCTCAAGTATGCGTGGAAGGACGGCTTCCTCATCCGGGCTGAAACGGGAGAGGACGAAACTGTCGACCTTGCCATGTTTCGGCCGCCCTACCCCTATGCGGAGCCGGAAAAAACCAGGATCACCGAGCGCAGCCTTCACCGAGCGAAGTCCGTTATGGCCGCCAAGCCCGCCACCGCACTTAAGAGCTATACTTCCAAAGGGTAGTTCTAGATCGTCATGAACTACACAGACCTCCTGTATGTCGAGCTGAAAGAAGGCTACTGCGCGCCCAATGCTTTCACCGGAACGGTTCATGTACTGAGTGGGTCGCAGGACTCGGAGCTTCTCTCCACCCTGCTCTCTGGGAGGGAATACTTCTGCGATATCGGCATGAAACTTGCCGCGGAACCCAAGGTCTGGAAATGCAGCATCGAGCAGCATCCACCCGACGTTATGGCGGGTGAAACGGTACTCGTTTCCAGGGTTACCGAGAAAGCACACAAGTCGTATCATAAAGAGGTCACTCCTTTCGTGAGTATACACTAAGAGCATTCGGAGGCTAAAGCTGACTATGCTGCGCACCATGCTACGGACGGCCTCGGTCAATCCGTATCTCAACTTAGCGTTTGAAAGCTATCTTATGTCACGTGTCGCGCCGCGGCAGAATCTCCTGCTTCTGTATAGAAACGCGCCATCGGTAGTGGTTGGCCGTCACCAGAACATTCATGCGGAGTGTAACCTCCGCCTCATGCGCGAGCATGGTGTCCTGCCGGTGAGGAGAGTGAGTGGAGGCGGCGCGGTCTACCATGACTTGGGTAATGTGAATATTGCATTTCTCGGACCTGCCGAGCAGTATGACCAGGAAGCCAACTACCAGGTGGTGCTGGGGGCCCTGCATAGTTTGGGATTTGCCGTTGAGCGCAATGAACGGAACGACCTGCTGATTGCGGGAAAAAAGATATCCGGAAGTGCTTTTCGGCATAGTGGTGGCGCGTCGCTGCACCATTTGACCCTTCTTGTTGCTCCGCACTTTGAGCGACTGTCTGGAATGCTGAAAGGAGATGGGCTCTTTGCATATGAGTCCAAAGGCATTAACTCGGTGCGCTCCGAGGTGAGTTCGCTTGCGCGGAGTAAGCACGAGTACAAAGATCTTGCCACAGCCCTACCAACTCTTGAACAAGCCCTGGCCGGAACTTTCAAGCCTGCTCAGCAGCCCCCGGTTCTTCCTATGCGAGCCATTGCGGGCCTTCCCGAGGTGCAGCACCACCGGCACAAGCTGGAGAGTGAAGACTGGATATACCACAAATGCCCTGCTTTTCGGGCGCGTTACCGGGAACTTGAGGTCTGGGTAAGGGAAGGAAGAATTGAACAATTGGGTTTGATTCCCCACAATGACACAATGAGCTCCCGTTTTTGCGGGCGCAGCTGGCACAAAAGCATGGACGAGATAGTTATGATGTTCGATAATAAGGAAGAGTAGAGGTATGACGGAGGTAGTAAAGTACTTTGACCGCGAACGCATTTGTTTTCTCACCGCAACCAGCAAGACAGAAGCCTTCTATGAGCTTAGCAGGCTTGTAGCTCCCGCTGTCTCCCGTCCAAGTGCCGAAATCTACACAGCAGTAAGTGAGCGAGAGTCGCAAATTTCTACCTACGTCGGTGATGGAATAGCAATTCCCCACGCAAAGCTTCTCGGTGCACCGGAAAGTGTTGTTGCTGTGGGGATAAGCCGTGGGGGGATATCCTGGGACGGCAAGGACGGGGAACTTACGCGAGTTGTGGTCTTCATTGTTTGGAACGATATCGACCATATTCAGTTGCTCAGCAAGATTGCACGGCTCTTTGCTCGCGAGTCTATGGTAACGTCTTTACTCAACGCGAACTCCGCCGATGAGGTTCTTTCTGCACTACTACCGACCGCAGTCGAACCGGCACCCACAATTCCAGAACACAATCTCAGCATTGCTGGCATCACCTTTCGTGCCGCAATGCACATGGCCCGTGAGGCCGAGCTGCAGGCGGTCCTTCTGTATCCGGACCCCTTAGGGACACTATCCTTCCTCCGGGAAGAAGACTTCTCCTATGGCTCACCGCCCCTCTTTCTCATTACGCAAGACTTGAATATGTACCCACGATACGAAGACTACCAGTTTGGAGAGGTCGTTCAGCTTCCGTACAGGGGACTGCGCCGACGCAACCTGGTCGAGATGTCCTTGATCTACCTTCTTTCTAAGAGCCGACTCAAGAAGGGCGACAAGGTGCTGAACATTTTTGGTAATGATGAAACTCAGGAGCTTGATACCATCAGCTATACCGATGTCGAGCGTGATTTCGCACTGTTTTTCTCTCTGAGTTCTACCAAGCGTCCACGGGACCTGGAAGAGGCTGTGTTTTCGCGAATTATCCAGATTTCAGGAGAGATTGCCGAGGAAGGACGGGAAGGCAAGCCAGTCGGCACCCTCTTTGTTCTTGGGAGTCACGAAGAGGTGTTAAAACACACACAGCAATTAGTCATTAACCCCTTCCACGGATACAACGCAGAGGAACGAAACGTTCTCGATCCGAGTCTTGAGGAAACCATTAAGGAGTTCTCACGAATTGACGGAGCCTTTATTATTCGTGGCGATGGCGTCATCATGTCGGCTGGAACCTACGTGCGCACAAACACCGCAGTGCGAAAAGTCCCCTATGGGCTTGGCGCGCGGCACACAGCTGCAGCGGCCATTACCGCGGTGAGCGATGCGGTTGCAATTGCGATATCGGAATCTACAAGAAAAATTAGCATATTTAGCGATGGACAACGGGTGATGGTGTTTTGAGAACGAGTCGGTTTATTTCTGAGTATCTTCCTCCGGCAAAGCCGGATCCCCAGGATCTGTGTGCGGCCTTCAGCGGAGATCAATTGGTTGTAAAGGGTGACCCCGAGAAACGCAGCAGGCTGGAGCTTCCCAGCTTTGAGCAACTTGCGTCCATTCGGTGGAAAACCCCATGCCAGTACCTTGGACGCCTTGACGGACGTCCTTTGTACACAATGTCACCCGCCGGAGCCTCGGTGGGCACCGATGTCGTTGAAGAGGCTTCCTTGCGAGCGGCGGGGCTCTTTGCCGGAACCCTGCGAGCTTTGTATCCGCGGCTCAGCCGAGAGTTAGCTTTTGTTGCTGGGCGCGCCTACCATATTCTACGGTGGGATATTCACTCGCGCTACTGTGGTACATGCAGTACCGAGTTGTTTCATGCCCAACAGGAGCGGGGCAAGAAATGTCCCAACTGTGGCAACAAGAACTATCCGCGAGTAGTTCCTGCCGTTATCACTGCAATAATCAAAGGGGATAAGATCCTTCTGGCCCGCAATGCTCGGCGCGGTCTTCCCCACTACAGTCTCATTGCCGGATTCGTTGAGCCGGGCGAAACGCTTGAGGAATGCGTGCATCGTGAGACTATGGAAGAGGTCGGTCTGCGGATCAAAAACCTGCAGTACTTTGGCAGTCAACCCTGGCCCTTTCCCGATGCATTGATGGTTGGCTATTTCGCTGAGTACGCCGGAGGAAAGATCACTCCGGAACCGGAAGAAATAGCGGAGGCCGCGTGGTATGCGGTAGACGAACTTCCTCCGCTTCCTGGACCTTTAAGTTTGGCAAGGCGTATGATAGACCACCATGTCAATGAAACGAAACGACGACCCGACCCGGACGGGACAAAGGAGCTCTTGTGAAGAAGTATCATGTTGTGGTTATCGGTGGTGGGGGCACAGGCGCTGCCATTGCTTATGACCTTGTTAAGCGCGGCTTCAATGCGACCGTACTTGATCGTGGTGAGCTGACTTCCGGAACCACCGGACGCCATCATGGCCAGCTTCACTGCGGCGCGCGTTACGCTGTGGGTGATCGGGCAATAGCGCGTGAGTGTATGGAAGAAACCAATACACTCCGAAAAATTGCCTCGGAGTCGCTTGAGTCCAACTATGGACTCTTTGTCGCCTTGAATGATGAGGACGAGGCCTTCGCACCGACCTTCATCGACGCCTGTTTGGAGTCGGGTATCCCGGCCGAGAAGGTCCCTCGAAAACAGGCTCTGCTTATGGAGCCGAAGCTCTCCGACAAAATTGGGACCGTTGTGCAGGTTCCAGATGGGACTATTGATGCATGGAGACTACCACTTCAGTTCTTTGCCGGTGCCCAACAGGGGGGCGCTGTTATTCGGCCTTTCTGCCCGGTCACCGGAATTGAGATTGAGGGCGGACGCGCAGTTGCAGTGCGAATTCGTGACCTTGTGCAGAAGAAAGACGAGCGCATTGAGGCGGATCTCATTGTAAACGCCACCGGCGCATGGGCGCCTCAAATTACAAAGCTCGCCGGAATTGATATTCCTATTACTCCAGCTCCTGGTACCATGCTCGCCGTTCGGAAGCGCCTGTGTAACATGGTCATTAGCCATCTGCACCCTTCTGGCGACGGCGACATCATTGTGCCTCAACGTGGCCTCTCCATTATTGGGACTACTCAGTACAAGACCGACGATCCTGACGATATCAAGGTGCCCCGTGAGGATGTAGACTTCTTGTATCGCTGCGCGGATGAAATGGTGCCAGAGTTCAGTAAGCAGCCCTTCCACGCCGCCTGGATTGCCGCTCGCCCATTGGCTGGCAAGTCTGAGAGCATTGAGGATGGCCGTGGCCTCAGCCGTGACTTTGTATGTGTGAACCATGGCGAGCACGACGACGTCCACGGACTCATGAGCGTTATTGGAGGCAAGGCAACCGTGCTGCGGGCTATGGCGGAGAAGACTGTAGATGCCGTCTGCCATGAGCTGGGAGTCCAGGAACCGTGTACCACTACGGAAACTCCGCTTCCCTCACACCGACAGTACTACAGAAAAGGAGCTAAGTGATGAGTACACAGGAACGCAACTTTCGTATCCTGCGTGGAGGTGGGCCCTCAGGCACACCGGTGGAGTTCAAAAACTACTCCCTTGAGCTCAATGAACACGCAACGGTGCTTGATGCTCTGGAATGGATACGCGTCGAGCAAGCGCCGGACCTCATGTACCGACACTCCTGCCATCATGGTTCCTGCGGGACCTGCGGTATGACCGTCAACGGAAAGCCAAAGCTTGCCTGCCTGACAAAGGTCGAGGATCTTGCGGCTGGCGATATCAAGCTCGAGCCACTTGTGGGCATGGAACCGCTTGGTGACTTAGCTGTCAGTCCGGTTTCGCTCATGAGTGCCTACCCGGCCGACAGTGGATACATTCGCGAAAGCGAGGTGAACAAAGACGCTGCGCGCCCAGAGGCCGTGGAACGCTTTGAGCGCTTTGAGAACTGCATTGAGTGTGGCCTCTGTATGGCCGCGTGTCCGGTTGAAGACGAGTTTCAGGGCCCGGCAGTGTTGGCTGCACTCAACAGGGAGTTGGCAAAGACCCCGGAACGCCGCGCCGAGATTCTCCATGCAGCAGGTCGTCCCGATGGTGTGTACCGCTGTGAACGGGCTCTTGAGTGTAGCCGTGTCTGTCCGACTGCCGTCTACCCGGCGAAACATATCATGGAACTGCGTAAGGAACTGGAGAAAGAGTCCGGCGCCGAATAGGCGCCGGACGAACTATAGTTTGTCTATGAGCATAGAACACTTACCCGAAGGAATCGGGAGAGTTTTCTTTTTCTTACCAAGAATATCAATAGTGAAGTAATAGAGTTTCTCTGACTCCAGACGAATCTCCCAGCCTCGACCACTTTTGTTCGAAAGAATAGTGATCATATTGCGACGCAGTGAAAGATTCTCAATGCCCATGATCTCGAGCGTAGGGACAATCCAGTCCACGGTCTTTCGCGGCAAGCTGACAAAGAGCCCGATAATATTCTCTATCATGAGTGTGATTGTCGACAGACCTACGTAGGCAAGCAACATGGGTCGCGGATAGTCTTTCTTTCCGCTCCATTGTGCAGGACCATCTTTGCGCGGTGCGTAGGCTTCCCAGACCATGCCTTTGTCCTTGCCTTCGGGATGCAGGGTGTCGAGGATGTAGTACATATGCCGGATCGCACATTCGCGCGCAAGGTCAAAGCGGGCGTACTTTTCAAGGCCCTTAATGACCATGAAGGTGAAGGGCGGGTATACCGAACCACGGAATCCTGCACCCTTTTCGCTGAACTCCGGCTCATCTGCGGCGAGCGACGGAAATGGATGCTCTACCCCAAAGGTCTCAGGATTACTCAAGTGTGAAATGAGAGCTTCTGCTTTGGCATCGTTTGGGAGTTCAGCCAAGAGAGGCCAGAATGCGGCAATGGTCTTAACCTTTACCTGTTCCTCATTCTTGTCTAAATCGTAGTAGATCCCGTCTTCCTCGTTCCACATCATTGAGTTAATGCGTGACTTGAGCGAGAAGTACTGCCGTTTGTAGCGGAAACTCACCTCTTTGTCGTTGAGTATGTCACCAAGTTCAGCCATGTAGAGCGCGTTCATTGCCTGCTGGGTGTTGAAGTCAACCGCATATCGCATCCCCTTCCGTGGGGAGTTTGTCATCATGGTGGCGGACAGTGGTACCGCATACAGGCCGTTTTCTTTTTTGAAGGTCGCTTCCAGCCACCCGAAATAGGCTTCCAGATAGGGCATGACCTCCTTTACGCGTTTCTTGTTGCCAATCTTGTGGTACATGTTGTACTCAGCCCAGGAGAACAAGGGTGGGCCAACCGCCTCTGCGTTGTCTTTCTGGGGTACCGCCTTCCCGTCTTTCACGCTGTATTCACAACGAATTGCACCGTTCGACTCCTGCATCTGATAGAAGTTGTCGATCTGTGGTGTCGCCGGGTGAACACGATTGCTGTAAACCAGAAAAAAGGTTGAAAAACATGCCTCAAACTGGTTGATAACCTCGGACTCTGTGTGGTTAAAATACCGAGGTTGGAGCTTGTTGCGCGTCGTTCCTTTGTGCCAGCTGTCGCCTATCCAGGCCCAGGTCTGGTCGTAGACATCGACAAAGTCTTGATCATAGAAATGAACAAGCGGAAATTCTTTTTTTAGCGTCGGGTCAGTCTGAAGTTGTGTTGCTGCGTATGCCATAGTATTCCAAGGGTAGCGGCCGACATTGCTCCGTCTGTGCGGAAAACGTGAAAACGCGGCCGAATATACGTTTCCAACGTAGGATTATCTCGCAACATAATCTATCGTGATTGAGATGTCAAATCTTTTATCCGTACCAGCCTTCCAGCATCGATTTTGGGCCTCCCTGCGCGGTGGCCAAATGTAGCATTGACTTGCAGGCAAGTGATCCCGCGCGATATACTCCATGTTTACCAAGGAGATGAAATGGCGCGGATCCTCGTTGTTGATGACGATAAGCTCTTTCTACAGTTCGTTCGTGATTCTCTCCAGGATGTCGGGCACCAGGTAGTTGAAGCCTCTGGTGGACTGCCTGCGATGGAAATAGTGGAGTCAGAGGTGTTTGATCTCCTCATTGTTGATGTCGTCATGCCTGACAAGGGTGGGATTGAAACCATGATAGATGCGCACGCACTGAGGAATGAGCTTCCCATTATCATGGTATCCGGGAAGGTGCCGACGAACACCGATGCCTTCCAACGACTCGTGCAGAAATTTGGCGCGCGGGAAGTGCTCAGCAAACCCTTTGACGCAACTACCCTGCTCTCCGCAGTGAATGCCGCACTCAGCTAAACAGCACATATGCCCGCAATTGAGTTCTCCCAGTTCTTCGTGTTTATACGTCTAGAACCGGGTTCGTGCCGCCGTCGGCCTTGACACCCAAGGGAGCGAATGTAATAGTGAGGCCGGTATGAACACTCAGGAGCTTTACGTTACCGCCGACCTTGCACACATTCAGTTAACCGAGGAAGAAATTTCTCGGCTTGCGCTGCAGGTAGAGCAGATGGTGGCCTATTTCTCCAAGATGAGTGAGTTCGATGTCAGCGGGCTGGAACCTACCACCCATATGCAGGTGAGCCGTTCCCGCGCACGCGTGGATGAGCGACGAGACATTCCTGGTGCTCATTCGGACACTCTGTTAGATGCGGCCGAGGAACTTGAAGACCGGTTCATCGTCATACCAAACGTCTTGTAAACAGGTCGTCAACGTGCTTACATTCTGGAAAAACGTACTGGAGAACTCTCCAGATGCCTACGAGAAGGCTGTTCGCGCGCGAGATGCGCGCATTGGTTCCTTCCTTGAGTTCAATCCCACAAGACATCTCGGCAACGCTCCCGGTGAGGTAGCGTCGGCGGAGAAACATGCAGTATTGGCAGGGCTACCCTTTGGTGTCAAAGACAATATTGCTGTCGACGGGTTTCGGCTCAGCTGTGGCTCCCGCATTCTTGAGAACTTCAACAGCCCCTATCATGCAACCGCGGTGCAGCGTCTCATAGATGCCGGTGCCGTTCCTGTTGGAAAGACCAACCTTGACGAGTTTGGCATGGGGTCTTCCACCGACAACTCGGCTCTCGGGAGCACTACAAACCCCTGGAATGAAGACTATGTCGTTGGAGGCTCCAGCGGTGGCTCGGCTGCGGCGGTGGCCGCAGGGCTGGTTCCATTTGCGCTTGGCTCTGACACCGGCGGTTCGGTGCGGCAACCCGCGTCGTTTTGTGGTGTGTACGGACTTAAACCAACCTACGGGACAGTCTCACGGTTTGGGTTAGTTGCTTATGCTTCATCATTAGATGTAATTGGTGCCATATCTACGGATCTTGATGTGCTTCAGGCGGTATATGAGGTGATTTCGGGCGCAGACCCTTTTGATCAGACCTCAATGGACCCTGTCCCTTCAGCGTCGCATGATGCTGACGCCGCGGGTGTAGCCTCCCTTGGATATCGTGGCAAGAGTCCGTGTTTGGGCGTCCTTAAACCGGAGCAGCTTGAGTTGAGCGCAGAGGTCGCGGAGACCTACCAGACCTGTCTGGAGGGCTTCCGCTCTCTGGGATACGAGGTCAAGGAAGTATCGCTGTCCATGCTCGAGTACGTGGCACCGGTCTATTACACCATTGCAACAGCAGAGGCCAGCGCTAACCTGGCACGGTACAACGGGGTGCGTTACGGTCTTAGGCCTGACTACGCGGAGAATCCGGAAGAGCTTGTTCGACTGAGTCGCGACCAGGGCTTTGGGGCGGAGGTCAAGCTGCGGATACTGCTCGGAACCTATGTTCTGCGAAGTGGCTTTCAGGATCAGTATTATCTTCGAGCCCAGAAGATTCGAACCGCAATTCGCACGGACTTTGAGGCCAGCTTTGGCGAGGTCGATATGATCCTTACCCCGACTTTTCCTCGACAGGCATTTCGGCATGGTGGTGAGGACATGAGTCCGTTTGAGCAGAAGCAGGCAGACAAATTTACTGCCAGCGCCAATCTCGCGGGAATTCCGGCCTTGAGCTTTCCGGCCGGTGTACCCAAAGGCCTGCCGGTGGGAATGCAGCTGCTGGCACCGGCTTTTGGCGAGCCTCGTCTTCTTGCAGCGGCACGAGATTACGCTACGCTGTACAAACCTGAGCTTGCGCCGGGGTATGAGCGGCCTGCGGGCGAACAGTAGGGAGCCGCATATGTACCAGTCGTTCATTGGTCTAGAGATTCATATTCAACTCGCGACTCAAACCAAAATTTTTTGCGGCTGCAAAGCAGCATTTGGGGATGAGCCCAACAGCAATATCTGTCCGGTTTGTATGGGCTATCCGGGAGTTCTTCCGGTGCTTAATCAGGAAGCCATGCGTATGGCCTATGTGGTTGCCCGCACCTTGAACTGTACCCTGTCACCACGCAGCGTCTTTGAGCGCAAGAACTACTTCTACCCGGACCTGCCCAAGAACTATCAGATAAGCCAGTACGAACATCCGCTCGGACGAGACGGCTTTGTTGACATTGAGTTCCACAAGAAAAAGCGCCGCGTTCGCATTCACGAGGTTCATCTTGAGGAAGACGCCGGGAAAATGATTCATGCTGGCGACATGTCGCTGCTGGACTACAACCGGGCCGGAACTCCACTGCTGGAGATTGTAACCGAGCCTGATTTAGAGGTGGGCGAGGAAGCAGAGGTGCTCCTGCAGCAGTTTCGCCGAATGGTTCGCTACCTGGGTGTGTGTGACGGGAACATGGAAGAAGGCTCCATGCGCTGTGATGCAAACGTCTCGGTGAACCTTTCTGGTGGCGGACTGGGCAATAAGGTTGAGATTAAGAACCTGAACAGCTCGCGCTTTGTACGCAAGGCGCTCAATTTTGAGATATCGCGTCAGAAGGACATTCTTGAACGTGGCGGAACTGTAGTGCAGGAAACACGTCTCTGGAATGAGAACCGAGATGTGAGCGAACCAATGCGCACAAAGGAAAGTGCACACGACTACCGCTACTTCCCGGAGCCAGATCTGCCGCCCTTTATTACCGACGACGCCTTTCTGCTGGAGGTAGAAAAGGGCCTTGTAGAGCTGCCTGCTGCCCGGCGCACACGATTCATTGACGAATACGGGCTATCCGAGCTACAGGCTGAGTTTCTCATTGATGAACGAAGCACCGCCGAGTTCTTTGAGCACACCATCGCGTTGGGTGCTGATCCGCAGTCTGCGGCGAGTTGGCTTGCCTCCGATGTTAAGAAACTGCTGAATCGCCGCGGCGAAAGCATAGAAAGCTCGGTCCTCAATCCGGAACGATTCGCGGAGTTGCTGCGTCTTTTGGACGAGGGGCGTATACACGGCAAGATTGCAAAACAAGTTCTTGAAGAGGTCTTTGTCTCGGACGCTTCTCCAGCAGCTATCATTAAAGCAAAAGGCTGGGAGCAAATTACTGACCCTGCCGAGCTCTCGGAGTACATAGATGCGGTGTTGAAGGCAAACCCGAACGCGGTTGAGCAGGTGCGTGCTGGCGATGCTAAACCGGTTGGATTTCTGGTGGGCCAGGTCATGAAGGCAACATCGGGAAGGGCTGAGCCGCAGCTGCTGCAAGAACTTATCTCTTCACGTCTGGCGGTCAAGGTTATCCATGTGCTTTCCTTTGGCGGTGCCATTTCAGGTGTGAGACGCGAGGACGGGCTCATTGGCCCGGGAGAACTCTTTGACTTACGAACCGAGTTTGCCGGTGATACCGGACTTCCGGCTGAACTCCGTCTTGAAGAGATACAACTAGGCGCATTCTTGAGTGAGGAAATTGCCCCGGCCGACTGGGCGGTGCTCATCTCCGAGATAGCCCGACGTATTGAGGACTCCGAGGCAGCAGGAATAGTGGTCGCTCACGGTACCGACACCCTGTCGTACACCGCGTCCTTGCTGTACTGGTTTTTCGGTAAGGCTCGCATTCCCATTGTCTTAACCGCCTCGTCGGTCCCGAATGACTCTGAGCGCGGGAGTGCAAAGCCTCGGAGTGAGGCGGTAGCCAATATCAGTGCAGCTGTGAAACGGGCAGCCTCCGGCGCGCCAGGTGTTGGTGTTGTGTACGGAGCTCAGGAGTTTGCCCCACTCAACTTGAAGTTTGAACGGGTTGAGGAAGGCGCTGCTCGCGCTGGTGTATTTCGCACCTGGAACGAGATTGGAGGAGACTCAAACCCAGCACACCTGCCTGCTCCCATTTATCCCGCCGCTGGCGTTGAGCCCACCGACCGCAAGGCGGTACAGACTGCCTTGGAGAACGCCATGTCGCGGTGTTTCATTGTGAAGGCCTTCCCGGGTATGCGTGGTGACCACCTTATTACGCTTATGAAGAACGGCGTGCGCTACTTTGTTCTTGAGCTCTACGACACAGGGACCGCCAGCGTGCGAGAAACGCCCTACTCTCTCCGAGCTGCCCTGCAGTACGGCGCCGCAAACGGAGTGTCCTTTTTCTGTACATCACAACAGGAAGCCATGGTTGATTTTGCCGACTATGTCACAAGCCACGAGTTGTGGCGTGAGGGCGCAATCCCTATGGGGCGACTCACAACCGAGTCTGCATTCACGCGTCTCATTGTCGCCCAGCTTGGGTCCGAGGACGAGCTTGAAGTGCAGCGGATCATGGAGGATCAGTAATGAGAACACTTACTCGCGATATCGCCGCTGAGTCTGGAAAGCAGGTAGAAGTAAGCGGCTGGGTACACAGAATACGTGAGCTCGGCGCTATCTCGTTTGTTCTTCTTCGGGACCGCTCCGGCATAGTGCAGTTGGTCTATGACAACAAGCCCGACTTCACCCACGAGTCGGTCATTACCGCGCGCGGCGAGGTTCGTGCAAATGAAAAGGCCCCCGGTGGATATGAGGTAGCCGTGGTGGAAACCGAACTGCTCGCACCGGCCGCGCCGGATTTACCCTTTCAGGTAAATGGAGACCCCGACAAGGTTGGTCTTGAGGCCGTGCTGGATCAGCGAGTCATCTCGCTCCGCAACCCAAAGATTCGGGACATCTTTTATTTGCAGTCAAGTCTGTTGAGCTCCTTTGCCGAGTATTTGCGTGGCCAGGAGTTCACCGAGATTAAGTCGAGCAAACTCATAGGAACCGGAACCGAGGGCGGCACCGGACTATTTGCTGTCGAGTATTTTGAGAATCGTGTCTACCTTGCCCAGTCGCCTCAGTTCTACAAACAAGCCATGGTGGCAAGTGGTATGGAACGCGTTTTTGAGATTGGCGCTGCTTACAGGGCAGAGAAGCACGATACTCCGCGGCACCTTAACGAGTATGTTTCACTTGATGTAGAAACCGCCTTCATCAAGGATGAGCATGATCTCATGGATCTTGAGGTGGAGATACTGGCGCATGTGTTCAGCTGTGTGGAGCGCGACTGCGCTCGAATTCTGACCGAGTATGATGCCCGCGTACCCAGCACCGAAGAGATCCGCAAGACTCCACGAATAACTCACGACGAGGCGAAAGAAATCATTAGCACCAAACTTGGGCGACGGGTGTTCGAGATCAATCCCGAGGGTGAGCGGGTTCTGTGTGACTGGGCCGTGGAGACTCACGGAGTTGAGGCAGTTTTTGTGAACGCCTTTCCACGGAAGAAGAGGCCATTCTACGCCTATCCCGACGGGCAGAAGACCAGCAGTTTTGATCTGCTGTTCCGTGGGCTGGAGATAACCACCGGCGGACGTCGCATTAACGAGTACGACATGTTGCTGGACGCGCTACCAAAGTTTGGACTTACCGAGGAAGGGCTGGCCGACTACGCGCAGATCTTTCGCTACGGTTGCCCACCGCATGGTGGTTTTGCTATTGGTCTTGAGCGGTTGACGCAGAAGATTCTTGGTCTGACGAACGTGAAGGAAGCCTCACTCTTTCCTCGAGACCGGAAGCGCATTCGACCGTAGATCAGAGCTACTCTACCTTGTATCCAAAAAGGTCTTCGATTGCTGCCACCACCTGTGGGTCCTTGTGCGGATCATGTTCGCTTGTGACAATATAGGGGAGGCTCTGCTCCTCAAGGATAGCGGTAAGCTCGTCGAGGTACTGGCGGAACTCAGCCGAGTGCGTTGAATCAAAGTGAAGGACATACAGGTTTGAGGGCTCTGAGTGGCTATGCCCCGCAAGGTCCAGTTCAAGGTGCAGACGAGCCTGTAAGGTCACACAGTCGGCTTCAGCGAACAAGACCCGGTTACACAACGGTAACAGAGCCGCGGTTGCCGCCGCCTGACTCTTCACTACCAAGCGAAGGTCGTCTGCGGTTCGCGGCTTGTCCCGCAGGGTCATCCAGCGTTCCAGCGCATCCGAGACACAGACCGTGTGATAGTGTTGAGCAAGCGCACGCGCTGGATGTGAGTCTACCCCGGGAACTCCAATCTGCTGCGAGATGCAGGCCACACGTCGGGCAAAATACGGTTTTACAAGGTTTGGCAAATAGGCCCAGTTAGTGAACGGGTTTTTGCGAATCTCGGTTGCGGATACCGGGAAGTTGCTGCGTCCCGGATCTACCGGCACAAACTCCGCAGCCAGTTCCGAGGCAAGTTTGAAGCCGTACTGTTCCGAGGCAAAAACGTAGTCTATGGGGTCGGGAATAATCTTGCGAATAAAATCCGCCCAGATTCTGTAGGAGTTTGGATTGTGGCGGTTGGCTTCCGGTATCTCTTCAGTAACGTGGATGATCTCTACATCGCAGAACATGGCCTGCATCCACTCATACCTGAGCCTGCCCGGAATCGGCTCATCGTGCAGAGTGCATACGAGCACCGTCAAGTGCTCGACGAACTCTCGGGCAAAGCCTACCAGATACCTATGCCCCAGGTGGGGTGGCATGAATCGCCCAATAATGACTCCGCGTGTAGGAGCGCGTAAGGTGTTGTTCATAGCTTATCCACATCAAACCCTAACCCAAAAGCCTTGGAGAGGCAAGAAGCGACGCGAAGCTGTTCCCGGAACGAATAATCGCGGCTATATTGGTGGAAGGTCCCAAAACCTGAAGGAATGCGAGGATAACAATGGACAGTTACCTGATTGGCTTTGATATGGGCGCGACCAAGATGCTGTGCGGCGTTCTGGACGACAAGTACCAGGTGATTGTCAAGAACAAGACACGGACAAAGGGTTCCGGTAACGAAGCAGTTTTTTCTACGATCTGTCGCTGCATAGATGAGTGCCTCGCAAAACTACCTTCCGACGGCCCCCGCCCATCTGGCATTGGCATTGCCTGTCCTGGGCCCATCGACGACGTCGACGGTGTCGTTCGAAGCGCTCCGAATGTGGGCGTTGCGAACTTTCCTCTGCGACGGCTGCTTGAGGAGCGCTATGCTCTACCGGTTCGTCTGGAAAACGACGTCAATGCCGGGGTGTATGGGGAGTTTGTGGCCGGGGCGGCGCGCGGGAAACGCCACGTTATTGGGCTTTTTCCGGGTACCGGGCTCGGGGGTGGGATCATTATCAACGGGGAGCTGTATTCCGGTGCGACCGGCGGTGCTGGGGAGATTGGCCATATGACGGTGCAGACCGACGGGCGCATCTGCGGCTGTGGTGGTTATGGCTGCCTGGAGGCCTTAGCGTCGCGGAGCGCAATAGCCAAGGATGCTATTGCCGCGGCCGCAGGCGGTGACGCCCCTGTCTTGTATGCCGAGGTGGGTACCTCCCTGAGGAAAGTTACCAGTGGAGTTCTCAAACGTTCGGTAGACGGGGGTGATGTCGCCGTGAAGAGAATTGTTGAGCGAGCGGCGTACTTCCTTGGCATTGGAATGGCCAACTGCGTTAATATTTTCAACCCGCAGCTTATCGTGATTGGCGGAGGCTTGGTGGAGAAGTTTGGCAGTGAGTATCTTGGTGTTGCCGAGCGGGTCATGAGAGAACGGGCAATGCCGTCGCTTGCCGATGCCGTGGTTGTTGCGGCAGCAGAGCTTGGTGACTACGCAACCGTAATTGGCGCTGCCGCCCGACTGTTTGGAGCCGACCGCCCATGAGTGATCCAAGGAAAGCGGGCCAGGAATTCAAAATTGCTGCTGTCATAGATATTGGCTCCACGGCTATACGTATGGTTGTCGCCGAGATCCTGCCCGACAGTGAATGGCGGAGGTTAGACCGCGTCACCCGCCCCATACCCTTTGGGCGTGATGTGTTCACCCGCGGGCATATCTCGCCGGAACTCATGCGGCAGGCGGTGCGAATTCTTGAGTCGTTCAAAGAAGTCCTTGCTTCCTGGCAGGTAGACGAGGTTCAAATCATTGCTACGAGCGCTATTCGTGAGGCCCGCAACCGAGACACATTTATTGACCGCGTCTTCATTCGTACCGGTCTGCGAGTCAATATTCTTGAAGGGGTTGAGGAGAACTTCCTTACCTTCATAGCGGTTCAGCACCGGGTGAGTCCGCTGCGAGCCCAGTTTTCAAGGTCGAGCACGCTCATCATTGAGGTCGGCGGCGGCAGCACCGAGCTCATGCTGCTGCAGCGTGGTAAAATGGCGGCTGCTCACTCACTTGGTATGGGAACGGTACGTTTGGCACAGCAGGTTAACCCTGCCTACGACTCTGCGTCACAAATAGAAGACTATTTACGGGAAAACATCCGTGTTACCCGCTGGCTTTTGGACGCCGAACTCAGCCTGGGGCGTGTGCGGTATTTTGTTGCGGTTGGAGGTAATGCGCGACTTGCCGCCAAGGTTGCTGGAAGAAAAAAGGGTGAGGGGTATTCAGTTGTGGAGAAGGGCGACTTCGTCGCGTTCCTTACCGGCTTGCGGGACTCCAGCGTTGACGACTGCGTGCGCGAACTAGGAATTAGCTACACCGAGGCTGAGGGCCTTGTACCCGCACTTCTCATTTATAACGAGTTTCTTAACGCAACCGAGGCTGAACAGCTCATTGTTCCTGACGTCAGTGTGCGAGAGGGCGTCCTCATGAGCTTTGCGTTGGGAACCGACAAGCTGGTGCAGCGCGAGTTTCACAGCCAGGTGGTTGCGGGTGCTGTCAGCCTTGGCAGGAAATACCATTTTGACGAGACCCATGCGCTCCATGTGGCCAGGCATGCACTGTCGCTGTTTGATCAACTGGAGGCTGAACATGGCCTGGATGAACATGCACGGCTGCAGTTGGAAGTGGCGGCCGTTCTGCATGATATTGGTAACTATATCCGGCCGAGCGGGCATCATAAACATGGCCAGTACATTGTGGCTAACTCAGAGATCTTTGGACTGTCTCGCAGCGACTTGCGGATCATCTCAAATATTGTTCGATACCATCGCAAGAGCCCGCCGACCGGCTCACATATGAGCTATGTCTCGTTGCGGCGTGAGGCACGCATTGTCGTGCTTAAGCTGTCCTCCCTGCTGCGCATAGCAGATGCTCTTGATCGCAGCCATACTCAGCGGCTTGGCGATTTCCGTCTTGAGCGAAATGAGGACGAGGTACTGCTGTACTGTACACATACGGGCGATATATCGGTTGAGCGCTTTGGCTTAGAGATGAAGCGCAAGATGTTTGAAGATGTGTTCGGCTACAGTATCAATATTGCACACTAACAAAAGGAACCGATGTGGCACATGAAGAAATGCGGTATCTGAACCGTGACCTGACCTGGATAGACTTCAACGAGCGAGTTTTGTCCGAGGCGCTTAACCCTGAGGTGCCCTTGCTCGAACGAGTCAAGTTTCTGTGCATTGTCAGCATGAACTTTGATGAGTTCTTCATGGTGCGCGTTGCCTCACTCAAGCGTCAGCTTCGTAGCGGAATCCGCCGGAACTGTCCATCTGGTATGAGTGTCCGCACGCAGCTTGAAGAGATTAGCCGTGAAGTTAAGCGGGTAGTCGAGATACAATACAAAGCTCTGCATGAGGAAATTCTGCCGGGTCTGGCGGAGCATGGAATCTTTCTGCGTCGGCCGGAAGACATGAGCTCCTCACAGCGGGCGTTTTTGCGAGCCAAGTTTGAGGAGGAAATCCTGCCTGCTCTGACGCCGGTTCGCGTTGAAACCGGGCAGCCTCTTGCCTACTCCGGCAACATGCGTCTGCAGGCCGCTTTTCTGCTGTACCGGGATCCCGAGGCAAGCGTGTTGGGTGAGGATGTTGAGTACGGGCCAGCCGGTGAGACGGGTCCGGAACAGCTAGGTCTGACTGCTGAAGGCGAGCCCGCAGAAAAGATAGCCATTGTCCAGATCCCACGCTCGGTTCCGCGCATTATCTATTTGCCGGAGCGAGATGGCAGGGTTGGTTTTGCGCTTATTGAGCATGTGGTTATTGAGTTTGCCGCTATCCTTTTTCCGGGCTACAGCGTACAGGAGAACGCACTCTTCCGGGTCACTCGCGATGCGGACATGGGCGTCGACGAGGAACGAGATGAAGACTTTGTTGAGGCCATGGAGCAGGTGCTTGAACATCGGGAGCACGGTGATGCGGTGCGCCTGTCCGTAAACCGCGAGGCGGGCCGTATTGGGGAGGTGCTGCGTGAAGCCTTTGGATTGCAGGAGGCCGATGTCTACCGCAAGGATGAGCCATTGGAACTGGCTACGCTCATGCAAATTTACGACCTTCCCGGCTACGATGAGCTGCGCTATCCGGTGTGGCGCTCCTACGAGAACCCCGCTCTTCCCGGGGACGAGCCCATATGGAACGTGCTCCGCACGCGGGACGTCCTGCTGCATCATCCGTATGACTCCTTCTCACCGGTAATCAGGCTTATTGAGTCTGCTGCCCACGATCCTCATGTAATGGCCATTAAGGTTACTCTGTATCGCACCTCAGGAAAGTCGCCCATTATACAGGCGCTCGAGCTCGCGGCCGCCTCCGGAAAGCACGTGACTGCGCTCGTAGAGCTCAAAGCGCGTTTTGACGAAGAAAGGAACATAGGCTGGGCCGAGCGCCTGGCCAACGCTGGGGTAATTGTGGTGTATGGAATTGCTCGTCTGAAAGTGCACTCCAAAGTCTTGATGATAGTGCGCAGAGAAAAAGACGGAGTGAGGCGATATTTGCATTTGGGTACCGGCAACTACAACGAGAAGACAGCAAGGTATTATACCGACACCGGTCTCATGACCTCTCGTGAGGACATGGCCTACGATGTGGGGTTGTTCTTTAACGCGATCACCGGATACTCATCCATTCCCGCTATCCAGAAACTGGTGATGGCACCTACTGGTCTCAAGTCCCGTCTTCTCCAGCTCATTGAACGGGAAGCTATGCGCAGCTCACCCGACGCACCCGGACTCATCATGGCAAAAATGAACTCCCTGGCAGACCCGGACATTATAGAAGCACTGTACGCGGCATCCGCCAAGGGCGTGCGCATTCACCTCAATGTCCGAGGTATCTGCACCCTCATTCCGCGACGAAAGGGCTTGAGTGAGAATATATCGGTGGTGAGCATTCTGGATCGTTACTTGGAACATTCCCGCCTGTTCTATTTTCGCAACGGTGGGGTGGAGGATGTGTATGCAGCAAGTGCGGACTGGATGCCCCGAAACCTTGAACGGCGAGTGGAGCTCATGTTTCCCATTGAACAGGAGAACCTCAAACGCAAGGTCAAGCACATGCTTGAGGTATTTTGTGCAGACAACGTGAAGGCGCACGAGATGAACTCCGACGGATCTTGGAAACGGCGTGTTCCGGGTCCTCGTGATGCACGAGTTCGGGCACAGGAGCTGTTTCACGAAGAGGCTCAGGCTGGAGCGGAGGCCGAAGAGCCGCCACACCAACGTGAGTTCACGGTACGACGGCGCCCACCCGATGAGCAGAGACGGTGAGACCTAGCATCATAATCAACCGCCTTAAGAGCACCATGTTTGACGACCCCGTCTATCTCAAGGCGCTCTTTAAGCTGGCCTTTCCTATTGCCTTACAAATGCTCCTGGTCAGTTCGCTGAACATGATTGATACCATAATGATCGGTCGTCTCGGTGAAGTCGAGATAGCCGCAGTGGCGTTGGCTAATCAGGTCTTTTTCCTGCTTCTGCTGTTCCTTTTCGGGGTTGGGAGTGGCGCTGGCGTCTTTGCCGCTCAGTACTGGGGGACACGTGACAAGGCCGGTGTGCAACGGACCCTTGGCATTTCCATTTTAGGCGGCGGCATTGGTGCGGTCTTCTTCTACTGCGCCGCCGCATTCCTGCCCGAGCAGGTCATATCCATTTATAGCCGTGACACCGCCGTCATAACGCTCTCGGCTTCGTATCTACGCATGGTGGCGCCCAGCTACTTCTTCACCGCTATCACTATTGTCTTCTCCTCGGTCATACGCAGTACCGGCAGCACAAAGCTGCCCCTGTTCGTGACCGCAATATCCCTGCTCATAAATACCCTGTTGAACCTCGTTTTGATATTTGGGCTGCTCGGTTTCCCGGCTATGGGGGTTCGGGGCGCCGCCCTTGCTACCGCTATCGCACGCAGTATTGAGGCAACGCTTCTCATAGCGCTCGCCTATGCCCGCCATGAACCTGCAGTTGGCACGTTGCGTAACTATCTAAGCTGGAACGCAGCCTTCATACGGCGCTTCTGGGTTACCGCAAGCCCTGTTGTTCTGAATGAAATAGGCTGGTCTTTGGGTGTGACAGTGTACGTGCTGGTGTACGCGCGAATGGGCACCGAGGTGGTTGCCGCCTTCAACATTGCCGATACGGTAATACGACTTTCTTTTGTTGTCTTTATGGGTACCGCAAATGCCGCCCTCATTCTGACCGGCAACCAGATAGGCGCCGGTGAGCTCAAGCGCGCCTCGGTAGGCGCGCGCCGGTTATTGACCTTGACGCCCATCATGGGTGCTGTAGCCGGTGTTGTGCTGATTGCAATATCGCCCCTGGTCCCGATGCTGTTCGAAATTACCCCCGAGGCACGACGCATTGTGACCCAGTTCCTGGTGATCTCGGGATTTGTTGTGCCGGTAAAGGTCTCTAACCTGCACATTGTGGTGGGCCTATTGCGTAGTGGAGGCGATACTCGTTACAGCTTGTTTATGGATGTAGGAATACTCTGGGTGGTTGGAGTGCCGTTGGTGGCCTTTGCTGGCCTGGTGCTTGGGTTGGCGCCACCGCTGGTGTTTCTCTGCACTATTCTTGAGGAGATAGTGAAGTACGTCCTGGGCCTGCGACGAATTCTCTCTGACCGCTGGATTCACCAGGTTACTGAACATGCGGACCCGGGGCGCTCTACTTTGCGGCAGGAGTAAAGGGAAGCCGTACCCTGAAGGAGCTTCCGTGGTTTAGCCTGCTGAGGACCGTGATCTCTCCACCCAGGATTGTGGTCAGGCTCTTTGCCAGGGCCAGGCCAATGCCGAGCCCGCCGTGTTGTTTGCCGGTGGAGAGGTCGGCCTGATGAAAGGCGTCAAAGATTCGGCTCATGTGTTCCTTCTCTATACCCGGGCCGTTGTCGTTCACATGGAACTCAATCCAGACCGTACCCTTGTTGCCCGGCAGTTCGGTTGCAATGAGTTCGATACTTCCTGAGTCGGTGAACTTGACCGCATTGTGCGTGAGATTGAGTAGTATTTGTTTTACCTTGTGGGGATCCCCCAGGAAGACATGCTCCGGGTCAAACTCAAACCTGTAGTCCACCGTCAACTGTTTCTTTGCCGCTTCAATCTCGGTAAGTCTCACCGCCTCCTGCGCCAGAGTCAGCAAACTAAACTCAAGAGAAGCGGTCTTGAGTCGCCCTCCTTCGGAGTTGGTGAAGTCCAAGAGGCCGTTAATGAGCACCGTCAGGTCTTTGGTGCTGCTCTCAAGCATTGCCAGCAAGGAACGCTGTTCATGGTCCAGTTCCGTACTTGCCAGAACCTGCGAAAGCCCTGAGATTCCATTGAGTGGTGTTCTGAGTTCGTGACTGATATTTGCCATAAACTGTGACCGGGCACGTATAGCGGCCTGGGTTGCTTCATTCGCCGCACGAAGCTCGGCGTTTCGCTGCCCCCGGTGTTTCAGCGCTATTGCCAGGCTCACGACCAGAATGATGAGGGCGGCAAGTACAATGGTTATGGAGCTAACCAGCCCCGGATTCTCACGAACAACTGCCGAAAATGCCGGAACGAGCTCGCTACCGCCGGGGACGTCTCGTTGCGAAATGGCGTGCGTTCGAAGCGATGCACGACTGAATCGATATCGTAGATCAAGGGGCACCGGATCTGGCAGCGGGGCTCCCGGGTTGGACAGCACCTCGTGCGCAAGATCCCCAATCTGCCAACCCAGTTCGGCCCCGTCCATGAAGGCGCCGCCAACAGCACCAGCGGCCGGGCCTGCTCCCAGAAGCGAAAAGACAGGTGCCGGGCTGGACTCAACAATGAGCTGCAAGGCGGTCAGGCTGGGGAGGCGTGTCCAGTTCAGGTCGCGTCTGTACTCAACCGGGATCACCGCTGCCGAGTCCTCAATATCCTGCAGCTGAGAAATGAGGTCGCTAAAGCGCATATCGTGCAGAAGCAGTTCATGCAGCGGCACATCACCTGCGGCCTGTTGGACCTCGTTAAGTTGGGCGGCTGTATATACCTCGTCAAGCGGGTAGTCACTTACCAAATAGAGGGCCGACAGCTCCGGCAGCAGTACACGCACTGCCTCGGCCGTTGTGCTGAGCGGCGAGCGGCTAATAACCCCGGTCATGGAGTCCTGTTCCACCGCGTGCTGTTGCAGTCCTGAGTCGTTGAGACCGCCAAAAAGAATAGGAGTATTCGGGAACAGGTCTCTTCCTTCAGTGAGGACAAGATGCAGTGCCTGGTCATGAAGGACAATGACAAGATCGTAGGGTGAGCTATGTGCCATGCGTTCCGCGAGGTATCTACCAACCGCGTTTCTCATACGTGGCCGCCAGTTTCCAACTGCGTTCAGATACTCAATCTCAAACAGGTAGCCGTCTCTGAGAAGTGCTGTGCTTAGAGCGTCAATGGTATCGGCCGCTGTAGGATGATGCGCGTCGTACGAGTACAGCACCAGTACATGTGGCATCTCTGAGGTGTCTGTATAGTCCTGTCCCGGGGTATCAATGACTGTTACAAAGAGATTCAGAAAAAGAGCGCAAAAAAAAACCAGCCACACGGGTGTGGATTGTGGCCGGAAGAGCTGGGTCATTGGGCACATCACCCATGTAAGATAAACATCAGCGAAGCAATAAACAACACATCGCTTTAGCGCTCTATCCAGAGGTGGGACACAAAGCCATGGACGCCGCTCCCATCCCCCAAAGGCAGAATGAAGTCATGTGCCGGGTGCTGCATTCCATCCCAATTGAGTACGGGGTAATGGAGTTCTAGCTCATGCTGGGTGCCGGACTCCCGGAACTCCTGGAGCGAGCCTTCAAGCGCAGAACGCGACTCGGCCGCAATCAGCTCTGGAAACGGCGTGCCAATCAGTGAGTCAGGGCTCTTTCCCAGCCGGGTAATTACCGAACGTGAGCAGCGGCGAATGCGGAACGGAGCCCAGGCGTGGTAACTGAGCAGCACTAAGGGTCCCGCGGAAGCAAGCGGCCAGTCCGAAGGGGCGGCCGGTTCAATGATCACCACTACCTCTCGCTCCATGACCCTGTGTGCACGCAGGATCATCCAGTTTCCGGCCAGTAGCCGGCGAAGGCGTAGCTCCTCACCAAGCTCCAGTTCGGTCACCGGTGCAAGGAGCATTGCCGCCGACATTGCTTCTTCCTTAATCTCATTGAGCACCACCAGCTCGCTTAAGGAACGGCCAATAACAAGCGAGGGGATACCAACCTGATCCTGACCCTCCGGGCCAATCAGCCGCGCTGCCGCAGCGTTGGCATCTACAATGACGGCGTCACTTGAGTAGATATCCATGTCATTGAGCCCGGTCTCTCTCAGTTGCAGTCGTAGATATGCGCTCGAGCATAGCTCGAGCCCGGCGCGAACAGGATCTGAAAACCTTGTCATTTCTTACCTCAATACTTTTTTTAAACAACCTCGGACAGACGCGGCCGAAATTGCCATAGTTCCGAAATAAGCAGGCCTGCCAGAATGAGTCCACCGCCAGCAAGTTCATGCCCGTTGGGCACCTGTGCCGCCAGCAGGAGCCCGGCAAGCGCCGCAAAAACCGGTTCAAGCCCAAAAATAATTGTGGCTCGGACCGGACTGGTGTCCCGCTGATAGCGTGTCTGTAGCCCCAGCGCCACTGCGGTACCCAATACCGCAAGATACGCTACCGCCCAGAACAATGCCAGACTGGGGATAAACACCACGGTGCCGTCCATGAACCCCTCTACCACCACCGTGCCCACCGTGGCCAGCACCGCCACGGTGCCAAACTGCAGGGCCGCCAGATCCTGGGGGCTGCTCTGCAAACTATAACGGTCCAGCAGCACCACATAAAAGGCTAACCCAACCGCGCAGAGCAGGGTCATGATATCACCCCGGTTGAGTCCGCCAGCACCCGGGGCGCTAAAAACCAAGACCCCAAGCACCACGACCGCCAAACCCAGCAGGTTCCCCAGCGACACGGTGCGCCGCCCAATAAGGTACTGCAAAGGTGGAACGAGTACCGCAAACAAGTAGGTAATAAACCCGCTGCGGGCGGCGCTGGTATACTGTAAACCGGCGGTTTGCGCTAGATAAGATATCGTCAGAAAGAGTCCTAATACCACCCCCCGGCGCAGCGTGACACGCGATATTTCCAGAAGACGGGGCCCGGAAAGTACGGCAAAAATCCCAAATGCCAACCAGAAACGTGCGGCAATGAGCAGAAACGGCGAAATGAACTGCAGGCCCGACTGAGTAACCACAAAGGTCGCGCCCCAGATGACGGTCACGCCAATGAGGATGAGCTCGGCCCTTATTTGTTGCGTGGTTTCCAGGTGCATGGCGGGCACCATAGCAAACTGCGCCGGGAATGTATATTGTTTTTTCGTAGCAGCGGGGGTATCATTCAAGCTTGGAAGCAGGGGAGGATTATGAAACAGGTTGTTGTTCTATCTATTGTAGCGGTGGTCTTGGCCGCCTGCCAAACCGTGCCGGTGCCACAACGCGAGGGGCGAATTCGCGCTGTTGTAGATATCATTACCACTGCACCGGTAGAGGAGGTCGTCGCCTACTCACAGACTCCCTTTGTGTTTGACAGTGAACTGCTGGTACTGGAGAGCGACCTTGATCTGATCTGGACACGGCTCCGCGCTGCGGGCTTTGACCTCAAGGACGCCGAAATTGTGCAGATTAGCCCCCTTACAGCGGACAGCTATGCCGAGTTTGCTGAGAGCTACGAGATGCGCATCTTCTTTGAGGAGTATCTCTCCGCAGACGGCGCGGTTGTGCGGGTACGCAATGGCAGCGGTGAGTATCTGTTGCTGTTGGACGACAGCCGCAAACGCACGCCCCTCCTCTACGGCTTGAAGGGGCCTCTGTCATGAAAAAGCTACTCCTTGTTTTAATTGTGCTTGTATCGCCGGTGTTTCTTATGGCACAGGATGCCGATGTAGTGTATTACGAGGGTCGTCCCGAGATTCGGCGCGACGGTAGCAGAGGTGTAGAGCTTGATTTTGGCGACGCGGTGCGACCCGGCGAGTCCGTGGTTACTGGGAGGCGCGACTTCGTTGAGCTTGATCAGGCAGGTGGAAACATCATTCGGGTTTCGCCCGACACGGTGTTTACCCTGCGCGAGGTAGAGCGGGACGGCCAGCGCGAAACCGTCATGACCAACACGGTAGGCGCGGTGAGTTACCGCTTTGGCGCGCTTGCTGGCCAGCAACAGCGCGTTTCATCCGGCACCGTGGTGGCGGGTGTCCGCGGCACCGAGTTTACGGTTTTTGCCGGTTCGGACGGCAGCTCTCTCTTTGGGGTCGATACTGGAATGATTACGGTTGAGTCGGCCGGGGTTGAGGTAGACCTGGGCGCGGGCGAGGCGGTTCAGGTAGTCGCCGGTGAGGCACCAGGTGAGGTCGTGCGCTGGCTTGGCCCGGCCCTGGACTTTAGCGACTGGGAGCACGACCGCATAGAGGCCTTCCTTGACGACCCAATTCTTGGCCTTGAACGCATCCAGCGCCGCATGCGCGACTTCATGGACGACCAGGACGCCGCCTATGCGGTGTGGGAGGAGTCGAACCGGGAGTTGCAGGAAGTGCGTGATGAGATGTCTCGCATTCGTTCCGAGGAAGGTGAGGAAGAGTTTCTGCAGTTTCGCGAGGAGGTTGAACGGCCGCTTGTGCAGATCAGTGCGACAAATCTCCTAAACTATAGGTACTTCACGCTCTCGGCTTTTTCATTACGCCGGCATGTGGTAAGCCGCATGTATGTGAACATGAAAACTCAGTACATGAATGATCTTGATAACCCACTGTATCAGGAATTTCTTGCGCTGCACGCCGAGCTGCGCGCAGAGTTTGAGGAACGTATTGCGCCCAAGCTGGCCGTGCTTGACATTTAGCGGCTGGTACCCAGGAGGCTTTGGTTTATGAAAATGAGTTATGTCAGGTTGGTTGTTGGAATCTCGCTGTTGACGGTTGTCGCACTTGCTTCCTGTGACCTGTTTGGAAGTGATGATGGAGTGAGCCGTGATGAACGACGGGATACGTTTTTAGCTCAGCTTAAGGCAGGCCAGTATGGCCGGCTGAACGAAAACATGCACCCGAGTGTA
>SLAA01000166.1 GCA_007127105.1 Spirochaetales bacterium | reverse complement strand
GAGCTCCGGGTCGAACAAGGTGCCTTCCGGCGCCTCCCGGCCCTGCTCGCCGAACGTGGTTGTACTCAACCCGTTCTGGTTACTGGGGGCAGCTCGGTACGTCAGCGCGAGGAATGGAGTGTAGTTACCTCGACTCTGCAGTCCCAGGGAGTCAGCTATCTTGATTTCCGTGTGCAGGGTGAGCCGTCCCCCGAGTTGGTGAATGCAGTACTTGCTGATATCTCCAAGAAGGCTCCCAAGAGCGATGTCGTGGTTGCGGTAGGTGGAGGCAGCGTACTTGACGCCGGCAAAGCCATTGCGGCCGGTGTTGCACTCATGCGGGCACCTTCGTCCGGCGTATCAGAGACGTTGGGGGTCACGGAGCCCGGGGCCTCCCGCGCCTCTGCGGCCCCCAGCGCCCCCGCGTTCGACATCACCCGCTATCTTGAGGGTGTAGGTGATCTCACACCAGACGGCGCCACGCTCCCGGTGATTGCCTTCCCCACCACGGCCGGTACCGGCAGCGAGGCGACAATGAACGCGGTGCTCAGCCGGATAGGAGCCGACGGCTTCAAGAAGTCGCTCCGCCATCCGGGCTTTGTACCGCAGCTTGCCGTGCTTGACCCGGACTTGTTCTCCGGGTGTCCAGCCAACGTCACGCGCGCGAGTGGGCTCGACGCAATCACGCAGCTGCTTGAGGCGTACACATCTACCAAGACCAACCCAATGGTCGACACCTTAGCCGAACTCGGCCTCACTCACGCTGGCGGTGCTTTCCCCCGGCTGCTTGAGGGTGAGGACACCCCGGAGCTGCGGGCCAGCATGGCCTTGGCCGCCTATCTCAGCGGTGTGTGCCTCGCCGCCGCCGGGTTGGGCGTGGTTCATGGTTTTGCCTCCCCGCTTGGCGCGCTGCGTGATATACCCCATGGCGTGGTGTGCGGAATGCTGCTTGGCCCGGTCATGCGAGCGACCCTCCGCGTAGAACCTGTGCCTCGCTACGACCGCGCAGCACAACTCCTTGGGGTTGGCGACTCGGCCGATGCAGCTATAGAGCAGATTGAGTCATGGGCAATGCCATTAGGAAGGCTTGGCGATTTCGGCTTTGTAAGTGGAGATCTGCCAGGCATTGTTGCCGACACCGGCCTGAAGAATCACCCGGTGCAGCTGAGCAACGACTCACTCACCGCAATTCTTGAAGAGGTCTTGTAAGAGAGCTGACCGCCGGGACCAGCTCCCCCACCTGCGCTTGTTATTCTCCAGCACCTGGTATAGAACCATAGGTAGCCTACCCATCAAACGGAGTTTCGTATGAACAACCATGTACTTGGCGTCGACTTTGGAACGAGTGCCGTTCGCGCTTTAATACTCAACGCTGAAGACGGTTCAGAGGTAGCCGCAGGTGTCTCGGGGTATCCCCGTTGGGAGAAAGGTGAGTTCTGTGACCCAGCGAACTCGGTGTACCGGCAACATCCCCTTGAACTCCGAGAGGCGTTCACCGCCGCAGTCAGCGAGGCTGTTTCCAAACTGCCACCAACCGAACGTGCAAAAGTTGCGGCAATTTCGGTCGACACAACCGGTTCCTCACCCCTCCCGGTGGACTCACATCTGCAGCCACTTGCAGCCTCACCTGAGTTCGGAAACGACCCGAACGCCATGTGCATACTCTGGAAAGACCACGCTGCAATTCCGGAAGCCTCTCTCATATCACAGCTCATACCTCCGGAGTACCTGCAGTTCTGCGGCAACGAGTACTCTGCGGAATGGTTCTGGGCAAAACTTCTGCATGTGGCCAAGCGCTCACCCAAGATAGGCGCAGCGGCCGCTACCTGGGTGGAACACTGTGACTGGGTAGTTGCGGATCTCTGTGGTCACAGCAACCCGGCACAGCTTGTTCGCAGCCGGTGTGGTGCGGCGCATAAAGCGTTATGGAATACTCGCTGGGGCGGATTCCCGGACGCCGCAGTCCTTGCGCAAATTGATCCATACCTCGGTCACGTGCGCCGCAACTTGAGCTCCGAAACCATGCCTGCTGGCCAGGCTGCTGGTGAGCTATCTGCGAACTGGGCAGAGATGCTGGGCCTGCCAGCAGGTATTCCGGTTGGCGCCGCGATCTTTGACGCCCACGCCGGTGCAATTGGCGCTGGCGTTGCTGTTGGTCGCGTTGTTAAGGTTATTGGCACGTCGTCTGCTGAGATTGTGGTAGCGGAGCCAGACCGCTTGCCGATGTCCGGTGTCCCAGGTATTGAGAGTCAGGCTGAGGGCTCAATTGTTCCGGACATGATTGGGATAGAGGCCGGACAACCGGCCTTCGGCGATATCTTTGCGTGGTACGCGCGGCTGTTGTCGTACTCTGCCACAGGCGAGCACGGGGAGCCAGATCCCACCACAATCAACCGGGTCTTGTCTTCACTGGAAGAAGCGGCAGGCTCACGTCCTCTCACCTCCCATACACCCGTTGTTCTGGATTGGTTCAACGGACGGCGTGCGCCGTACGCGAACTCAGGTGCGACGGGGGCTCTTACCGGACTGGATCTGGGAATGGACGCGGTAGACCTGTACAGCTCGATTGTACGGTCATTGGGTTTTGGCACCAAGGCAATTCACGCGCACCTGCGCAGTCAGGGAGTGCCCATTCATACGGTGACTGCAGTGGGCGGAATTCCACAGCGCTCCCCCTATATCATGCAGACCCTGGCAAACTGCATTGCCTGCCCGGTAGAGGTAGCTGGCACCACCCAGGCAAGCGCGCGGGGATCTGCTATTCTTGCGACTGTAGTGGCAGGGCTGTATCCGAATGTGGCGGCGGCAATTGAAAAGCTAAGAAGCAAAGCGGTAGCAACCTACTCCCCGTCCCCAGACTCCGCAGACACCTACGAAGCCTGGTACCGAGACTACATCACCACCGCCTCCACTCTGGACACGACGGCACGCTTTACTTAACCGACCCGCTCACAATTCCAGCGGTAATTCTCTTAGAAAAGATGAAGTACACCACCAGTATAGGTAGCGCGGTCAACAGCGCAAAGGCGTTGATCACCGGCCAGTCTTCTATCCCCAATGAGTCCCGCAACAGGAACAACTGATACGGAAGCGTTCGGATAGCCGCCGAGGTAGTAAAGGACAGCACGAACGGGAACTCGTTCCATGTCTCTCTAACGGTAAATATCACCACGGTCAGCAGACCAGACACCGACATCGGTATCATAATCTTCCACAAAATAGTTCCCAGGCGCGCGCCGTCAATGAGTGCCGACTCCTCGACCTCACGCGGTATGGACTGAAAGACGTTACTGAGTATCCACACAGCAAACGGCAAGGACGTTACAGTGTAACTAATGATGAGCGCGGTATAGGTATTCAGTAAGCCCATTTGCACAACAAGTCGGTACAGTGGCACCACGAGACTAATTCGTGGAATGAGCCGCGGCACCAGTACCAGCATGAGCAGAAAATGATGGAACGGAAACTTCATCCGCGCAAATCCGTAGGCCGCCCAGATACTAATAAACAGCGTGAGAAAGGTACTCACCAGTGTCAGATAGAGACTGTTGCCAGCAAAGCGCCAGAAGTTCGTTGAGTTCAGTACCACACCATAGGCTCGCAGTGAGAAGTTCTCCGGGAGCATGCGTAGCGGCACACGGTAGATCTCAATTGGCGTCTTGAAGGACGCGAGCACTGCCCACACCACCGGTAGAAAGATCCAGAGGCACAGGATGATCACCACAAGCCATGTCACCAGTCGGTACTTTGCAATGAAGGCAGCGATCCTCGAGGTTCCCGAGCGCAAGCTTCCATACAGTGAGGGACGAGAGTCATTTTTTTCCATCTTAGTCTCGCTTCCGGAATATCCGAATAAAGAACACACTGAATCCAACATTGACCATGAGCAGCATGACCATCACGGCCGAAGCCTCTGCGAATCGTAATTCACCGAACGCTAGCCTATACATGTACAGCGCCATTACCTCGGTTGCGCGAAGCGGACCACCCTGCGTCATTGGGTAGATCACGGCAAACATATTGAAGCTGGCAAAGGTCAACCAAATGAGTGCGGTAGCCACATAGGTGCTGATCATGGGAACGGTGATTTGCAGAAAGGTACGTGTGCTACTTGAGCCGTCAACTCGGGCTGCGTCGTACAACTGAGGATCTATAGATAGCAGACCGGAAAGCAGTAGCAAGGTGGACATCGGAAAGATCTTCCAGGTGTTCGCCAAAGTCACCACGATAAATGCGTTCGTTCGGTCGCTGAGCCACTGAACCGGCTGCCCCCCCATGGTCTCAATCATGAGATTAACGAACCCCGCATTTCCACTAAACATGAAGCGCCACATGGTCGCAGCAGCAACCCCGGATATGAGGTAAGGAATAAGGGTAGCAGTTCTGACCAGTTGCCCTATTGGGTTTCTGGTGAGTGTATACAGACTGAGCGCAAGCGCAAAAGAAAGTACCAAGCCCAGGCCAACACTCGCGCCAACAAAGACGAAGGTTCGAATCACCGCATTTTGGAAGTGGTCAATCCCGAACAGTTCGATGTAGTTCTTCAGGCCAACAAAGGTTCCCTCACGGGCCAGGGTCGGAAAGAAGTGCATTGAGTCGGAGATTGCTATAATGAGTGCATACCCCATAATGCCAAACACAAGCGCTGTGGCCGGAAGAACCAAAGCGTATGGCAGAATTGTCTTTCGGAAACGTTGTCCGGAACTGGATGCTATCATGGGCCTACATTCCTACCTGATAAACAGCGTTAAAAAAAGGGAGGCGGGTACGCCAACGGCATACCCATCCTCCAGCATCTTGCACGTCCTGGAAAACCCTAGTCGTACAGGCGGTTCAGTTGTCGCTGATACCGAGCCGCTACATCTGCCGCATCGGCATTCGGATTACTCATGACCTCACCCATTGCGTCGAGGAGAATATCTCCCATCGCATCGATGCGGGTATGTGCCGGTACGCGTGCCATGTCCTGCATGGGGCCAAGAAAATCTGCGGCCCAAGGGTTGCTCGCCATGTACTCTGCGTCTTCATAGACGGTCAGTACGGTGGTCGGCTGGTATCGAATGGCGACACTCTTTGCCTGCTCATGCTCGGCAAGATAGCGCAATACCAAGGATGCTTCATAGGGGTGGTCCGTTGTCGATGTCACCACGTGCGGCCAGCCAAGTGAGCTGTAGCTCCATTCATTGCGCGCGCCTGGTCGGTACGGCGGAGGGGTTGCCGCCCATTCACGGCCATAGGCAAGTTCTTCCTCAATGGACGGGAAGATGTTGTTACCAATGAGCGCCTGAGCTGCTCGACCAGTAATAAACGCAGCACGCATATCACCCGATCCCCAACCAAGAACGTCATTGCTTACGAGGCCTTCAGCCACCAGTGTCTGGTAGAACTCAAGAGCATAGATGCCGGCTTCGGAGTCAAGTTGCATTACCCCGTTGTCGTCAAAGGTGCCGCCCATGGATTGAAAGTGAGACATGAACCACACGGTACTGTTGGGTCCGCGAATTGAGTAACCACGTCGGCCTTCGGTGCCAGCGCTCAGAGCTCGCGCTACGTCAAGCACATCGTCCCAGGTCTCGGGAACATCCAGGCCAGCTTCTTCCAACCAGTCTTTGCGATACACATGGTTGAATGGGCCCGCACTCAGGGCTACACCGTAGAGTGCACCGTTGTGCATGGCATGATCCCAGCCGCTAGAGGAGATTGCGTTGAAGTTGTCGGGGTCTTCAGCCTCCCATCGCTCAACCATGTCCTCTATGCTTCGCAGATATCCAGCGTCGGCCAATGGTGGAAGGCGCCGTGAGTCTGTTTGCAGGATATCAGGCCCTTGGCCCGCCTGAATTGCCATACTGGCCTCATTCAGGGCTCGTTCGAGCGGAATAACGTCCGCATTTACCCGGATGTTCGGATACTGCGCGTGAAATGAAGCAAAGTTGTCATCCGGGATGAAGTCCTGTCGACCAAACCATACGGTGAGCTCAACCACACCATCATCCGCCCTCTCTGCTCCACCGCCAGCAAATG
>SLAA01000159.1 GCA_007127105.1 Spirochaetales bacterium | reverse complement strand
CTGTGGTTACCCTTTGTGTGTACCTCAACCAACGTCACTCGCCAGGAGCTCATGGTTCATAAGAGTGGTGCGCTCGCCAAAGCGATCCTGGCTTCAACTGCTCTGCCGGGGGTGACGGTGCCGGTTGTGTACGATGGTGAGATTCATGTCGATGGAGGAGTTATTAACAACCTTCCAGGTGATCTGCTGCGTGCCGAGTGTCTGAGCCTCATTACAAGTGATGTGAATCCTGTGCACCATTTCGGCCCAGCGCCTACCATGTTTCCCTCTCCATGGAAGGTGCTCATGCCAGGTGCAGTGGCGCGAACTTCAGACGGCACCGGGCACACAGCGCCGCGCATTGGCGCGCTCCTGTTTGCCTCCATGAACTCCGGCAGCCAACGAGCGGCAGCAGAGGTCAGGCAGTCTGCAGACCTCTCGCTTACGCCAGAAATTGAGGACATAGGCCTGCTGGACTTCAAGCGCCTGCACGAGATAGCCGAACGCGGCTACGACCACACAATGCGCTGCCTCGACTCGGCGCCCTTGTAAAGACCGGGTGGATTACAAGGCCGGAATCTCTCGCCTCAACTCGGTCGCTTGCCTCAGCAGCCTCAGAACCATGGCCTGGCCATCCAGGGCAATCTGGTAGAACTCCGCTGCTGTATCGACCTCACTTCCGTCGAGATGGGTGATGACATCTCCCGGTCGGACATCGGCATTCGCAGCTAGGCTGTTGCGATGCACAGCCGCGACAGCAACTCCGGACACTCCCGGATCAATTCCGACCTGGTTGCGAATCTCTTCACTGAGGGGAACAACCGTGAGCCCTGGCCAGAGATCCTGAGCCCCCGCAATTTCCTCCTCATCGGCACGCTCAACGAGCGTTACTGTTATGTCCTGCTCAGCCTCATTGCGAACTATGCTGAATGTGCGCTGCTCACCGGGAGGAATGGCCCCGACAATCCTTTGGAAATCGGTGGCGTCTTCGACCGGCGTTCCGTCAATGTCATACACGAAGTCTCCGGGTCGTATTCCGTCCTCGGCAGCTGGCGACCCCCGGTATACGCCCATAATCAGGGAGCCATCTCTATCAAGCACGCCAAGATCCTCGGCAAGTTCGGGCAATGAGTCGGGCGAAGCATCGGCAATACTAACGCCCAGCCAACCATACACAATGCGTCCTTCCTCAATGAACTGATCAATAGCCTCTATTGCCTGGCTCATTGGAATTGCAAAACTAAGCCCGACACTGCCGCCACTCCGTCCGCCGACAATCCAGGTATTAATTCCCACAACTTCTCCGTTCATGTTGACCAGCGCTCCACCGGAATTGCCGGGGTTGACGGCCGCATCGGTTTGAATGAAGTCCGGGAGTTCCGGCAGCCCGGCGCCAGCCTGCTGGGCTCTGCGCCCGGTGGCGCTGACAATACCAGCTGTTACCGTGGAGTGAAAGCCGAAGGGATTACCGACTGCTAGTACCCAGTCTCCTACCTGCAGGTCCTCGCTGTCGCCCAGGGTTGCGATGGGAACCTCTTCCGGAGTATCAATCTGCAGTAACGCCAGATCGGTACGCTCATCACCGCCGACGAGCTCGGCACCATAGCGACGACCATCAAACAGGCCAATTTCGATTTCGTCTGCGTCACCGACAACGTGGTTATTGGTCAGAATATAGACAGCGCTGTCGTCGCGGCGGACGATAACCCCCGACCCTATTCCCGGCCGCTCAAACTCCTGCTGCGGAGTATCCGGCTGCGGTCCAAAAAAGAACTCTAACATCCCGCGCGGTGAGCGCTGTTCAACAACCTCCACCACACTAATTTCAACGACAACCGGTAGCGCTGCGTTTGCCACATGAGCGAATGAGCCGTCGTTATCCTCGGGTAACGGCCTTGCGCGGCTTTCAAGTTGGGTAGTGCCGTTGTGGTCTTGTGACGGACGGGCGGTTTGCGGACCGAATGTGGCGCTGCTTCGCATTATGACTATCCCTGCAACGAGTCCTGCGACAAAAACTGCAAATACTGCCGCCAGTGCGAAAAAACGCTGTTTCCATGTTCTCATCATCATAGGAATCACCCCATGTGAAACTTACTAAAGGAATGTATGTAAGTCCAAAATAGGTGGTCGCGAACCGGTGTTGCTCGGCCTGCCGCAACCGGTTGCGAAACTTTCATTGGGCTGGCGATCCAACAGGGATGACATACAGTGGGACATGACGCTCGGGGACACCAAGAAGCTCCCTCAGCTCGCTGTCAGAAAAAGCGCCGACCACGGTAGTCGCAAGCGCTCTCGCAACCGCTTGGAGTGCAAGGTTCTGCGCAGCGTGTCCCGCCTCGAGCAGGGTATACCGCTCCGCCCGGTCACGGTAAGGGTATGCGAGCCGCTCGGGGACACCGACAATCAGGAATACAACCGGGGCATCGGCGATCCACTGCTGACCAAGTGCTGCCTCGGCAATAGATAACCGGATGTCGCCGTGCTCCTGTAGCACGAGCTCATGACCTCCAGGCGCATAGCGGTAGAGTCCGGCATCGAGCCCATTTACATTTCCAACGGCGATATAGGTGTCAAGACCGTACTGTCCTCCCGCCGACGGAGCTGTGCGCAGCTGTCGCGATTCCTCGGAAATGCCCTGCGTAGCCCAACAAAGCTGAGATACCGTTTCTATATCAATGGGGGTATCCTGGAAATCTCTTACAGAGCGCCGCTCGGACAGGGCTCGCTCGAGCGTGACTGAGCCGGTTCTGTCGTGGTCAGGTAGATTCACGACTTCCTCCTTTGCGCGGATACCTTTCGGGAAGCTGGCAGCAGTCACAAAATACAGAATGAGTGTGAGCGCCGCTACACGATTATTCGCTCGCATGGGTTTCTCCTCCGCTCCGGAATCCGGTTCGCCGCATTTTGCGTTCGCACTTGGCTCCGCTTATTTGAATGATAGAACAGGCCGCTCCGGACGGCAAGATCGAATCAGGAATAGCGGATTCTTCTTGACGAGTTCCTCTTAAGATGATATCTTCATATCGGGATGTGACGATGTGTAGTGAACCAAATGTCAGCTTTAGGCAGCTTGAAGAACTCAGTGATTTTCTCAAGGCGCTTTCTGGAGAAACACGACAGCAGATTCTCATGGTCTTTGCGTGCAGTGGCGACGAGCGAACGGTCAATGAGATTGCCGCAGAACTCGGGATTGGGCAGTCAACCGCCTCAGAAAACCTCACGGCCCTGCGCAAAACCGGGATTCTTCAGTCTCGGCGTGAAGGCAAGACGGTCTACTATTGGCCAAACCGCTCACGCGCGCTTTTTCTTGTGGATGAATTACGAAGGTATCTTGAAACCTGCTGCCCGGATCACCCAGAGCAAGGAGTACGACCGTGAAATGTTGCAAGCAAGAGCGAACCGTTCCGGTATCTGCAGATACAATTGCCCGGAAATATGCCGAGGCCCTGCACGGCGCCAGTCACGGAATTGTCGCCGGAACTGGTGGCGCCCGATTTGCCACCTATGTCCCCCGTGAGGGCGCAGCGGTGTCACCGGAGATGCTCGAGAGCTCCTTCGGATGTGGAGACCCGGTTGCCTTTAGCGAGATCAGAGAAGGGCAAACGGTCCTCGATCTCGGCTCGGGAGCGGGGCTGGATTTGCTCCTCGCCGCTTCCAAAGTTGGCCCAGGCGGAAAGGTAATTGGGGTCGATCTTAGTGCAGATATGATAGAGCGTGCACGCATGAACGCACAGGCGGCTGGCTACGCGAACATCGAGCTTCGTCGGGGCGTGATAGAGGAGCTTCCGGTTGAGTCCAACAGTATAGACTGGGTAATCTCCAACTGCGTCATTAACCTCTCAGCGGACAAGGAACGAGTGTTTCAGGAAATTGCCCGGGTGTTGCGTCCAGGAGGGCAGGTTCTGGTCTCCGATATTGTGGCGGAAAACCTGCCGTTCTGGGTGCGCCGTAGTGGCCTGCTCACCGTGGCCTGCGTTGCTGGGGCTATTCCGGAGTCAGACTACCTGGTGGGTATGCGGGCCGCAGGACTGCAGAATGCAACAATCCGCAGCCGAATGCACTACACCCCCAGCCAGATGGCCGCAGTCGTCCTGGACTCATTGCCCGGCTGGACCCGCTGGTTCAACTGGTGCCTGCGCCCGCTCATTGGCTCACTCGCAAAGCCGATAGCCGGTCGTCTATGGAGCGTCCGGGTCTCTGCGCGCTGCGATCTACGGGCACACTCAAATGCTGCCAACCCGCGACCTGTGTGAGATTGAGACCATTTGTGTAGGGTATAACACCACCGCTTTGATATTTGTCAGATTGAGCCTCGGGTGCTATTCTAGAAACATGACGATTGTGCGAGGGTGCGCGCTCCTACTCCTCTTCCTCCTCGTAGGTGCGTTCTGGGTTCCGGCGCAACCCGTGGTACCGGAGATGCTGGAGATGGCCGAAAGCGAGCTGCACCGCGCACCTGCGGAGCTATCCCTGGAAGGACTTGGGGGACTTTACAGCTCGCCTGAGCCTTTTTCACTCAATGGGTACGATGTTGTGCAGGCGTTGTGGATGTTGCGAAGGGCGCGCCTTCTTACTCAATTGGGGCCCCACGGCGAACGGAGCATTGTTCCGGTAAGAAATGTGGAGGCGGTCACAGCGGTCTACATCGGTACCGATCCTGATGCGCCAGGACCGCAGCATGAGAACCGCTACGACATCATCCTCAACGGTGAGCCGCTTGATTGGGCCAATACCTACATCCGCTATAACAATCGCATGGTGAACCTCCAGGCGCTGTTCACCTACCGAAACCAGCTGCCGGAGTCTGGACTCCCTTTGTACCTTGATTGACAGCGTCGCTGGGTCGTGATCTAGTGCAATGATGGCAAGTCCGGAAAAACACACTCCCTTCTTTAACCTCATTGATGCGGTGAACAGCGGCGAGTGTCCCGTGTGTTATCGGGTCTCGTTGCGTGCGCGGCAGTTCTTTGAGTCGCTGCTGTATCAGAACGTGAACAATCTTGAGCTGCGTGCCGAGCTACGCGCTAACGGCGGCTTCTGCCATGCCCACGCGCACGAACTCGGAACCTACAACGACGGACTTGCGGTTGCAGTTATGCACCTTGAACTTCTTGAGGCCTCCGAAAGAAACCACGGTCGTATCAGCACGCCCCGGCTCCGGCCCCGACGAGGCTTATTCAAGCGGGGCAGGCGCGAGCCCGCTCCTGCCGGGTGCCCGGTGTGTCGTGTCGCTGAGGAGCAGGCGGCGAACACCATTAGTCTTGTCCAGCAGTACGGTGAGGATACCGAGTTTGTCACCGCATACCATCAATCGGCCGGGCTCTGCCTGCCCCACTATGAGCGCTATCTCAACCGCAACCGCAAACCGTCTCAGGCTGTCATTAACCATCAACGGCAACGCCTTGCCGAGCTCATTGCTCGGACGCGCAGCTTCATTGACAGCGAGAACGCAACCTCTCACAACGCTCCCACACTTAGCAGAGAAGAACGTCTGGTCTGGAAACAGATCCTTGGACAGTACTACGGTAAGGCGGGGTGCAGTCCGTGCACCCCGACCTCTTAGCGCCGTGCGTAGGCCGCAGCGTTTTGGCCAGCAATCCGGCCAAACACCACGATATCGGCAAGTGCATTACCACCAAGTCGGTTTGCGCCGTGGACGCCGCCGGTAACCTCGCCTGCTGCATAAAGGCCCGGAATGACGGCGTTGTTGGCGCTTATGACCTGCGCCGAGGTGTTAATTCCAACACCACCCATTGTGTGATGCACTGCAGGGCCAATCTCTATAGCATAGAAGGGGCCCGTAGTTAAGGTGCGCGGGAGTTGGGGCCGGCCGTAGGCGGCATCCTCTCCGGCCGCAACAGCGTCGTTGTACTCCGCCACCGCCTGCTCAAGTGCATCGGTGGGCATTCCAAGTTCGATTGCCAGCGCTTCCAGGGTCTCGCCTTCTACCATCAAGCGTTGACGTGCATAGGTCTCAATGGCCGAAAGGCTCTCGCGAACCTCCTGGTCAAAGAGCAGGAATGCAGTCCCGCCTGGTTGCGCCAGTATAGACTCGGACACGACGTCGCGGGTTCCAAGCTCGTTTACAAAGCG
>SLAA01000263.1 GCA_007127105.1 Spirochaetales bacterium | reverse complement strand
TCAATGCTTCTCCTGGTGCAGCTACCGGGCATGCGGTCTTTACCGCCGACGAAGCCGAGGAATGGGTGGAGCAAGGCAAGAAAGTTGTTCTTGTGCGTAAGGAGACCTCGCCTGAGGATATTGGAGGGATGCATGCTGCCGAGGGAATTCTTACCTCAACGGGTGGTATGACAAGTCATGCAGCGGTTGTTGCTCGTGGCATGGGGAAACCATGTGTTGCCGGGTGTCGTGATGCGGTAGTGACCGGCAAGTCGGTTCAAATTGGCAGCGTCAAGATTAAGCAGGGTGACTACATCACCATTGACGGTACTACCGGTGAGGTTTTTGCCGGGCATGTGGACCTTGTTTCGCCAAAGATTTCGAAAGAGATCGGCACCTTTCTCTCCTGGGCTGACAAAGTCCGAAATAAGGCCGAACGTGCGGGAATTGCAGGTAAAGGTTTTGGGGTACGGACGAATGCCGACACACCGGGTGACGCCAAACGTGCTCGGGAGTTTGGTGCCGAGGGCATAGGTCTCTGTCGAACAGAGCACATGTTCTTTGAAGGCGAGAAGATCCGGGCTTTCCGGGAGATGATTGTTGCCGAGGACGAGGCTGCCCGACGCAAAGCCCTGAAAAAACTGCTGCCGCTGCAGAAGAAAGACTTCAAAGGAATCTTCAAGGCAATGGACGGGCTTCCGGTCACCATTCGTCTTCTTGATCCTCCTCTCCATGAGTTTGTTCCACATGAGAAAGACGCGATCAAGGAACTTGCGGAACTTGGTGGAATCTCCGTGGCTAAACTCAAGTCAAAGATAGAGTCACTTCAGGAACTCAACCCCATGCTTGGGCACCGAGGCTGCCGGCTTGGCGTGACCTATCCGGAGATTTATGAAATGCAGGTGGAAGCAATCATGAGCGCTGCGTGTGAAGTCGCAAAGGCTGGCGTCAAGGTCTTACCGGAAATCATGATTCCGCTTGTAGGTGTTGAAGCAGAAATTGAAGATCTGAGGGCACGATCCATTGAGGTTGCTGAGCGAGTGCTTTCCGAGAAGAAAGCAAAAGTGAAGTACCTCGTGGGTACCATGATTGAGATACCACGAGCAGCGCTTGTCGCCGACCGCATAGCCGAGCACGCCGACTTCTTCTCCTTTGGTACCAATGATCTCACGCAATTGACCTACGGATACTCACGTGACGATGTAGGAAGCTTTGTGCCGTACTATCTGGAGAACGGAGTCCTGAACCAAGATCCCTTCTCCTCACTGGATCAGACCGGTGTAGGTGAGTTAGTAAAGATTGGTATTGAACGAGGTCGGCAAACCAAGCCTGATCTCAAGGTTGGAATCTGTGGCGAGCATGGCGGTGACCCGTCCTCAATAGAGTTCTGCTACAAGGTTGGAATGAACTACGTCTCTTGTTCACCGTACCGGGTGCCTATTGCCCGGCTCGCGTCGGCCCAGGCAATCCTGGCTAAGGGAGAGGCCAAAAACGACTAGACGGAGTTCCGCTGGTCGGCATGGTGTCGCCCGCATTTCGTTTTGACATGATTTAACATGAAGGGGTGCCTTAGCCGGGCATCCCTTTTTTTGGTGCGCCCGGCGGGGTGCGACCGGCGGGGTGCACAAAAAAAGGCCCTGCATCACGCAGGGCCCCAAGAATGTGCCGCCGGACAGAATCGAACTGTCGACACGAGGATTTTCAGTCCTCTGCTCTACCGACTGAGCTACAGCGGCGTCTTTCGTTTCTTGATTGTTCTCGAACTTATACCGCATGCTCTCCACCTTGTCAAGCCTAATCCAGCCTAATTGGGGTGCCCAATGCAGGAGGTGCTTCCAGCTACTGTGGAGTATGAACTCCTCCTGATTGACGGGCACCGATCTCGGCGCTATGCTGAGTTGGTATGGAGAAAGGTTACGATAAAAACCAGGCCCACAAAGCATATAAAGCATGGACGGCTCCGTCCTTTGACGCACATGCGCCTCAGCCGCCTGTAGCGGACTCTATGCAAGCTCCAGGCATGTCACATGCACCGCGGGCGCAAAGCCCCGACCCGGGTGCCGGTAAGCTTGCAGAGGCCCTTCAGGGCCTTCTCAAGGTAGGCGACCGCGTTGCACCCAGTGAACCCAGTGAACCCCAAGAATCCCGATCCAAGTCCGCCCCGTTGGGTCCCCGCGGTGCCCGGACACTGAGGCCGTCTGCAGGATCTCTGCGAAAGGCGGCCGAGCTTCTGGTGCTTCTGGGAAAGGACTATGCTGCTCAGGTGCTGTCTCTGCTTGAAGAAGATGAGGTGGAGCTGCTTGCCCGTGAGATTGCAGCGGTTGGCCCGATCTCTGCCGAGCGAGGGAAGACCCTCCTCAACGAGTTCCGGGAGCTTGCGGGTGGTCGGAGTAGTTCAATGCGTGGTGGTCCTGAGGTGGCCCGCTCCTTTCTTCAAGGAGCTTTCGGAACTGTAGTGGCCGACAGGTTGTACGCGCGCGTAGAGGAGGCTGGCCGCCGACGCTTTGCCTTTCTTGAGGATCTTGATCCGGAGGCAGTAGTCCCGGTGTTACGGGATGAGAGTCCCGGAGTGCTTGCCGCAATCTTTGCCCATCTCGACAGGGCCTATACCGCGCGCGTAGTTTCGGGGCTGCCGAGCGAGTTACGTACCAACGTGCTTCGCCGTTTGGCCGGAATGAAGAAGCTGGATATGGAACTCATGGCGCGGGTGGAAGATGCTCTACGCGAGAAGCTACACCGTCATGCTCGACCGGAGCATGTGGAACTTGATGGTACCGCTACCATAGCCGAGATTCTCAGACATATGGACTACTCCAACGAGGAGTCACTGCTGCGCGAACTCCGCGAGGCTGAACCAGAACTGGCCGATGAGATTGAAGGACGGCTTATGACCCTGGATGTGTTGGACCACATTGAGGTCAAAGATCTGGCTGTGGTACTGCGCGAGTTTGAGGACAAAAGTGTTGCCCTTATTCTTAAGGGTAAGGATGAGCAGGTACGGGCCAAGATGCTTCGCGGCGTTTCTGAGCGTCGAGCTACTATCATTATTGAGGAGTACCGGCATATGGGCCCGGTTCTTCGGAGTGATGTAGATTCCGCAGTGAAGGAGTTCCTTGAGCGCATCAAGGCGCTTGAGGTGGAAGGCAAAATTACGCTCCGCCGTCCCGGTGACGTATACTTGTAGTCCGGTGATTTGCACATAGAGTAGAGAGAGAGGAAAGAGAAGTGAAGAAGTTTTCGCTGCAGACCGCATACATTCTTTGGATCCCGTCGTTTTTCGGTTTTGCTGGTCTTCACCGCCTGTACCTTGGTAAGATTGGCACCGGTGTTCTGTACTTCTTTACCGGTGGCCTCTTTATGATAGGTACCCTCTACGATTTTTTCGCAATGCCGCGTCTTGTTCGGGAGTCACGGTTCAATAGTCTTGAGTTCTTTGATGAAGGGCTGGGACGGGAGTGGGCGAGCCTGGTCGGCGGGAAACCCAAGGACTCTATTGAACGGGTGATTCTACGCACCGCCAAATTGAACCATGGAATTACTACACCGAGTGAGGTGGCCCTTGAGGGCGACTACAGCATTGAGGAAGTGCGAGTTAAGCTGGAAGAGCTGGCTGGTAAGGGCTTTGCCGAGATGCGCGTTCGAGAGTCTGGAACAGTTGTCTACGCCTTCCCGGACTTCTTGTCGAAGTCTGGCGACGATCCTTATCTTTCTTGACACAAGCCCCGCGCATGAATAGTATTTCCAGACTATGACGGCAAATGAGCTTCGCGATAAATACATTGAGTTTTTCGTATCGAAGAACCACAGTCACATATCCGGGAGTTCTCTCATTCCCGAAAATGACCCTACGGTTCTCTTCACTACGGCCGGGATGCATCCATTAGTTCCATACATTTTGGGCCAGGAGCATCCAGCTGGCAACCGGCTCGTCAACTACCAGAAGTGTATTAGAACCGGCGACATTGAGGACGTTGGTGATTTCAGTCACCTGACCTTCTTTGAGATGCTGGGGAACTGGTCCCTGGGTGACTACTTCAAAGAAGAAGCAATCATCATGAGTTACGAGTTCCTGACCTCAAAACGCTGGCTCGGACTGAGTCCGGACAAGCTCTCGGTCACGGTTTTTGCGGGTGATGAGGAAGTTGCGCCCGACCATGAATCTGCCAGGGTTTGGGAGTCGTTGGGCATTCCTCGTGAGCGTATTTACTACCTTCCGCGTGAAGATAACTGGTGGGGTCCTGCAGGGCAGACCGGCCCGTGTGGCCCGGACAGTGAAATGTTTATTGACACCGGAATTCCAGGCACGGCGCAGAGCAGACCAGGTGTTTCGGACGGTAAGTTCATGGAGGTCTGGAATGACGTCTTCATGCAGTACAACAAGCTTGCCGACGGAACCTACAAGCCACTTGACCGACAGTGCGTTGATACCGGAATGGGAATTGAGCGCACCGTAGCCATACTTCAGGGCAAGAACTCGGTATACGAAACCGAGATCTTTGCGCCCCTGCTGGCCTGCATAGAGGAGCTCACCGGCGCCCGCTACGGGGCCGACCCGGCTCACGACACCTCAATGCGAATCATTGCAGACCACTGTCGCACGGCCAGTTTCATTCTGGGCGACGAAAAAGGTGTAATGCCTTCGAACGTCGGCCAGGGATACATACTTCGTCGTCTTATCCGACGGGCTGTTCGTCACGGCCGTAAGCTTGGCCTCAACGGTAGCTTTCTAGAGGCTCCTGCCAAGCTCGTCGTGGATATGTACAACCATGCCTACCCAAGCCTGACCGAGAATCGTGACAAGATTGTAGATGAACTCGTCCATGAGCAAGAGCGCTTTTTACTCACGCTCCAAAAGGGTGAGCATGAGTTTGAGAAGCTCCTACCTAAACTGATGTCCAATGAAAGTCGTCAGATTCCCGGCAAGGTTGCCTTTCATCTCTACGATACCTTTGGGTTCCCAATAGAGATTACCGAGGAGCTCGCTGCCGAGCACGGACTAAGCATAGATCGTGAAGGCTTTGACCAGGCTTTTGCCGAGCACCAGGAAGCCTCCAAGATGGATGAAGGAAGTGTATTTAAGGGCGGACTGGCCGATCATTCGGAAATGACTACTCGGCTACATACCGCTACGCATCTGCTTCACAAGGCTCTCAAGACGGTGCTTGGTGAGCATGTTGCTCAGAAGGGTAGCAATATTACTGCCGATCGTTTGCGCTTTGACTTTTCTCACCCGGACAAGATGACTCCGGAACAGTTGAGTGAGGTCGAGCGCATTGTGAATGAGCAGATAGAGCGTGACCTGCCGGTATCAGTCTCCACCATGACACTTGGTGAGGCTCGTGAGTCCGGTGCGACTGCACTTTTTGGCGACCGATACAACGAAGTAGTGAAAGTGTACGCTATTGGGGATTTCTCAAAAGAGGTCTGTGGAGGGCCTCATGTTGAACATACTGCCACACTTGGTAGGTTCAAGATTCAGAAGGAGCAGAGCTCCTCGCAGGGCGTGCGACGGATCAAGGCAGTCTTGTCCGACTCCTGAACTGAAGCCCGGGTGTGAAACACCCGGGTGCAGTAGCGCTATCTTTGTGAGCTGCGGATGCGGTCAAACATATCGTTGACGTAGCGGTTGCGAATACCCAGTTTCTGGAACTGATGCAACACCTCCAAGGCCTTTCGTGGTTCATTCATGCTGAGATAGCACTCGGCAATCTCGGTGTAAAGGCGGTGATTCTTGGGTTCTACGGTCTTCACCGACTCGAGGGCTTGTATTGCATCGGTATACTTGCCTTTTTCCTTGTTGATTAAGGCCAGCCCAATTACAGCGTAGGTATCGTACTCTATATTCAGTGCCTTGTTGTAATACATCTCGGCCGAGTCATACTGGCCCATGCCTCTGTAGGCATCTCCGGCACGCGTAAGAATAACCTTGTTGGATGGATCCTTAGCCAGGATGCGATTCCAGTACTCCAAAGACTCCTCGGATCGGTTTAATCCACGACAGCAGTCGGCCATTCCGAACAAGGCATAGAAGTTATCCGGTTCTCGTTCGAGTGCACGCCCAAAATAGTAGGTGCCGCGCTCGAAGGTCTTCATCTTGCGATGGCAGTTGCCGATGGAGGTCAGTACCCGAATATCTACCTGGTCACCGTTAATTTCATACATTCGTTCCCAAAACTGCAGCGCCTTGCGGTAGTCGCGGAAGTCATAATGCAGATGCCCGAGTCCGATGAGCGAGTAGGGGTTGTCGGGCTCCATCTCCAGTACCCGCATATACAGTCGCTGTGAGTTCTCAAGGTCGCGCACCTTACGGTAGGCGTCGGCAACACGTGTGAGAACGGTGATGTTTTCATCGTCGTACTGCAGGTAGCGTTCCCAGATGTTAATTGCTTTGTGGAAGTGCCGCATGGACTTGTAGCAGTCAGCAAGCCCAAACAGGGCGTAGTTGTTTTCCGGATGCGTTTCGAGACATTTCTGATAGTACTCAACCGCTTGTTGAAAACGGCGACGCTTGCGTGCTGCATCACCCAAGCCGACGAGGGCGTAGTTGTTATCCGGCTCGTGGAGCAGCATTTCCTGGAAAAGAGATTCAGCCTCGTCGAGATAGTCTTCCTTAAGCAGTTGATAAGCTTGCTGTGAGAGTTCGGTTACCTTGTGTGCCAGCTCTTTCTGTTCGAGCTGCTCCGGGTTGTCATTGAGTTCCGGATCTATTTCCGCGTCATAGTCATCAAACTTATCCGTATGTGCAGTCACGATTATTCGTCCTCTTCCAACCAATGTCGAACAATATCGGCGAATCGTTCTATAAGGTCGGCCGCCTTTCTGGGTTCTGGTGCAATCTGATACAGTCGCAGCGCCTCAAGAGGCTCGTTTCGCTTGAGGTGATAGTCGCCGAGCCGAATGAGACCGTCGCCATAGCGTGCCGTGATAAATACCCGCTTAGCCAGGTCATAACGCCCTTCGTTGAAAAACTCGTTGCCGCGTCGAATTAAAGCAGCGCGATCTGCCCCACTTACCTTAGGAGGTGCACCGAGGTCTACCTTTAGGAATCCGGAACTTGGAGGCAGTTTTGACTCTCTCATCACGCATTCCAAACGTGCTTAGTATATCGTAGCACCTCGAACATATCCTTGTCTATTCTTTCAGAGAATTCCCTTTGTGGACATAGCTTGATTCTGGTTCGCAGCACGTGGGCTATAGGCCTGAGCGAGCGCACGCCCGAGGCTCTTAAACAGGGCTTCGCTCATGTGATGTGCGTTAAAGCCATAGCGGAGTTCGGTATGAAGGTTCATGGCACCACGATTTGCAAGTGCCTGCAGGAACTCACGAACCAGGACTACGTGGAACTCGCCACAGTATTCCTGGGGGAACTCCCCGCGAAACACAAGATAGGCCCTGTTGCAGGCATCTATGGTCGTTTCTGCGAGCGCCTCATCCATGGGAATAACAGAATGGCCATAGCGAGTTATAGCAACACCAGACTCACGAATGATTCGAACTGCGTCGCCCAGGACTAAGCCTACATCCTCTACCAGATGATGCTGATCAATGTGGACATCACCCTCGGCCTCTACTACGAGCGAAAACCCCCCATGGTGGCTCATGGCATGCAGCATATGGTCAAAGAACGGCACACCCGTCCTCAGTTCAATTGGGGCAGGCACAGAGAAGTCCAGGGTGAGTTTAATGTCGGTCTCGCCGGTCCTGCGTTCAACCGTAGCTTTTCGTTCACTCATTCTTAGGCATCTCCAGAGTAGTTATTCCTTGTAAGCGCGTGATGAATGCGTTTATTCGGTCAAAGTGAAGCTTATAGTACGCGGGGTTGCAAATCAAGCGAACCTGAATCTCGGCGAGCGTTTTGGTAACCTTGAGCTTGTTTGCGCGGAGTGTACTTCCGGTCTCTACGAGATCCACGATGTAGGGCGCCAGGCCCAGAACCGGCGCCAGTTCCACCGAACCGCCTAAGCGAATGATTTCTACCGGAATGCCCTGCCCATGGAAGTAGTCGCGTGCGAAACGGGTGAACTTTGTCGCCACTGCAAGTTGTCGTTGATCCATGCTCGGGTCGTAGTCCTCGCGACAACAGAGACACATGTGCGTGGCACCGAAATTGAAGGTATACAGCTGGTAGAACTCCGTGCCCGACTCATAGAGTGTGTCCTCGCCGGAAATACCCATTCCCGCAATGCCATGCTTGACGTAGACAGGGAGATCGCTGTTTTTGACAAGGATGAGCTTGAGCAGCCCGCTCGTTTCATGCGCGACGAGACTGCGTTTCTCAAACGAAAAACTCAGTCCACATGACTCAAAGAACTCTATGGTCTGGTCGAGGAGCCGGCCCTTTGGTACCGCCATTGTGAGTGGTTCGGTTGCTGGTGTTGTGTTCATAAGACGATACTCTCTCCTTGCCCGCGTGCCTGACGTGCGGTGCGGAAGCGCTCGACAAAGCTCTCACCCTGTGCCGTGGCAAAGGGTTCTATACCCGAGATCTGGCCGGGTTGTGTGCGAGCATCGAGCTGTTCTTCTACACGGCGGAGCATGCAGGCAAAGCCCACGGAGGGCGCATCGAGCCCGAATCGCGCGAGCAAGCCGTCGTAACGGCCACCGGATGCGATTGGCTGTGCGACGTTGTGCATATAGGATTGGAAAACCATGCCGGAATGGTAGGGTTGGTTTCCTACTTCCGAAAGGTCGACTCGAAAGCAGTCGACAAGATTCAGTTCCTCAAGAACGGCAAACACATGTTCAATTTCCAATAACGCGCTGGTAACCTCTTCTCCCAGTTCCTTCGCAACGGTCTCACGAAGAACTCGGAGACCTGAGGCATTGCCGATATAGCGGAACAAACTGAGATAAGCTTCTCGTTGCTTCGTAGAGTAGTCGGCAAGGATCTCGGCAAGCTCTTCCTCACGTCGCATGATGACGGCGTGCACGAGTCGCCGTTCGGCCGACTCACCAAGCCTGGCCCGAATTCCAGCCGTCAGTTTGCGCGTTCCTACATGTGTTACGGTGTTCCTGGCACCAAGAGTGGCCAGGGTCTCTTGGAGCAAACCGAGAACCTCAAGTTCGCCCTCCAGCTCTTCGCGGCCTATCAGTTCAATTCCTGCCTGAAAGAACTCATTTTGCGAGATGTCGTCGGCTGCTTCATGGCGAAGAATGGTGTCTGCATAATACACACGCACCGGCAGCTCTTCACTCTTAAGTATCATTCCCATCTGTTTAGCAAGAAACAGCGTGACGTCGGAGCGCAACATGAGGAGTTCACCGTCGCGGTCAATGAGACGGTAGATGCCGCGGTCGGCGTTCTCTGTAAGCAGGCTGCGGTAGCTGTCGTAGTAGTCTACAATTGGCGTCTGTACCGGCAGGTATCCCCAACGGTAGAACTGCTCGGTAACTCGTTCAACGAGTTTGCGATGTCGGTACGCATCTTCAAGGTAAAAACTCTCAGTTCCCTGCGGAATTTGAAGCAGAGAACGCTTCTTTTTTGGCACAGAATTACTCCTTAGCAGAGTTGACTATAACAAAAGCTCGGTTTCCTTGGAACAGGGGCTGTAGAAAGCCACCAAAGATCGGCCAAATATTCTGAGATCGGTTTGTTCTAGTGCGCCCGCGTTCGCTGGCATTGGGTCCTCGGAAGGATAGTGGAACATGACGATGCTGGCAGGGCCAACGAGGCGAGATGCGGCAATCCGGCCCAGGAGGTCTGTCCGATGCCGGTAGGGGAAGGGAGCATCGACAAAGATGTAGTCGTATGCCTCACGGGCGCTGGCAACAAAACGCTCAACCGGAAGAAAGTAGACCTGGAAAGGCTCCTCGACGAACTCGAGATTGGCGTTCAGAACCTTTCGTTTTGATTTGTCGCGTTCCACAAGAGTAACTCGTGAGGCACCGCGGCCTGCCGCCTCTATGGCCATAGATCCGGAACCTGCAAACAGGTCCAGGAAACTACAGCCATCCAGGTCACCAAGGATTGCAAAAATGCTTTCACGCATCTTATCCATGGCCGGTCTAATTTCTCCCGGAGGACAAACAAGCCGCCGTCCACGGTACCTGCCGCCAGTAATTCTCATGGTGCTCCTCCAAGTTGATTCAGAAAAAGCTCAAGGGCACGTGATAACGGTTGGTGCACGGCCTGTGTGAGTTCCTCATCATGCAGGAGAATTTCACGCGCGTCGAGACGTGCCGTTTTGAGCAGCGCCTCGTGTTCCGGGAAGCGAGCAAAACGGAAACCAAGGAAACCAGACTGGCGGATTCCAGACAGGTCACCCGGCCCCCTTATCTGGAGGTCTCGTTCTGCTACCGCAAAGCCATCCTGCTCTTCGTAGAGCGTTCGCAAGCGCGACTTTGCATCCTCCGTTAAGGGCTCATCAAAAATGAGAAACGCAAAGGAGGGTCGCGTCCCGCGGCCAACTCGCCCACGGAGCTGATGAAGCGCCGAGAGTCCGAATCGCTCAGCATGCTCTACCACAATGCAGCAGGCTTCGGCTACATCGACCCCGACCTCAACGACGCTCGTGGCGACCAGGACTGAAATTTCACCGGCCGCAAAGGCACGCATCACCTCAATTTTTTCTGCCTCGGGCATTCGTGAGTGGATGAGTCCTACCTTGACTCCAGCAAAAGCCCCAGTTGACAGGTAGTCACGCATACCGACTGCATCACGGAGAGCCGCCCCGTTCTCACTGGCCTCTATGAGCGGGTAGACGAAATATGCCTGGGCCCCTTCGTCTATGAGTTTTCGCACGCGAGCGTAGACCTCATCTGCACGTTTTGATGAAGCAAGATGAGTCTTTACCGGCAGCCGACCGGCAGGCTTGCTGTAGATGCTTGAAATGTCGAGTTCACCGTAGAGTGTCAGTGCCAGGGTTCTGGGGATAGGCGTTGCGGTCATGAGGAGCAGATCTGGTGCCTTTGCCTTGTGGGTGAGTGCAGCCCGCTGGAGTACCCCAAAGCGGTGCTGCTCATCAATGACAACAAGCCCAAGGCAGTCAAAGGCGACATGCTCGGAAAGAAGTGCATGGGTTCCTATGACCAAGTCTACCGTACCGGAGGCAACTGCCTGCTGAACTCGTTTCTTTTCTCCGGCCGGAAGAGAGCCTGTCAACAACTCAACGCGAACATCAAGCGGGAGGAGTAGCTGGGATGCGTTGTGCGCGTGTTGTCGTGCGAGTAACTCGGTTGGCGCAAGGAAGGCGACCTGACGGCCAGCGTCGATGTAGTCCAAGGCAGCAAGAAATGCAACAAGCGTTTTCCCGCTTCCTACCTCACCTTGGACAAGACGGAGCATGGCGGTTGTGCCTGAAGTGTCGGCGCGAATTTCCTGGAGCACCTTTTCTTGATCGGCGGTGGGATCAAAGGGTAGGGACGCAATGAGGCGAGCTGCGCGGCTTTGTGCCCTGTCGGCAGGGGGAAGCGGCGGGCGTTCAGGCCGCGCGGTTACCTCACGGCCAATAGCAAGTTGAAACAGCAAGAGCTCGTCATAGGCAAAGCGGCGGCGGGCCTCGTTGGCCTCGGCAACCGAGGTCGGGGAGTGGAGCATTGTGATAGCTGCACTACGGGTAGGCAAGCCACGGCGGACTCGGAGCTCCTCGGGCAGCTCGTCGCTAAGGTTGTGGGCATACTGCTCAATAGCGCTGCGAACAGCCGCGCGGAGGACTGTCTGTGAAAGTCCACCCGACAATGGGTAAATGGGTTCAATGCGGAAAAAGCTATCTGCCTGTGGCGGCGACGTCGTGGTGGGCATGGACACTGCGGTCGGCCCCGCCGAGGCTGCAGACCCGGAGGTGGGTTCGGCAGGTGGAGCCGCAACAAACTCAAAATCGCTGCTCTGGATTTCGCCGTACTGGAAGCGAAACACCGCACTTAGCAGTATATCGCTCCCGACCGGCAGCTTGTTTGCCAGAAAGTTACGGCCAAAGCATAACAGCGCAGCAACCGTGCCCTCGGTGTCTCGCAGGAGCACCTTGAGCACCATGCCCCGCGAGGTGCGGATGTAGTCGTGAGCCAGTACGGTGCACCGGGTGTTGGCGCGCCGGGCTGCTCCTTCTGCAACCGCACCGGTGAGCGTTTCCATGGGGTCTTGTTGGGAGGCCCCGCGAGCACCCCCAACCCTCGCCGCCTGCACCGCCTGGGAGATAGAGCATGGGGTGCTTCGGTCTTCGTAGTCGCGGGGCGCCAGCAGGAGGAGCTCGGCAACCGATCCTACGCCCAGACGTTGCAGGTCTGCCCGGCGGGCAGGCCCAATGCCCGGGAGTTTCCCCGGGGCAAGTTGGAGTTCCGACAGTATCACGGTCCGGCAGTCCTGCCTAAATCGGCAGCTGGAGCAGGAAGCTCATGAGGGTGCCAGCAAGGAAGTTCCCAACCAATAACACCAGGAAGGCGCTTGCAGCAAAGATCATGAGGGCGTTCTGGTAACTGGTTGAGCGGCCACCGCCAAACTTGTCCACCAGCTTGTGCGCCAGCGGCTGGAGAATGCGGTCAAGGGCTACCCAGAAGGGGGTTGCTGAATTTGCGCGAGTGAGGAATCCCACCAGACGAATGATAGCAATTACCAGAATGAAGAAGACAACAAACGAGGCGGCCGACACGACTGCCGAGAGAATCATAGCAAGGACAAAGCCCAGGGTGACGTTTCCGGCGTAGGCCACGCGGGTGAGGACATTGTTAAAAATTGACAAGGTGAGAATTGCCAGAATGGGTGAGAAGTCGACCATGGACTCACGGAACAGAGGAATTCGGCGGAAGTAGTTCAAGTATGGGTCGGTAACTCGGGCCAAATAGAAGACAATCCGTCCGGTTTGTCCGGTGTGAAACCAGGTCAACATGATCCGAACAAAGATTAGAATCATGTAGATTGAGATGAGTGAGCTCATAGCCCGCAGTAATGGCTGTAGCATAAGATTTTCTCCTTGGCGTGAACGCCTGCTCTTGTGGTGCTATATCTGGTCTGGGGTATCCGAGCCGTTGTACTCGGGCTTGCGCTGCCAGATCTCGGCTACACCGGGATATTGCTTGATCTGTTTGAGCACCTCATCCCTCGAAGAGACCGTGAGTTGTTGTGATGCTCTAACGACTGTTTCCTCGCCATTTGATCCTATATGGAGCCACACGGGGCATGAACCACGGCGTTCGTGGAGGAAGGCTCTGAGGTTGTACAACTCCTCCTCGCTGAGGAAGTCTTCATGGATGCGAATATGAACCGTGCCGATATCGCGCTCATCGAGCTCCTCTGGATCACGGATCTCCTCAACCACAATTTGGAGTCGCTCACCTCGTTGCTCCAGTTTACCAAGCACGCCAAGCACCTGTTCTCCTACCAGGCGGTCCTGGTACTTCTCGAATACCTCTGAAAACAGAACAATTTCAATGCTCCCGTTGTAGTCTTCAATGGTGGTAAACGCAAGCTGCTTGCCGTTCTTTGTGGACAGCACTCGCGGTTCGCTGACAAGTCCAATGAGAGCATACACCGTATCGCCCCCTGGAGGTGGAAGCTTTGCCAGATTAATGGTGGAGCGTTCAAACCAGAGCTCCTTCCGGCCGTCAAGCGGATGGCCGGAGCAGTAGAAGCCCAGGTGTTCCCGTTCGTATCCGAGCCGGGTTTCCAGATCCCAGTCCTCAACCTCTTCAATGTGCGGGCCAGCCAACTCTTCACCCGACTCACCGTCAAAAAGTGAAGTCTGGCCAAAGGCGGTACTTGCCTTCTGGGCCACGGCGTGGTCGATAAAGGTCTGTGAGTTGTGCAGGAGCACTGCCCGTGAGACGCCAAGTGAGTCAAATACTCCACACTGAATGCAGGTCTCTATGACTTTACGGTTCACGGTTTTGAGATTGATCCGCTCAAGAAAGGAGCCAAAGGACACAAATGGGCCCTCGGATCCACGCACGAGAAGGATCTCATCAACCGCCGCCGCCCCCACGTTCTTGATACCAAGCAGTCCATACCGTACCTGCCCCTCATGTACGGTGAAGTACTTGTCGCTGGTGTTAATGTCTGGCGGCAGAACGGCAAGCCCCATTTTCTTGGTGTCCGACAGATACTCGGCAAACTTGTCGGGGGAGTTCATCTCGTTGGTAAGGTTGGCCGCCATGAACTCTGCGGGGAAGTTGGCCTTGAGGTAGGCTGTCTTGTAGGCCAGTACCGAGTAGGCGGCCGCATGTGACTTGTTGAAGCCGTAGCCTGCAAAAGGAACAAGGAGCTCAAAGATGCTCTCCGCCTTTTTGGGGTCAATACCTTTGGCTGCGGCGCCCTCAAGAAACTTGGCCTTCATGCGGCCCATCTCGGCTTCTTTCTTTTTTCCCATTGCGCGGCGGAGTATATCGGCCTCACCTAACGAGAAACCAGCGACCACCTGCACAATCTGCATGACCTGTTCCTGATAGACAATAACTCCGTAGGTTTCCTTAAGAATTGGCTCAAGCTGCGGCAAAGGGTAGCTTATGGGCATGCGGCCGTTTTTGGAGTCTACGAACTGATCAATGTTCTGCATCGGCCCTGGCCGATACAGCGCGTTCAAGGCAATAAGGTCTTCAATGCGTTCTGGCTTGGCCCGGGATAGTATTCCCCGCATTCCCTGGCTTTCAAACTGGAAAACACAGCTACTATCACCCTCGCCGAGCATGCGGAAGGTTGCAGGATCCTGTTCCGATACGGTCTCAATGTCAAACGCTATGCCACGGCGACGAATGAGTTTTTCGGTATTTCGGATGAGGGTAAGCGTCTTGAGGCCGAGGAAGTCCATCTTCACCAGTCCGCAGTCCTCAATTTGTTCCATGGTGAACTGGGTTGAGATCATCCCGGTCTTGGGGTCTTTGAAGAGCGGCACATACTCGGTCAGCGGCTTCTTGCCAATAACAATTCCGGCAGCATGAGTTGATGGATGTCTATGCAGGTTCTCAAGTTTCAGCGCGGTATCAATGAGCTCCTGGTTGCGTCCGCCAGCCTCATGAATCTCCCGGAGTTTGGGCTCCTGCTCAAGTGCCTTGGGCAAGGTCATCTTGAGATCCTTGGGAATGAGCTTGGCTATCTCGTTGGTTTCCTGGAACGAGAAATCAAGCGCGCGCGCAACATCGCGAATAACCGCCTTGGCCTTAAGGGTGCCAAAGGTAATGATCTGGCCGACGCGGTCCTCACCGTACTTCTGTGTGACGTATTGAATGACCTCTCCCCGACGTTCATAACAGAAGTCGATGTCGAAGTCTGGCATTGAGACCCGGTCCGGATTCAGGAACCGCTCAAACAGCAGTCCATAACGGAGGGGTTCGATGTCGGTGATTTTGAGCGCATAGGCGACAATTGAGCCAGCCCCCGAGCCACGACCCGGTCCAACCGGAATATCACAGGACCGTGCGTACGCAATGAAGTCCCAGACAATGAGAAAGTACCCGGTGTAACCCATGCCGATAATCGTGGACAACTCATACTCGGTGCGGCTCCGAATCTCCTCGGTGACTTCGGGATACCGCTCCTTGATTCCTTCCAAGGTGATGTGCCGCATGTACTCGTCCGGTGAACTGAAACCTTCAGGAATTTCGTAGTCAGGGAACTGGGGGCCGGGAAGCTCAATCTCCAGGTTACATCGCTGGGCAATGCGCATGGTGTTTGCAATGGCGTGAGGGATGTCCCCAAAAGCGGACTCCATCTCCTCGGGTGTCTTCAAGTAAAACTCGGTGGAGCTGAAGCGGAAACGGTTCTGTTCGTGCTTCTTGCGGTCGTTCCCAATACACAGCAGCACATCATGCGCCGCCGCATCCTCGGCAAGGACGTAATAGGACTCGTTGGCCGCAACTAGGGGAATGTCCAACTCACCGGATAGCTCAATGAGCGCCTGGTTGAGGACATGCTCGTCCGGTATTCCGTGATTGTGCAAGGCCAGATAGAAGTTTTCAGCTCCAAAAATGTCCCTGTAGCGTCGAGCCGCCTCGGTGGCCTCTGCTCGGCGGTTGCGCAGCAGAAGTCCGGGGACTTCACCGGAAAGTGAACCGCTGAGGCCAATGAGCCCTTCGTGGAACCGCTCGAGCAGTTCCTTGTCTATGCGGGGGCGGTAGTAGAAGCCTTCAAGGTAAGCAAGTGAGGCCAGCTGAATGAGGTTTCGGTAGCCGGTCTGGTTGTAGGCAAGAACTGGCAGCCGGGCGAGCCGAGCCGGATGCTGATCCTTAGCGCTCTTGTTGTGCCGACTTTCGGGAGCCAGGAAAAAATCGCACCCAATAATCGGTTGAATACCGGCCTGACGACATTCCTTGTAGAACTCAAGAACCCCAAACATATTGCCGTCGTCGGTAATTGCGAGTGCGGGCATACCAAGTTCCACCGCCCGCGCAACGAGCCGGGAAATGGGCGCGGCGCTTCGTAAGAGACTGAAGTCTGAATGGACGTGGAGATGAACAAAATCGGCCAAGACGGAATACCCCGACTTCGACTATAGCATTCGGCATCCGGAATGGGCAAGCGTGAGCGTGTGCTGACTAGCTTCCAATGCCGGTTGCAAAGACTCGAAGCAGGCGTTCAATTCGCTCATACGTGACATGATCGCGTGTATACCCGTGCTGTTCGAGTATCTCGCCGACACGACGATAAAGCAGGTCCAGATCGCGCTGCTGAAACGGGACTCGCCGGCCGACAAGCTCGGCCTCGAGCTCACGCTGGCGAATGATGTGTTTACCACCGACGGCAAGGGCAATGCGGACATCTGCAAGGATGTCTTTCTCTGTTTCAGCTACCGCGGCAAAGGTCAGGGGATTGGTGTTGGGAAGGTACGCAGCACCGTAGTTGTAGAAGCGGGAGTGTTCCCAGGACTTGATAGGGATGCGGATGCGTGTCATGACTTCGCCCGGTTCTAGTACCGTTGAGCCTGAGTCATCACGGAAACGTGAGAGCGGTAACCAGCGGGCCTTCCCCTGGCGTCTGAGTTCTACCTGAGTGTCAAATACCAGCAGCACCGGTGTGAGGGTCATGATTGAGTCCGGGACACAAATATTGCCGCCAACGGTTGCCAGGTGCGCAGTCCCGGGTCGTGAAATATGGCGAATGGCCTGATAGAACATCTCCGGAAAAACTCGGGCCGAGAGCTCAAGCAAGGCTCCCACCGTTACTCCAGCGCCAATCTCTACATACTTTTCGGTACGGCTGATACGGCGGAGCTCTTCGACATGACGCAGTTCAATGATCTCGGACGGCAGGCGAAGGAAACGGTCTGGTTGCTCACGCAGGATCTGCGTTCCTCCTGCGTACAGCAAGGCGGTCGGTCGTTTCTTTAGTGTCTGGAGCAGTTCGTTAATGGTGTCCGGTACGGAAATCTGAATACTACGATACTCGTCCGACATTTGACCTCTTCCGCCGCGCTTCGGCGGCGTAGCGAATTGCATCTACGAAGCTGGCATAACTCGTGCACCTGCAGAATACGCCGTTTGCCGCGCGCTCAATGTCTTCTGCTCGTGGTGAGCTATTGTGTCGTATCAAACCATAGGTGACGAGAACCTTTGCGGCGGCACAGAAGCGGCATGGGTCCATGCCTGCCCGCTGGAACCCGCGTTCGATGTCCGCAAAATCCGGCGTCTTCATGAAGCCTTCAATAGTCACGATCTCACTCCCAAGCGCCTTGAACGCTGGCAGCATGCAGGAGGAGGTCACATGACCGTTGAACAGAATGGCGCAGGTGCCACACCTTCCCCGACGGCATCCTGGTCGTGCACCGCCCAGACTGAACTCCTTGCGGAGTAGATCCACGAGCAGAAACTCCGGGTCTGTATCTATGGTGATACTGTCGTCATTCAGTGTGAACCAGATAATCATATAGCCTCCAGTCTCCCCACAACAGCGGCAGGCCCGCTTGGGATAGCGTTCAACTGAACCGCTCCGGCCTGCTCGGTCGCCGCAATATATGCGGCCGGAACAACCAGACCGGCGAGCGCTTCTACACCATGCGGTGCTCGCTTTCCTGGAAAATGAACAAACTCTATGTGGAGTTGCTCCCGCGTTGGTGCCCGTCCGGGGTTGTACATTTCATAGCCCTCGGTGGTTATGGCACCATCTACATACTCTATGACCTCGCCGGTTGTCCAACCCAGGGCCTGTGCCACTCCGGCCTCCAGGGCTTTTCGAGCCTGCTCCGGATCAACAATCCGCCCCGCCTCCACACATATCCAAATTCCACGCACCCGCGTCGCGAGTGTGGCTGGCTCAAGCTCGACCTCCACTACACAGGCAACCGTGGCATTCCCGTGGGCGGATAGGGCCTTCCCCCAGTTTTGCTCGGTTTTCTTGCCTTTTGCGGCCTTCACGGTCTTGCGTGCCTCTATAGGCAGGGGATCACGGAAGCGCCGTTTTTTTATGGTGTTGGCGCAGTTCTCAATGAGCTTGCCAATAACGGCAGTGTTGCGGGAGAGTGTTGAGGGGCCTGAGTCTGGAACTATGTCGGTGTCGATATCGACAATCTCTACATCCGATATGCCCAGGATTTCGGAAACGCTTTGTATCCAGTGTTGATGAAGCGTCTGATTCTCGGCGACCGCCGAGGTGAAAATAGTTCCCTTGGACTCGCTGTCGAGACGCACCTTGACGGTCGAGGACAGTGTTGAGGCTTCTCCATGATCCAGAAAGCCGTCCACAGAGGAGGCAAAGGCAATGCCTATACCCCGTGGGAGTATTCCCATTTCTTCATGCTCCCCCCGGCGCTTCTTCTGCAGCTCGAATGCGGCATGCTTGCGGTTGAAGTCCGAGTTGGCGGCTACCTTTTCAATAATTCCGCCGGAGTCTATATCGCTATCTAACAGAACTCCGCTCAGGTCGTGTTCGCCATGTGTGAGCAGGTTCGCGGCTTTCCAGGAACTAGGCACAAACTCGGTGGCCGCCACGACTCGTGCGATATGAGTCTCAAGTGCAAAACTGCCCGCACTGTCACCAAAACCGGAAAAGACATTTGCGGGCGGAAGGTTTGTGCGAACTGCCCGAGCGGTAATTCTGAGGTTTTTTCGGCGATAATGACCCGCGGCTGCCAGCGCTGTACGGCTAAGAATTTCGTGAGTGAATACCCCATAAGCGCCAACGGCAAGGTGGACCGTGACATCCATCGACTCTATTTCCCCGTTCTCGTCCACAATGGTCGCGTAGCGAATATGGCTGGGTGCGCGCTTGGTGCTGTAGCGGAAGTCTTCTTCGCGCGAGTACATGATCTTAAGGGGCTTCCCGGTCAGATGGCACCCAAGGGCCGCATGCGCAGCTGTTAAGGCCGGATACCAGAGTTTGCCGTCAAGCGATGTTCCTATGTCGGCCGACCGCACCACACAGTTTCGCGCGCTTATGTTCAAGACATTGCACACCGTGTCTCGCAGCAAAAATGGCCACTGTGTTGCGCTGTACACGACAATTCGCGTCTTGGCCTCACGGACGCAGAACGCCCCTTGCGGTTCGTTGTACAGATGCTCCTGTGCTCCGGTTGTGTGGTGTGAATAGAGCCATCCGTCGTTGCCTTCGGGCCCGGTCTCTGCGTCTGCCTCTGCGTCTGCCGTGGGTGTGGTCTCGACGGGCGGCTCGCCATTGCTCTCACCCTCGGCAGCAGGATCGGCATCAGCTTGGGTTCCGGCTTCTGCAGCAAGGGGCGGCTCGGCGGCGGTCAGCGTGGTGCCCGAGCTCACCTCGGCCACCACGCTGACCGGGCTAACCTC
>SLAA01000077.1 GCA_007127105.1 Spirochaetales bacterium | reverse complement strand
CCCTGGAGGAAGATCTTGACGGTGACGGGAGTCTGGACCGCGGCAGCAGCCGTCTGCAGCCCCAGTTCCCGTTCCGGGATGCTGGCCGTGGCATAGAGCTTCTGGCTGGTGACGGCATTCCTGGAGCGGTTTTTGTAAACTCCGAGGACGGGAACCGTAACGAGGTGCTGGATGCCGAGGCTCCGGGGCAGATCATTACCCGGCGTTTGGCGGCGTCGAACGCAGCCTTGCCCACAGCGGGTTGGCGCCGTGACATCTTCAACCTTGGCCCTACCGAGCGGGCGCGTCTTTCCAGGGTGCGGGGTGCTCGCATTATTGTGGTGCACGACTCCGGGACAGCCGCCGAAGGCCGCTTGCTTGTGTCGGAACTCCGGTTTCTGGGCGGGAGCATTCCGGTAGAGGTGGTGGACGCCGAGGGCCGCTCCACCGACGACCCGCCCGCTGGCCGCAACGTGCGCGCATATGAGACAGGTGACCCCAAGGCGGGAGCCGAGGCACTGCACCGGGTCTTCCCCGACGTGCGCAACGTGTTTCACAGTGAGGGTCTGGAGGCCCAACGGGTACTGCGGGTGGACTGGGACAATATCGATCTACTCACCGGTGAGTCGGTGCTCCTCCAGCAACCGGTGCCAGCTACACCCTGGGATCACTACCGCAGTCTGCGTTTCTACCTGCTTATTGACGACGCCGCGCTTGTCTCTGAAGAGCCGGATGCCGAAATCGAGATTGAACTCCTGGATCCTGCCGGTGGAGGTGTTCGGGCTGTACTCCCACTTTCAGAACTTCCCCGCGGCTCCTGGAACGAAGTTACGCTGGATCTGCTCCGCAAACGCCTGGAGGTCAACGGCAACACCGTGGCCCCGCTTGCGCTGGACCGAGGGAGACGTTCCGAGCGCCTCTCTTTGCTCCGCCTGCAGATCCGGGGCGCCGAGGGAGGAACGCTCTACATAGACGAAGTCCACTGGGCCGAGGCACAGTCCTCGATAGAGGGCACCGCATCGGCCTCACTGGAGTACCGCATTCCGGGTACACTTATAGAACGAGGCGGCTTTCCTCTGCTTGGAAACGTGGTGCTGAACGAGGACATTACGGTGCAGTCGGCCGGATACGGGTTGGAGTCAGAGCGGGTGGCCGGTGTCGGGTTGTTTCAGTCACGGTCAGGAGTTGCCGCAGATGTAGTTGGAACGCGCCTGGAGACAGATCTTGAACTCTTCACAGATCAGGAGCGCTGGAGCGGTGCTGGCGGTCACCGCCTGCAGGTGCCTGCCCGCCCCGGGCCGGTGAGCTTCACCGATCGGTACCGCCGCAGCTACGACAGTCTTGCCCCGAGCATGTCGCGGGGCAATAGCCTGCGCCTGAGACGTGCGGGTGTCGGCAGCCTTCTCCTGGAGAGCGAGGCGATTCTGGTGAGTGAACGCCTGGATCAGGTATGGGGTGTCGCCGACAACACCAGCGATGAACTGGTGTCCTGGATCTTTGACGGTAGCTTGCGGCTACGCAACCGAACGAGCACCTACGAACTGCCGGACACCGACTATTTCTCCTCCTGGGTCGACGCCTACGAGCTGTTACTCCCCAATACAGACCGCGAAACCGCACGGCGTTCCGGCACTATCCGGCGGCGTTTTGGATACCGGCCCGACCCATTAGGCTTTGATGCAGTACTTGAGGGCGGCTACGAGAATAGTTCGGTCTTTGATGGTCGGCAGCGCACTACTCTGCTGCTGCGCGCTGGACCGGCCTTCAGTTTTGAGACCGCACAACGCACGCGCTACAGAGTTTCCCCAAGTTACGGACGCACCGCTTCAGGCAGTTACCCGGCTCCGAACAACCGCGACTTTGCCGACGACCTTTCGGTCTACGGGGACTCACTTGGGGAGATCCCCTACTTTTTTTCATCAATTCCGTTCTATGAACTCATCCAGGACCGAGACAGCTTTGAGTTTGCCGAGGCTACCGAGGGGCTTCCCTTTGCGCGCTACCGTCCGGAACTGGGGATACAGTTTGAGCGGAGTTTCGGATCGCGTCTGCGTGACCTGTATGTACCCTCAAACGCCGCACTCACCGTAGACCGCGAGCTTCTACGGCGAGAGGACTCACTCACCGACACACGGGGTATCAACCTGAGCCTGGAGTCTGTTGCACTTAATCTCTTCGGCAGCCTGGGTGCCTACCCGCTCACCCAACGCTACGAGAGTGATGAGCTGAGTAACAGGGCTGAGTACTCACTGCGGCATCGTGAGCCAGACTCGACTACCTTGCAGCGAATACGCCTTGAAAACACCACCCGATTTTTTGCCTCAGGCGACCGTACGCTCTCCCTGGACAGTCTGCTTCAGTTTGAGATAGAGGAGTATTTTCGGCGGGAGGTCGCCGGGCGGGCTCGGTACGAGTGGCGCATATACCCGGACTCCCTGTTTGGAATCCGCCGCCTGGACCCACTGGTGGAGCGCGGCGCCTTCATTCGCAACACCGAGCGCATTACCCTTTCAGAGCGACGGAACGAACAACGCCCGGAGCGTGATCTCCTGACGATAGTGTTTGGACATGAAAGCAAGCTTGAAATCCCAGACCGGGGTGCGGTACGCGTGTATCTGGACCTTGGAGTCGGACGTGAGCCCTTTAATGTCGAGGACGGCGATGTAGTAAACCAGACACTGCTTGGCGTACAGGGCGGTATTGAAGCCGTCATTGAGTACTAAGCCGGTAGCCGCAATTTCCCAAGCGATGTAGTATATTGTGCACCTGCACTCTCGTCTTGTAGCGATCACACCTAAGGAGGCCGGATTGAAACACTTCACAGTTTTCTTGCTGTTTGCCATGTTCCTTGCCATGTATCCAGTTCAGTTGAGTACGGCACAGGAGAGTGAGGTTGAGTCTGCAACAGCAGCCGAGCCGAGCCGCCCGGAGGTCAACTTTGGCCTTGGACTGAGTTTTGGCGTCCAGAGTTACTCGGACTCCGAGGGTGAGATCATAACCTTTCAAGCCCTTGGATTCGTACCAGAGCTCACGGTAGGCCAGTTTGGGGTCGGCTTTGACCTCCTGCTGCATTACCGCTTCACCGGAGGTAGTGACGGCACCGATTTTGAGGTGCGCGAGGAAGACTGGGAAGCAGAAGACTTCTCTGAGTTTCTTGAGGTGTATCTGCCAAAGATCCGTTACATCCGCTGGGCCCACAAGGGTGACCCGATCTATGCCCGCTTAGGTGGTTTAGATGCGGTGACCCTGGGCAACGGTTTTATAGTGGGGCGGTACCGGAACACGCTGTTCCGTCCGGATCTTCCTGTTTTTGGCGCCGAGTTTGACTTTGACGGCGCTGCGGTGGGTTTTCCTTATCTGGGTATGGAAAGCTTTGTTGGCAACCTTGCCGCCTTTGATCTTTTCGGAGCTCGCCTGTATGCCCGACCCTTACTTGGAATGCAGTCACCGCTACTCTCCCGCCTGCAACTCGGGTTTACGGCTGCAGCAGACCGGGATCCTGCCTACTTCCTTGAACGTGACCCCTTGTTTGACGACGCGACGACTCCTTTTGATCCCGACGAGGTCGTAATTCTTGGCGGTGACCTGCGTCTGCCGCTTCTTGCCGCACCACCGGTCAGCCTGAACGCTGGCGCTGACCTGGCGGTGCAGGACGGTGACACTCTTGGCGGACAGATTGGCCTGGACGGGCGCGCCCTGCGAATACTGCTGTTCCAGTCTCAGCTCCGCTTTCTGGGAGATAACTTCATTCCCAGCTACTTTGACTCCACCTATGACCTTTTTCGCCCGGAGCGTTACGCGGTGTACTCTTCCAAGGACACTCTGCGTGAAGGGCATGTGGGCTATCTTGTCGGGGCTGGACTCTCTCTGTTTCAGGATGTGCTTGTGTTCCGGAGCAGTCTTGAAGGGCCCTTTGGAAATGTAGATGGCGTGCGGCCAACCCTCCGCTCAGAGCTGCTGCTCACCGAAGGCATAGTACCGGGCGTATCTATCTCTGCTGAGTACATCAAGGAAGGTATTAAAGACCTGGACGATTTAGGAAGCCTTGAACGGACCCGCATAGGCAGCCGCATTAACTATCGCACCGGACCGGCGGTTATTTCACTGTTCTATCATGTCCGACACGACCCACTTCGAAAGCAAATGGGGGACGACCCCTGGACAGTACGCTCTGGTCTTGAAAGCACAATTGCGCTCAATTAGGAGGACGGAAATGACCCACATACAAACCGCCGTAGCTGTTTCCGCCCGCCAGCGACCAAGCCTGAGGCTTTTCGCAGCAGTTCTGGTACTCTTAAGCACCTTGGGACTGCAGACACTGCTGGCTCAGAACGAGGAACCAGTTGCTCTTTTGGTGTACTACTCGAATCAGGACGGCCTTGAGGTCTTCAACTCCGAGGGCTTTCGGTACGAGCATTACTTTGGCATGGCTCTGCTTCCGGGCGACCGCATTGTTAACCAGAACTCCTCTGCCGAGGTAGAGGTACTGCCCTCCGGCACCATTCTCCGAATAGCGACCAACACCGAGTTCGCGCTCGAGAGCATACAAGGGCGCAACCAGGCCCCAAGTACAAACCTGAATCTTGTAAGTGGCAGAGTTCGCGGCGTTACCGGTACTATTGCTGGTAACCGGCTCCAGGTTCGCGCTGGCACGGTGGTTGGCGGTGTCCGTGGCACCGACTTTCTGTTCCAGCATGACCCGGGTGAACGGGCGCGGCTTGTGGTCCGCAGTGGCCTGGTGGAGCTGACCAACACCGAGACCGGTGAGACTATTCCGGTCACTCAGGGGCAGAGTGCGGACGGGCTCGCGGAGGTGATGCAGGTCGTCAACCTCACTCCTGCTGACCTTGCCGAGGAGTTCGGCGAGCTGGAGTTCGAGCAGCTGGACCCGGAGGCTGTACCACGACCCGAGCCTGAACCTGAACCCCAACCTGAACCGGAGCCTGAACCTGAACCCGAGCCCGAGGCGGTTGCTCCGGAACCCGAGGCGGAGACCGCTCCGGGTGCTGAGCTTTTCGAGAGAATGGCCAACTATCTTGGCCTTCAGTTTGGTGCGGTCACCATTGAGGGTGAGACCTTCTCCCGGGTTGTTCTGGAGCCACGGATCCAGATAGGCAGGTTTAGAGCGGCATTGTATCTTCCCTTCATTTACCAGGAGGATCTCTTTAACCCCAACGAGTGGTATAGGCCCGGAGGCAATAACGAGTGGAGCTTCGGAAGCGACTACAGCTGGAGCAATGATACCGAGGCCGCAGTTGAGGACCTTGCGCGTGACATCAGCTTGAAAATTCGCTACATCGAGTTTGGCCAACGTCGCGACCCCTTCTTCATTCGCGCTGGTAATCTCACAAACATCACCCTTGGTCACGGGTTGCTCATGAACCGCTACGCCAACGACAGCGAGTTCCCGGCCGTGCGGCGACTGGGCCTTAACCTGGGCGTAGATGGAACCTACGGTGGCTTTGAGGCCATGACAAACGATGTCGTCGGTGCCGAGATCTCTGGTGCCCGGCTGTATATGCGCCCTGCGGCTCCCCTTTTCCGTGCCGCACTGGGAGTGAGCGCGGTTGCCGACATCTACCCCGGCGATTCTCTACGCGGATTCAGCGTTCCTGGCGTAGATCTGATTCGTGACGCGGATCCGGTTCTGCTGAATGTCGCCGCCGACATTGACTTCCCGCTGCTTGAAACCAGTCCAGTCTCACTTATTCTGTATAGCGAGGTTGGCGGTCTCCTGCCCTACCTGCGCAATGATTTTGGCGACCCCGACAACGGAGGCCTGGAAAAGGGGCTCCAGGAAAAGGTTCTCTTTGACTGGGGCAAGCAAGAGCTGAGAAACTACGGCGCATCCGCCGGACTCACCGGACACTTCTTTGCACTCGACTACAAGGGCGAGTACCGCTACAGCCGTGGAATCTTTCAACATGGTGTGTACAATGCGGCATACGACCGCAACCGTGCAGAACGAACCCTCCAGATTTTTCAGTACCTTAATGACCCTGATAACGAAATCTACGACCTGACAACCATGGGAGTTTACGGCGAGCTCGGCATTGATATCCTGCGGCTCTTCCGCATTGAGGCCGGGTACCTTTGGCCATGGGAAATAGACGGCGACGGTGATTTCTCACGATCCGACCGTGACGAGGCGGTGCT
>SLAA01000107.1 GCA_007127105.1 Spirochaetales bacterium | reverse complement strand
GCGGAAGCAGTTCCTTGGGAACGGTCTTGGTAGCCGGGAGGAAGCGTGTTCCATAACCGGCCGCAACAATAACACCTTTCATGCGCTGACTATACCCGCCAAACTTGCGGGGCGCAAGCACGGCGCACGTCCCACAGGACGCAAGCACTGCGCACGTCCCACAGGACGCAAGCAGGCCGCCCGGTTGCCCGGGCGGCGCCGCACGTGGGTCTCAGTGTCTCAGTGTCTCACTTTTCCAATTAGCCGTTGTTGGTAATAATGACCTTCAGCGCCTTTTCCTTGGCTGCGTTCGCAAAGACCTCATAGGCCTCCATGAACTGGTCATACTCAAAATGATGGGTGATCAGCTGCGCGGGTAGCAGCTTCTCGGCCTGTACCGTCTTGAGCAGCATGGGGGTAGTATTGGTGTTTACCAGTCCGGTGGTCAGGGTAATGTTCTGAATCCAGAGTGTCTGGATCTGCAGGTCAACGCTCTTGCCGTGCACGCCCACATTGGCCACATGGCCGCCAGGACGCACCACACTCTGGCAGATGTCAAAGGTCTGGGGAATACCTACTGCCTCTATAGCAACATCGACCCCGTCCTTGGTCATCTTCATAAGCTCTTCAACCGGGTCTACCTTCGAGCTGTTGATCACCTTGGTGGCTCCAAACTTCTTGGCCATTTCCAGCCGCGCATCGTCAACGTCAATCATTACAAGCTCACCAGGGGAGTAAAACTGCGCGGTCAATAACGCCGACATACCAACAGGTCCCGCGCCAACAATTGCTACGACATCACCAGGTTTGACAGCGCCATACTGCACACCAATCTCATGGCCAGTTGGGAGAATGTCGCTCAGCATGACTAAGGCCTCTTCATCGGCTCCTTCAGGAATTGGATAAAGGCTGTTGTCTGCGTGTGGAATGCGGACGTACTCAGCCTGGGTTCCATCTATAAGGTGACCCAGAATCCAGCCCCCATCCTCACAATGGGAATACATCTGCTTCTTGCAGTACTCGCACTTTCCGCATGAGGTAATACACGAGATCAAGACACGGTCTCCCTTCTTGAAGTTGCTCACCGCACCCCCGACCTCTTCAATAACACCAACACCTTCGTGCCCAAGGATACGGCCGTCGGTTACTGCGGGGACGTCACCCTTGAGGATGTGAAGGTCCGTGCCACAAATGGTGGTTTTCACAAGCTTGACCACGGCGTCTGTAGGTTTGTCAATTGTGGGACGAGGTACCGATTCCCACGCCTTGTTTCCGGGGCCGTGATACACCATCGCCATCATCTTGTCGCTTTCTGCCATTGGTTTCTCCCTTCTTTGAGTTTCTGCGCGCTTATCTCGCACGCTCTGCGTTCGGCCAGCCAGAGTTGATCAATTTGGCAATATGCCTAGTGCAGCAACTTAATGCTGTACCTGAATATTCTGTCCGTCAACCCGACAATTTTTGACATGAATACTACACAGTTCGGAAATATGTAGTTTAAGTTGCATTGTGTACATTGGACGTTTTATCGATACGTACAGCGTGATTGCGCCCTGGCCTCGCCGCCGAGCCTCCGGCCAGCCCACCCTGGACAAGCTTGACTGGCTGCGATATCTTCAGGCGCATGACATCAAAGCTTGTTCGATTCCCCTTTGTGGCCCGAGCGTCGGTGGCCGTTGCCGTGGCCAGCGCCGTCGCCCTTGCGTCGCTCCTCTTACTTGGCTGCACCTCGCAGCAGGAACTGCATCTGCGAGCCGACGGCTCGGGTACCACCGAGCTGCGCATGGAGGTGCATGAGGTCCTGGTGCGTTATCTTGCCGACCTGCAGGGACTGTTTGATGTCGATCCGGCTGACACGCCGATATTTGACCTGGACGAAATGGAGCAGGTGTTTGCTGCCAATGATGCGCTTGATCTTGTGTCGGCCGAGACTCCGCAGAACAATGTGTTACAGCTCCAGCTGAGCTTCCGCGATGTAGCACGCATTGCTGCCGCCCGAGACGGTAGCAACAACGACCTGCTTAGTCTGGAGCGGAGCGGACAGGAACAAACCCTGCACATCTTCCTGAACCCGACTACGGTGCGTGAACTCCTCTCACTCACACCAATTCGGGAAATTGCCGAGTTTCTCTTGCCACCCAGAGGGCAGGACATGACCCCTCATGAGTACGTTGAGTATATCGTCTGGGCTCTGGAAGAATATGAGGATGCAGCCGTGCTCCGCAGGGTGGTTTCTGAGGCGGCAATTGAGCTGCGTGTGTCCGTTGATGGGCAACTTGTCTCCCAACAGGGTGGTCGGCGTGAGGGTAACGCGGTTGTGTTTCGGATTCCGGTGGTTGAACTTCTAACAATACAAGAACCTCTCAGATATAGTCTCACTTACCGTTGACGGTTTTTCATTTAGCTCCCTATACTGAAATAAATGGCACGTAAACTGCTCATTGAGCCAAGTACACTCTTTAAGGTACTCACCGGAGACCGCATCAGAATAATTGATGCTCGGGGGCGGGCGGCCTATGAACGGGACCATATACCTGAGGCGGTGTGCCTGTCACCGGCCGAATTGGACGACAGTATAACCCTCTCCAATGGAGAAGAAGTACCCAACATGCTGCTGGATGAAGGCCGCGCGTGTGAGCTCTTTCAGAGTGCGGGAATAGATTCCGACTCCACTGTGGTTGTCTACGACGAGGGCGGAAGCTATCTGGCCTCCCGATTATGGTGGGCGCTTGACTACTTTGGGCACCCAGATGTCCGGGTGCTGGACGGCGGGATGCGGGCCTGGCGCAGTAACGTGGGCTTAATGAGTCCTCAACAACAACGCATACAACGAGGTAGTTTTTTGCCCATTGCGGATGAAAGTAAAACTGCCGACTTCACCTACCTTTTGCTGGGACTGAACTGTCGCACTAAGGTGGTATGCAACTCGCTGCCGGTGGAGGAGTTCGCCCGCGGAGCCATTCCTGGCAGCACGAACCTGCCCTATGTGCGTACCTTTCGTGTTACCCGCTATCCGGTTATGCGTGAGCCAGAAGACCTGGTCCGCGTATTTGCGCAGGCCGGAATCGCACCGAACATGGAATGCATTTTCTATTGTGGTTGTGGATACTCTGCGGCACACAACGCGTTCGCAGCTCGGCTGGCTGGGTTCAGGCGGGTTCGGGTATACGACGGCTCACTGCAGGACTGGCAACGGCGCGGTGGACAACTCCTCCCGTGGGGAGTCGTCGGCACCGAGGGCCGCAGCAGCTAGCCGAGCGCGGCCTGCTTGCCTGCTTAGAACACCACCAACTGCAAGTACACCATCTCTACCAGAAACAAGACTACCAGGTACAGCAACTCATAGTTAAGGTTTCGAAACACAAAGCGTGTGTCCATGCGCGCGAGGCCGGACAGCAGGGTGTAGAGTTTGCGGGCACCAAATAAGGCCACCAGCATAATGCCAAGGTCAATGGCAAAGGTGGGGCCAATCCTGGCAAAGGGGTAGGGGAAGACCCAGTAGAACGCGGCAAAGACCGCAATGAATGTCAGATAGAACAGGTTGTTCTCTTTCTTTTTCACAATTGTGTAGCGAAACTTAAAGAATGCGGCAAACACCAGAAACATTGACACATAGACAATGAGTCGGAAGCCGGCATGTTGACCAATAAACTGATACTTAAGATGGTAGGTGAGCGCCGGGAAAAACCCGGTCGTGAACACAATACCCAGTGCGGTGACGGCCAGAGCCTTCCAGCTGCCAGCCAAGCGGAGTGCATCCTGATTGGTGTCGTCGTACTCAAACTGGTCGTACAGAAGGAACAACAGGCACTTGTACAGACCATGAACTACGATGTAGGCAAAGGCGACCTCGTACATTCTGTACGACAGCATAAGACCAATAAAGCCTATGGTGAACACCGTGGTTCCGGCAATGACGCGCTTGAGGTGCGGCTCAAAGAACAGAAACAGCGCCGGAAACAGCATGGTGAGCACCGAGAGTATGCGCAGGAAGTCAAAGATTGCATCAAAGCCAAGGAGATGCGCAGGCTGCAGTACCAGATAATAGAGCCCGTAGATTCCGGTAAAAATAGTAAAGGCCGAGAGGAAGGCCGAGATAATTGAGTTGGTAGCCGAGTGGCAGGTGCTCACCCAGCTCGAGACCGGAAAGAAGGCCCCCTTTACAAAAAAGGCGGTGCTGAACAGCAGGATAACCAGTTTAAGATTGTGCTCACTGTAACTCTGGATCTCATCCACAAACGAGAACCCAAAATATGAACCCGAAGCGTACAGCAGAATAATGCCCGCCAGGAAAAGGGCCGAGCTTGAGGCCCCAATAATCATGTACTTGATCGAGGCGTAGTACTTGCTCTTCACCCCTATGAGCACGTAGGCGGCCATGATCATGACTTCGTAAAACACATAGAAGGTGAATACATCGCCGGTCATGAGCAGTCCGCTACAACCTGCAAGATAGAACAGGAAAATGATGCGCACGTACTGCGTCTTGAGCAGATGCAGCCTGAACAGCGTGAACAACAGTGGCGTCAGGTAGGCGGCCAGGAAGTACACTTTGTACCCGTCAAAAGCAAAAACAATGGAGTAGTCCCACTCCGACAGCGCCATCCGGTATGTGCCTTCAAACCCGACAAATGACCAGATAATAAACGCACCTGCGGCAAGCTGTACAACAATGGTCGCAGCAATGACTCCAACCGATATATCCCGTTTAATGGCGTACTTCGCGCTCAGTACCGCTACGTTTCCAATCAGCGGTAGAACCGGGAAAAACATAATAAGTCCACGGAGGAGGGGGCTAACGTTCATGAATCTCGGATACCTCTATGGTGCCATGTTGTTGGAAATACCGCACGACAAAAGCCAAAGCCAGGGCGTTAAAGCAGACGCCAATAACAATTGCGGTAAGCATCAGGGCCTGCGGAACAGGATCCACAAATGCCGACTCGGGAACGCTGAGAATGGGAGCTGCGGCATTGATTTGAAAACCGCTGGTAAGAAAGGACATGATAACCGTACCCTGAACAATCGTAAGGCACATGATCTTACGAATGAGATTATCACTGACTATGAGGCCATAGAGGCCAATAAAGAGTATAAGCAAGGTCAATGGTGTGCACTCCGAATAAACTTCATTCCAAACACCGTGAGGATCACTACGTTGACCTCCAGGAAGGTGTCAAAGATGCGAGGCCCCAAGTACACAACCGCGACCATGTTCTGAATGTTCATGTGCTCGGCAATGGCTTTGAAGTCAAGGACTTCTTCGTGAAAGACAAGCTCAATGCCTTGCATATAGATAGCGACGTAGATGAGCGCTCCGAGCAGGAAGAGCGCCACAACGATGTCGAACACAATTTTGTTACATTTCGTATGGTTCATCGTACTTCCAGTGAATGAGCGAACGGTAAATCAGAATAAGGGATCCTGATACCTCAAAGTAGATAGCAATATTCAGCAACCAGTAGAAGACGTTCGAGAACATAGGGCTGGCGCTCGTTACTCCGTAGAGGCCCGAGAAGAAGTATCCTGTGAACACGAACCCGAGTATCAAGGCCGCAAAAAGAAATATAATCCCAATGAACTCAATGACCATGTAGAAGGTATTGTCAAAGATCTGACTGTTAAAAATCATCTCCACCACAATAACCACGGTGCCGAACACCACCCCCGCCTGAAATCCGCCGCCTGGGAAATTGGCACCATACGAGACGAGGTAGAAGCCGAACATAACTATGAACGGAAACAGCATTCCTACAGTTATGCGAAGTATGGCCGAATGACGTAAATCCATGACCTTTATCCTTCGGTAATGTAGAGCTCACACGGAAAGGCCATGAGTGTGCCTACTTCCGGCTGGGTGAAGTCTATCCCTTGATCCTTGAGCGAGCGGTTGATTTGCTCAATTGTGTCACGATCTTTACTGCCAAAGATCATGGTTTTGTTGAAGGAAATCTCCTGCCCAAACAAAGATGTAATCTCGCTGAGTACAGGCATAGTCTCGGTGGCTACGTTCTCTAAACCTTCACCATCGAGCACGGTTGCGTCGAAGATCTCAAACTCAATGAGTGTGGAGACTACCTGCTTGGCGTAAGCCTCACTTTTCAGGATCAAGATAGCTATGTACATCAGGCTGCCCCTCCGTCCAACATTACTGGCATTACTGGCATTACTG
>SLAA01000023.1 GCA_007127105.1 Spirochaetales bacterium | reverse complement strand
GTTACCTGGCGCATCTCGCGGCAGATGTCATGCGTCTCGGGGCGGTTGCGGTCGTATATATGCTTCTGAAAGAGATCAGGATCCACGTTGAACGAGAATGGGTTGTTGCGGAACTGATCGTCCTTAATGAACCAGTTCACGACATCAATTCGATACCCGTCCGCACCCAGATCCAGCCAGAAGCGCATGACGTTGTACATTGCCCGCTTGAGCTCGGGGTTGCGCCAGTCCACCTCGGGTTGATTGCGGGTGAAACTGCCGTAGTAGTACTCCTTGGTTGTCGGTTCCCACCACCAGGCATTGCGGAGTTCAAACATCGATATCCAGTTGTTGGGTCGCTTGGGTCGCTTGCCCGCGGCCTTGGCAGGGCCGGTGCGTGGTTGGCCGGGATGCCAGATGTACCAGTTGCGCTTAGGGTTGTCGATGCTGCTGCGCGCTTCTAAGAACCACGGGTGCTGGTCTGATGTGTGGTTTATCACCAGGTCAATAATGACTTTTATGTTGAGACGCTTGGCCTCGGCGAGCAGAGTCTTAAAGTCCTCGAGCGAGCCAAACAGCTTGTCGACATCGGTATAGTCTGAGATATCGTAGCCGAAGTCGACCATGGGGGAGGGATAAAAGGGCGATATCCACAGCGCCTCTATTCCCAGCGAGTCTTCACTTCCGGAAAAGTACGGCAGCCGTGAGGTAATGCCCGGCAGGTCGCCTATGCCGTCGCCGTTGCTGTCCTGAAAGCTACGCGGGTAGATCTGGTAGAAGACTGCGTCCTTCCACCACGCTGAGTTGCTCATGCTGCCTCCTGACCTGTTGCACTTACGGCACCTGCTACACCTACGGCACCTGCTGTGTCGCGAGTATACTCAACACGGCTGCAGACGGCTACTCAAGCCGCGCCGCAGCGGCCCGACTCTACAAGTATCGTTCATAGAGCAGCACCTCGCCACCCCGAAAGTCCTTGAGTACCGTGGTTCTGTCAATGATATCCGGGGCGATGTCGGCCATGCCCGGAGAAACCAGCACCCGGTGCCACACCGCGTCCACCGGTAGCAGAAAACGCAGGGAGTAGCGTCGCAGTGGACGGCCCTCCATGTTTGCAATGACCAGAATCTGCCGCGCCTTGTCCGGGGAGCTGCGCCAGCCGTAGTAGAGGGTGTTGGCGTGAATAATGTCACCCTTGTCGCTCCACCCGCCAAGATGGCGAGCGCCATTGGCGACCACATTCCGGTTGAAGAAGTCAAAATGGATGTCGTTGCTCGGGTTGTCGGCAAGCCAGGGATTAGCCTGCCGGAACAGCCGAAGTTTGAGCGCGAACTCGGCAAAGTCCTGACTCATGCTACCGGCGTGATGCACCACGTTACAAATCTCTGCGGCGTCGAGCTGGAAGGCGCGAGCGAAACTTCGCAGCTTCTCACCATCCAGCGGCCGCATTGGTGGCGGCGTGGCGCTGAGGAGGCCCGCATCGGCAGCCCAGCTGTCTATGTCGTAGTCGTCCACCAAGGCTGCGTCCTCAAGAAGAAGCCTGAGCGATGTCTCATGGCCGTGTTCGGCAAGCTCAGCAAGGAATGAGAGCTTTGCTTCCTGATGCTTCAGTTCGGGCTGATGTTTTGCCGGCAGTTCGCGCCGGTCGGCTGCGAGGTGCTCCCGGGCGGTGGGAATCATGGCCAGGCAGTAGCCGAGCTTGCGGTCTGACTCAAAGCGGTCAGCAGCTATGCGCCTGTCCAGAACAGCGCGCCTGCCTTCATCTTCTCCGGTCTGTGGACTGAGTAACCTTTCAATGCGGGTCTCGAGCTCTGTCCTGTCCGCGTAGCCGCCGACCCGGGAAGGTGAGTCGTAGAGATACAGGAAGATCCGCGCGTCTGTTTTAATGAGCGAAGTAAGGCGATTAAGCTCGTCAAGAAACCCGGGCGTGTCGTTGCTGCCCGGCCTGGCAACCAGGGAGACCCGCGTGTCGAACCCGAGCTCCTTGCACCGGCGGAAATGCTGCGGCGCCGCATACATGGTCTCTGGGACATACCAGACCAGGAACGGCGCAGCCTCGTCGGCCACAATTTTGGTATCATAGAAGTCGCCCAGATCCCGGAAAAACAGCCATGGTGTCCCCACGGTAGAGTTGTAGAAAAACATGGGCGAGCCGGGAAAGAAGCCCAGGTTCAGTGCCGTGAGGGCAGGGTTGTTCAATGCGCGGTAGGCGACCTCGGGCAGTTCGCTGCCAAGGTCGTTGTTGTAGTACTCCTCTAAGGGAGCCCCGGGCACATACTTGCTGCTTGGTGTAGTTGCGGTCATGCGGTACAAATAGCGGGCGTTGTCATGGGTGGAGTTACCGGTGATCCAGTCCGATCCTTCCTTGAACACATCCTTGAAACGATCCCATTTTGTGTAGAACCACTTGAACTTAGCATGCACGTTGTGCGCAAAAATGAGCGGGCTCCACTGCTTGGTGCGGTCACCAAAGGGCAGGTTCCGTTCCCAGACATGGCAGAGATAGGTTGAGTTGTATATCCAGTTCAGATCGTCCGGCCACGGCCGGCCATCCTCTATATTAATGTCGAGTCGCCGCGTTATGCCGGCGACATGCTGCACCTCGGTTGACATGGCATTGAGAAACTCGTCGTCCTGAATCTTGAGGCCGGTAAGTTCGTCTATGTCCTTTACAAAGTCCTGACCACCGTCCACCCGAATGGCATCAATGCCGTAGTTGTTCTTGCGGTGGTACATCTCCAGCAGTATGGCGCGGACGGTTGGGTCACCATAGCGTACATCGCGACCGTACATGTTTGGCCCAGCAAGGTAGCGACTGTGCCGGTACTTGAGGAGCTCCGGCGAGTCTACGTCAAATGTGCGCAGGAGTTCCGCGCCCTGAAAGTCAGCATGGCCGAGCACCGAGTCAAGCGCGACCTGTATGGGCCTGCCCGGCATGGTGTGGAGAGTCTCTATGAGTTCAAGAAACTCATCCGGACGCCCTGTCTCAAGAATTCCCGGGTTCAGCGCAGCGGTGCCGTACAGCACCACATCGTAGCCCCACCCCTTGAGGTCGGGTTTCTTAAGGCTTACCTGCACGGATGCCACACGCGTATCCGGCCTTGTTCCATTTCCTGCGGCAGGCACCTCGGTCACCACAAAGAACTCGCCAAAATCACGCATGCTGCGTTCGGCCTGCGGCACCTCCGGCATGAGCTCTACGCTGTCATACCCCAGGAGTGCCTTTTCGGCGGCGCTCATGCCAGCATAGGGGTCTAAGCCCGCCGATTGGTTGGCACGAATGCGCTCTGCAAGATCCTGGTAGCGCCGGGTGAGGGCCGCCACCGTGCCTTCTGCGGTAGCGGTACCAACATGAATCTCAAGCGTGCTGCCGATATCCCGTGCGCGATACGAGCCGTCCGGATACTGCTCGCGCGCCCACTGCCTGAAGTACTCCTTGTCCGAACGTGAGGCCAGTAACGTGGCCATGTCGTAGATCTCCGGTGGTGCAAAGGCTCCCAGAGGAGCAGATGCAGCCAATGGGTCACGCACACGAAACTCAACTCCCTTTGGGCTGATGTACCGCAGACAGTACAGCGCCCCGGCCGTGTCACGGCTCCCTCCCGGAATCCCGGAGTACACCCCCACAAGATACTCGCCAAAACCGACCATGGGGACTCGACAACGGGTAAACTCCAGGGTCTGGGCATGACCGGGACTCAAATCCTGAAAACGGAAGCCATTCGGAGGAAGGAACAGCTCCAGTTCAAGCGATGCTCCCTGCTTGACGAGCGCCTCCCTGCCCGGAAACCAGAAACCAATGCGAGTTTCCGTGGTCTCGGGGCCCAGTGGTTCCGCTCCCAGTGCAATGCGTGCAACGCGCCGAGCCTTTTCAAACTCATTGCAGTCAACGCACGACTCTTGCAATGACCGTATCAGCTCGTGGGTTGCCCCCTCATTTTGTGTTACTAACGCCTGTTGCATGCACCAACCTCCGAGTCTCCATTGTAAGACGACCCGGTGGAGATTGCAAAGGCTTTGTCAAGGTTTAGCTACATAGGTCCTCCGCGGTTGTGCGGCCGCCGCTATGCCCAGGTTTATCCCGCCTGAAAAGCCACTCTTATAGCGAGAGTTGCCAACCGGATTAAAGTCCGGATGGTAGTTGAGTCCCGCCCCTGCAAAGGCGTAAATGTTGTGCCTCGTGCGGAAGTACATAGCAGCTTGTGCACCCGGCCCCCAGTTGGAGTATGCGTAGCGCGCATCGTCCTCATGATCTATGGCCAACCCCGATGCGGCGAGCCCCAGGCTTGCCAGCAGAAAGCGTCTGTCCGAAAAGTTATGACGTGTTCCCAACCCGAGCGAGAACCCAAAACCATACCGGGCAGCCCCGCTTTCCAGGTACTCACCATCTACCCAGGCCAGATAGGGGCGGACAAGCTCAGCTCCCATATGGAGGCCGTAGCGCGAACCCAGATACACAGCCGCGCCTACCGGCTGGCCTATGAGTCCCATGTCGGCGAACTCGGTAAACTGATCACGCGCCCGGTGCTGCATCACCCGCAGCCCCGACCCCAGCGTCGCGGTGCTTTGCGCCCAGGCAGTTCCCAGTCCCGCGGCAAGCAGAAACACCACGAAAACGACGCGCCCCTTGTGTTGCATAGACCCCCCTTCCGGACGCCGCAAGGCTACAGCCCCGCGCAACCATGGTGCGCCCTTACTGGTTACTACATACAAAACGTGCACGCTGATTGTTCATTTGAGAAAAAAGTTAAAAAAAAGCCCCCAAGACGGATCCTGGGGGCCCTACATGTATGTAGCTACTCTTAGAGCTGTATACGCGCGCCTGTTGTCGCACCTATGTTTTGCCCCAGGAAGTCGTACATGAGCGTGAAGTCCAGTCGAGCTATGAGCACGTTAACCGAGAACCCGCCAAATGTCCGCAGGCCAAAGCCCTGCACGTTGCTGGCTACGCTAAAGCCGTCGGTGTCGAACTGGTCAAACTCGTCGATAACAGCTTGTCGCTGCTCCTCCGTTCCCCCATCAACGTTCAGTCGTGTCCGCACACCACCACCGGCCTCGCTCCAGGCGTAGGATGCGCCCAGACCGAGGTACGGGGTAAGAATCAAGATATCTTTGCTCGCCTGCACCTTGAAGTCAAGCACGCGTGAAGACCACTCAAACTCCAAAGACGGGTCCTCGAGAAGCACATCGACCGTGCCCTCTGACGTCTCTACGCTCTGGATGGTTACATCGCCCAGTACGCCGTCGATCCCAATTTTACCGCGCAGATAGTTAAAACCAACGCCCACGCTCACAGTTGGAAGCGGGCCACGTTCCTCTACGACACGGTACCGAACGTCACCGCCAACAAGCAGGTAGTCCATATCTACCGTGCCGAGGCCCGGTACCGGAACGCTGGTGTTGGCTGGAATGCCACCAACCTTGAGCCCTACGTCAAAAGGCAGAATAAAGCCGCCAATGCGCGCATCTACGGTGTAGCCTGCAATAGGAAGCCCCAGCACCTCTGCAAAAGGCACATCTTTCAAGTCTGATGCACCTAAGTCATCTACCGCGGAACCCAGCGCCGAGTATGGGAGCGTTGTTGCACCCATGGTCAGCCCAATGCCGAATCGCGGTGGAAACCCCAGTACCTGCCCAATGTGTGCGCTAGACCAGTTTAGCCCAATTGATGAGTTAAGCGGCAGCGCACCTGCAACGCCGGAGGCAAAGTCTTCAAATACTTTTTCAGCTGCATCAATGTCGCTAAAATCTTGGGAATAAGCCGGAGCACTCACAAAAAGCAGTGCTGCAACTGCCAGTCCCAGGACCACTGCGACTCGTCCTGTAGTTCTCATATCTCTTCCTCCTAGTTTTCCTGTATCTGTAGCATAGCACCTTCTTCTGCAGAAAGCACGCCACCCACAAAAAAGGGCCCCGGGGAGGTGAAATCCGGGGCCCAAACACAAGAGAGGAAACACGTAACGTGTACCGTTACCAGTTGTAAGGTCGGCGCGAGGCCGACAGGTGTAAGGTCGGCGCGAGGCCGACTTGTTCAGATATCCTTAGATATCGTAGTACAGAGCGAACTCCCAGGGGTGTGGCCTGAGGTCAAGTGCCTGTACCTCGTTCTCCATTTTGTACTCAATCCAGGTGTCAATAACGTCCTGAGTGAATACATCGCCCTTGAGCAGGAACTCATGGT
>SLAA01000024.1 GCA_007127105.1 Spirochaetales bacterium | reverse complement strand
GTTGCACCAAGAAACCTCAGTTCCTTGGCTCCATAACCCGCCTCTTCCCTGAGCTCGCGAGCCGCAGCCTCCTGGGCAGTCTCGCCCTTGTCTACCATGCCCCCTGGGAACTCCAAAGACAGGCAGGCGCCACCATGCCTGTACTGACGCGCCATAAGAAAGCAGTCTCGCAACTGCTCATCTTTGACTACCGCAATGACGTTTGCCCAGTCCGGCGAGTCTACCAGGGTGAATGGTTCCGTTCGACCGTCCGCGGACTCATGAACGACTCGTTCAATGGTGAAAATTTTTCCGTCCAGGACCGTGGTCCGCTGACGTTCTGTCCAGTATAGGTGTGTGTCTCTCATATAGGCTAAAGTGTAGTCGTCCCTCACACGCGACTCAAGTCCCCGGCTGAGATTATCGGATGAGGCACCATGGTACCGACCGTCACAAGATACATCATACGACTTCAAAACCGGTTGACAGAATGCCTGCCGAGCACGCTAGATAGGAGCTATGAAAGCTACACTTCAGGACATTGTTGACCAGGTTCATGAGTCATATCGCACGATCGGTGGCATTAACCACATCAGTGGTCCAAGCCTACCGTCGCGCAGCGTTGTTGTAGAAATAATGCAGGATTTCGAGTCGCTTATTTTCCCCGGCTACCGTGAAGAAGAATCGCTCACACACGAGAACCTGCGGCTTTCGATATCGGAACGCCTTAGCCGCCTGGCATGTGAACTCACAACCCAGATCCGAAGCAGCATGCGGTTTAAGCGCGTAACTGCAGGGGAAACAGAGCCTCCCGAGCAAAATGCCTGGGCTGAGGCAGAGGATCTCACTATGGATCTGCTTTCTCGCCTACCGCAGATTCGAGCGCGCGTTCAGAAGGATGTAGAGGCCGCCTTTGCGGGAGACCCGGCAAGCAAGAGTCATGAGGAAGTAATCCTTGCGTATCCAGGCGTAGAGGCTATTCTCATCCACCGTATTGCGCATGAGTTCTGGATCGCCGGAGTACCGCTGCTACCCCGAATGATGAGTGAAATTATTCATGGAAAGACCGGGATAGACATTCACCCTGGCGCAACCATTGGCGACTACTTCTTTATTGATCACGCGACTGGTGTAGTCATTGGTGAGACAACCGTTATTGGAAGTGGGGTGAAGATCTACCAGGGAGTCACTCTGGGTGCTTTGAGTGTGAAGAAAGAGGAAGCCAACAAAAAGCGACACCCTACTATTGAGGACAACGTCACCATCTACGCTGGTGCGACCATCCTCGGCGGACGCACCGTCATAGGTCGGGGGTCAATCATCGGCGGTAATGTATGGATTACCAACTCGTTGCCAGCCGGTAGTACCATTTACAACCGGCCAGCCGACTACATTATGAAACAACAGGGCAGCGAGGCTCCCGACTGGCAGATCTGAGCCATAGGCCTGCTTCCGCTACCCGCTGACGGCCGCCGTCTGGGCTGAGCCCGTGGCGTTACCCGCTGACGGTCCGCATGGGGTATTCCTCGGAGATGTAGCTCTCCTCAAAGCCTTCGACCGCTCGCACCCACTCGAGGAACTTCTCGGCCTCTGCCTTGTTGGTATACGGCCCCACCCGCAGCCGGAAGAAGGTAGTGTTATTGTGGTCGATTGAGGTTATACGGCTACCGAGGTTCTGCTCCTGCAGGCGCACACGTGCCTGCTCCACCCGATCACGACTTGGTGAGGAAATTACCTGTATCCAGTACTCGGTAACGCGCACTCGCGGCTCGGCTGGCGCGGTTGGGCGCGGTGCAGGGTCGGCAGGTCGTGGTTCTTCGCGTGGTGCAGGTGCGGGAGCGGGCTCTGTCCGGGCAGGCTCAGAAGGTGCTGGCTCCACAGGAACGCTTGGGCGCGGTTGTTCGGTGGGCCGTGGCCTCCGCTCGCTGGGCAACTGTGAGACGCTGTCGTCGACTCCGTAAATAATAATGACATCATCATCTGCAACGCGGGGTTCTTCGCGGAGCAGATCAACCGAGTCGGGGGCTGTCTCGGGACTGCGAATAAACTCAATAGGGTCAAAACTGCGCCGTGGATCCACCCCTGCGTCATGGGTGACGCTCAGCGGGTCATCGGTTGCGCGCGGATAAAAGTACGCCATTCCGATGCCGACCACAGCCGCAAAGGCCAGTGTGACCGAGACAATGATAATTAGAACCTTGTGCTGCTCCATTTCGATCTTCCTTTCCGCGCTTGAGTTCACCCCGCAGCTCGACGTTGAAGAATGCTGTCGATCCTTCTATCCAACGCACGGCGCGAACCATAGTTTCTCACAGTATCTATATCGACCACGTCAGCCGAAAACTTAGCGCTCAGTCGTCGCTGTCGTGCAATCCTGCGCAACACAGACCTCAGCGAGCAGTTATCGCGCCGCATTGCACGGCGGAGTCTGAGCGGCAGACAGGCGTCAACCCACATGACAAAGTCGCATAGCCGGTGAAGCCCCATAGGAAAAAGCAGCGCTGCGTCAAGAACACAGTTCTGCCCTGCTTCGTCCTCGAGCCGCTGTTCTACAATTTCGACCATGCGCGGATGAAGAATGGCTTCCAGTTCCGCCAGAGCTTGAGGACTGGCAAACACAATTTCGCCCACCTTTCTCCGATCAGGCAGCCCGTCCTCACCAAGTATATGGCAGCCAAAGTGCTGAACCACCACATCCGACAGCTCTCGTAGTGCCCTATGTCCTATCTTGTCAACATTGATCACCACAAAACCGCGTTCTCCAAGGCCTTGCGCAACAGTGCTTTTCCCGGCACAGTAGCTTCCCGCAACGCCAACCACCACTCGGGCCTTGACCCCGTTTCTTACCGCCTCAGCCATGTTTAGTGCAGGTCTCCCCAGCTATACCCACTTTCAACATTCACTCGTAGAGGCAGCGAAAGCTCGGCAGCACGCGGCATCTCTTCACGCAACACCGCCTCAGCAGCTTCGCGCTCGGCCTCCGGCGCCTCAAGAATCAGCTCGTCGTGCACTTGAAGGAGCATGCGAGTCTGCAACCGCTCGCGTTCTAAACGATCCCGTACCAGAACCATCGCCCGCTTAACGATATCCGCTGCGCTTCCTTGAATTGGGGTGTTGACTGCAATGCGCTCGGCTCCGGCCTTGACCGTCTTGTTGCGGTTGTTAATGTCACGTACCACCCGTTGACGGCCGAACATCGTTCGCACAACACCCTGCTGTTCTGCCTCGGCAACCGTCGCGTCTATGAAACTGCGAATACCTGAGTACTTAGCAAAGTACGCATCAATGAACTCCGCGGCACGCCCGCGCGGTATACCCAGCTCTCCGGCAAGCCGGAATGCTGACATACCGTACATCACTCCAAAGTTTATCGTCTTGGCAACGCGACGTTGATCTGCGCTGACCTCATCAAGTTCCACTCCAAACAGGTCCGATGCGGTGCTGCGGTGCACGTCCTGCCCGGATCGGAAGGCTGCCAGCAGCCCCGGATCCTGCGACAAGTGCGCCAGCACCACCAGCTCAATCTGTGAGTAGTCGGCGCTGACAAAGACTGACCCGGAGTCAGGCACAAAAGCTGCCCGAATGCGGCGCCCCTCTTCATCCCTAATAGGAATATTCTGCAGGTTGGGATCCTTGCTCGAAAGCCGGCCGGTCGCAGTTCCGGTCTGCACAAAATGAGTATGCAAACGTCCGGTCTCGGGGTTCACGAGGGCTGGCAAGGTGTCAACATAGGTACTCTTGAGCTTAGCCAACTGCCGATATCGCAACACTTTTTCCGGCACGGGATCCTCGGCTGCCAGCTGCTGCAGGACATCGGTGTCTGTTGAGTACCCGGTCTTGGTCTTCTTAATAGGCCTGAGCTTACGTTCGGTAAACAGGACTTCCTGGAGCTGCTTGGTGCTGGCAATATTGAACTCGTGTCCAGCTAACCGGTGGATCTCGGCCTCGATCTCACCCAAAGACTTGGTTAGTTCAATGCTGTACTCTTTCAGCACCGCTACCTTGAGCCCAATTCCGCGCAGCTCCATGTCCGCAAGAATTGGGACAATCGGCATCTCAATTTCCCGCATAAGCGACTCGAGCCCAGCTTCTGCGAGCATAGGAGACAAGGCCTCGTAGAGCCGCAGCGTGATGTCGGCATCCTCGGCGGCATAGGATGTTGCCAGCTCAAGCGGTGTCATGTGAAAGGGCCCAGGCTTTCCGTTCTCGCCAGCTGGCACAACATCGGCGTAGTGCAATGTGCGCAGGCCAAGAAACCGCTCAGCGAGTGCATCCATTCCGTACTGGGAAATACCCGAGTCTATCAGCCAGGCCGCGAGCATGGTGTCGAACATAATTCGCTGTATGTGTACGCCCCATCGTAGCATTACCTGATAGTCGTACTTGATATTCTGGCCAACTACCGCTACCGGATCCGTCTCAAGCAGTTCTCTGAGCGCCTCTCGAACCGGCTCTTCCTCAAGCACAACTCCGTCCGGACCAAATAGCGGAATGTAGCAGGCCTCACCCGGAGCTACACACAACGAGAACCCAACCGGCGTTGCCACAAGCGCTTCGAGCCCGGTTGTTTCACAGTCAAAAGCAAGAATTTTTGCCTTTCGGGCGCGCCCAATCCAGTCCTGTAACTCATCCATGCTCGACACTTGTTTGTAGCCGGATCGATCAGGTTCCTGCAGGTCCTTTGTCGGAGCTATGTCGGGCACCGGGACAGTGCGCTTCTGGTCGGTCGTTTCCTTGGTTGGGGTGCTGGTTTTCACAGCACGCAGCTGCTCTATGACGCTGTTCATTCCTCGTTCCGCAAAGAGCTCAAACGCCTTCTCGGCAAAGAGTCGGTTGAGTCGAAGGTCCTCGGCATCGGTAGGCAGATCTACATCCTGAATGAGCGTTACGAGTTCCCTGCTGAGCAGGGCCGAGTCGCGCCCCTCTTCAAGTTTTTTCTTCTGTGAAGCCGAGGAGACATCCTCAAGATGCTCGTAAATTCCATCGAGTGTCGTGTAACGTTGCAGCAGAGCTACGGCGCCCTTAGCGCCAATGCCTTTTACACCCGGGATGTTGTCCGAGCTATCGCCAACGAGCGAAAGGTAGTCTCTGATCTGCTCTGGATAGACGCCCCAGGCAGCGTACACCTCCTCACGGCCCAGGTCCTCAAAAGATCCGTCCGAGGGCTTGAGAACTCGTGTGTTGCCTGCGACAAGCTGTAGCAGATCCTTGTCCCCGGATATGACGTAACACGCTCTCCCCTCTTTCCGACATCGCTCAGCAAGAGTGGCAATGAGATCGTCAGCCTCAAAACCATCGCGGCGAAGCTGTGGCACACCAAGAGCCTCTAAGGCCTCTTCAATGAAGGGGATCTGCTCCGTCAGGTCTTCCGGAGTCTTGTCACGGGTACCTTTGTACTCTGCATAGCGTTCATGCCGGAAGGTTGGTGTACGAGAGTCAAGAATCACCCCAAAGTACTGGGGATCATACTGTTGGAGGAATGAAAGAAAAGACCGGAAGAACCCGAATATCGCCGAGACATTCTTTCCCTGCGAATCACGAAGAGGCCTGCGGATGAAGGCGAAGTAGGAACGATATACCAGGCTGTAAGCGTCCAACAGATAGAGTGGTTTCATATTGTGGTTAACCTCGGCAAGACCTCACCAATGAACCACCCCAACTGGAGGCAATACTCCGGACGTCAAGCGCCGAGGTCGATCATGGACGGTGCGTCCGAGGCACCGTATGGTGAGCCTTTACGGCTGGGAATACGGATCTGTTCAATTGACCCTTGAATCTCGGTCATGCGTTCTTTCAGAAGCTGCTGATTGCGCTCGTTGGACAGGAGCACCTTGTCTCGTAGTTTGCTCAGGCTGTCGCGGAGAGCAGGTATATCTTCTTCCGCCTCAGGTACCGAGCTGGGGACAACGAGTTCGGAGTACAACTGCTCGAGTGGGTCAATCACCTTCTGAAAGGCGTAGATTTCGCCAACAATGGTGCTTTCCATTTCTACCTGCCGCTCGAGCAGGCGTCCGTCACCACGCTCTATTGAGTCTTTCTCTTCATCGAGCAGGCTCAGGTAGTCCTGAAAACGATTTCGTTGCGCAAGGAAATGTTCGCGAAGTCGGCGTAGCACAGCACTGCGACGGTCCAGTTCATCCTGGTCCAGAGATACATGAGCTGCATGTTCGGTAGTCTGCGTCATGGGTGTCCTCCCATTTTATCCCGCGAAGTTGATTCCCGCTGAACCGGAAGAGGAGCCACCCTGAACCGAGCCGGACATTCCGGCCACCTGCTGCCAGGCGCTGCGGAGTTCATAGAGCATGGGACGTAGAGTCTTGAGCGGTCCAGCCTCTTTCTTCATGTTGGCGTCACGAAGGAGTCCGTTGAAGTAGAGATAAAGACTAAAGAGGCTCTGTGCTATCTGCCCTCCTTGATCAAAGTCCAATGATGCCATGAGTTCAGTAACAATCTCTTGAGCCTTTACTATAGAGTTGTTTACCGAGTCCAAGCGTCGTGACGTCTCAAGCTCCGAGACAGCAGCATCAATCTGCCGCAGCGCCTCGTCGTAAAGCATAACGATGATCTGTCCTTGCCCCGCAGTCTTAACGCGAGTTTCGCGGTATGCGTTGACTGGATTCGCCCGATAGCTCATCTATTTCCCTCCCGTCTGATACTGTAAGTATCGACCACCAACCCACGGAAATTTACGCCTAATTTGGAAAAAAAACGGCGATGTTCGGTCTATTAACTCGTTGGTTTCCCTATTGTATCGCGCTTGGGCATGGGACTCAAGCAATTGTGTGGATCTAACGTGCACGCTCCATGAGTGTGCTCACCGGCACAACGCTGTACCCACGATACATCAGGCTGTTGAGCAACACATCCAGCCTGTCAAAGAGATAGTCGTCACGACCTCCGTCAGGCATGCCGTCACCGGGTTTGCCAACACTCAGAGCAACAATAGACCCCGGGAGTACCGACTCAACAACGCGGTCAAGCAGCTCAGCCGATGGTTGATAGAGCCGTGAGATTCCCACCGGACTCCGTTTCGGAACCCAGTCAAGACTGTCCACGTCACGTCCTACGTAGGTATAGTTCAGCGCTTTGCCCGCCTCAACAATATCCCTGTTCACCAGGTAGTATGGGGCATGCCAGATGAGAGATAGCTCACGCCCGGTGGCTGCAAAGAACTCGTCCTCGTTGGCCGCCAGGCCTCGTTTAATGAAGTCCTGGTCAACCCCAAAGCGAACGTCCGAGAAATCTATATGGTAGTGAAACATCGACCCAACTTCATGTCCTGCCTCGGCTATTTCGCGTACCGCATCGGGATAGCGCCGAATGAACTCCCCATTCACGAAGAAGGTCGCGCGAATACCGTAGGTTTGGAGTGTCCTCAGGATGTTTGGCAAACCACGCGCACTGTCGGTGGCGTTGAAAACTAAGGATATTTCCCGAGCCCGCAACCGCGAACCATGCCGAAAGTGGTCAAAGTCAATGGGATCGTCCTCAGAAGGGAACTCAGCATAACGCCGTTCAGGAGCTGGCAGTAAGCGCGATGTACCAAAAGCGGCTATATCGCGCACCATGATCGTGTTCTGGTGAGGGCCTCCCGCCTGGGACTGGAGGTATACCCGGAACTCGCCAGACGCCCCCTGTGCCTCACGGACCGTCCCTGCCGGCGCTTCAACGAACCGTTCACTCGCGAAATCGTAGCCACGTACTCTATCGCCCGAACGCAGCTGTACGATCTCTCGGGCGCCGTTGCTGCCCTCGCCAGCCGAAACCCTTTCCGTCGGAACAAAGCCATACTGTTCAATTTGAGAGAAGCCCAGGAATGTGCGCCCGGAGTTCTCAAGCAGTCGTGTCTCAAGGTAGTAACGCCCGCCAATGATCACTTCGTTCTCGGTGCGAAACCGCACATGTAAAGGCTCAGGATGGCGGAACTCGTTCATATCGGACCATCGGTCATAGTCCTTGATCAGAACACGATCCGCGTAGAGAAGCGCAATGCGCTGCCCACTCGGCGAGGGCGAGATATCTTGGACACCTGTGTCTGGCATGTGCCGGAACACGGCCCCGGATATTGATGTTCGAAGGTTCAGCCTGTACACCATGGTGTCGCTGTTGTTGCCAAGCTGCACGAGGATTGTGACTATTTCGCTGGCGCCCCACACCACGCGAGTGATATCTGCTCCACGAGGGAGGAGAAGGTACGGGAGCGTGGCCGGTCGGTCCATGTGCTCACCCATTCCAAGCCTGATGAGGGTCAAGTTCTGCCCATCCTGTTCAAACAAGAGGGAGCTTGCACTTGGTGAGACCCAGAATCGGTCAAACGAGGCATCAAATGAGGCCGGAAGCCGCCCTACAATGCGCCCAGGATCAAGCGCTGGACTGTAGAGACCCCGCAAAAAGAACTCAACATCGTAAAGCTCATAGACAATAGAGCCACGGATATAATACAAACGCCCATCCGAACTCCAGGAAAGGCTCCGCATACTTCCAGGCCCCAGGTGTCTGAGTTGTTCATCCGGAAGACGGTTTGAGAGGTGTTGTTCAATAGCGAAATAGTAAAGCTCGCCGTGTTTCTCGTACACAAAAAAGTCAGAGCGTGGGGACCATGCAACCGGAGCCGCATCTAAACGCCGGTCTATTCCCCATGCTATTTCGGTCACTCTCTCGTTGACCATGTCGTAGAGGTGAAGATCGGCGTAGGCGTCCCGCTCCTCGGCAAAATAGAGAAGAAATCTCCCATCGGGAGATGCAGAGATGGGGGCTTGCTTGCCGGGTGTCAGAGCTCCATTGTCTGCAAGGAAGCTTGGAAAGCGCTCAACCGGACGGAACTGCGCCTCGTCAAAACGGCTGCGGAACACGCCAAAGCGGTTCTGAACTTGCAACTCGTCCGCCTCGGAAAGGTACTCCAGGCGTTCCGGGAAGAAACTCAAATGCCTGATATCACGCCGGTTCTCGGAACTGGGTAGAACCGCACCAAACAACGCGCTATACCTTCCAAAGTGCGGGGCCGAGACCTCGCCCTGGAAGAGCAGCCGATTGTCCGAGGACAGGTCAAGCCCGGAGAACACGATCTCCGCAGAAACTAAGGTCACGGCTCCAAGGAGAAGAAACGCACCCACAGTGAGCATTTTATGTCGTTTTTGCATAGTTCTATCCGTTTTACTTCTCGGCAGCTGAGCCCCCACAGTTGAGTGAAGACAATGATTCCCGAGCATTTCGCATTTTGGATCTCGTCGGTGCATGCCAATGACGGTCCGCCCGCCTGTCACGAGTCTTTTGCCGCTTCGCATGTCCTCGCCTTCGGCTGCGGATTAGCTCAGCGCTCAAAAACTCGGCCGCGGCGGGCCCGGCTCCACCTCCGAACGCACCGACGAGCCGACGAGCCGACAAAAGTGGAACGGCATCCTACTTGGGCCATAACATACGAAAACATCATCTCCAAAATGCGAACCGCTGGATGATTCCCAACTCTTGCTTATAACAGCTCGGCAGCGAGTTCGGCAAGCTTGCTGCGCTCCGAGCGCTGGAGGGTTACATGCCCAAACAACTCCTGTCCTTTAAAGGCCTCCACCAGATAGGAGAGACCGTTAGAGTTCGCATCTAGATACGGGCTGTCAATTTGATACGGATCCCCGGTCAATACAACCTTTGCCCCCTCCCCCGCGCGGCTGACAATGGTCTTAATTTCATGTGGTGAAAGATTCTGCGCCTCATCAATAATGATAAACTGATTCGGCAAGGAACGTCCGCGAATATAGGAGAGAGCCTCAAGCTCAATGACCTTGTTGTTCATGAGTTGCTCTGCATTTTTTATGTTCTGTTTCTTGTAGGCCGCCAGCACGAACTCAAGATTATCAAAAAGCGGCTGCATCCAGTGCGAGAGCTTCTCGTTCTTGGCGCCAGGCAAATACCCAATATCCTTCCCTAACGGAACAACCGGTCGGCTCACCAGTACGCGCGTGTACGAGCGGTCTTCCAGGGTGAGCTTGAGCCCGGCGGCAATTGCAAGCAAGGTTTTGCCGGTTCCCGCCTTACCAACCATTGAGACCAGGTGCACAGAGTCATCAAGCAACAGTTCAAAGGCCATCCGTTGCTCGTCGTTCAGAGGCCGTACGCCGGCGACAGAGGGCATTTTGTGATCAAGGTAGCGCAGCTCGTTAGAAATATGGTCGTAGCGGGCAATCACACTCTCTTCAATGCCCTTGGCGCGGAGGGTCACAAAATGGTTGGGCGGGTATTTCTCGGCCCATGCGACGGTACCGTTTTCTTCAAGCTCGGCTAAGAGCTCAGCAGTAGTGTCCACAGGCGTGAACCCACTATACAGCCGCTCAATATTTACCTTCTGCTTCTCGTAATCCACCGCCTTAATGCCAAGGGCAGTAGCCTTAACCCGTGCATTTATGTCTTTCGAGACAAAAAACACGGTGCCACCTTGGCGTTGAATTTCATAGGCCGTAAGAATGATCTTGTTGTCGAGCTTGTCCCGCAGAACGTCCGAGGGAATATCCTTGCTATGAGTCAAGGCGACCCTGAGTATTGAACCGTTTTCTATCTTTACCCCGGTAGACAGGTCTCCGTTCCTTCCGGCTTCGTCCAGGAAACGAATTGCGTGGCGTGCGTTTCGCCCCCGCTCGTCGCTGTAGGTCTTAAGCTGGTCAAGCTCCTCTAACACCCACAGTGGCACAACCACCTCCTGGTCGCGGAAACTGAGAATAGCATCAGGCCTGTGAATAAGAACATTCGTGTCAATGACAAAGGTCTTCACGTCGCGGGCCATAACTCCTCCGTATGAGTTCAATATAGTACTCGAATGAGTTGCATTGCAACTTGAAGGGGCTTCTGTCTATTATGAGATGTGGGCCCATAGCCCTTGGGAGTATTTCCATGTCGATATCGGATCACTTGCCAGAGCACATTCGCGAACTGACAGAGCGGTATGCTGGTGAGACCGTCGCACTACGCAGACATCTGCATCAGTATCCTGAACTCTCATTTGAAGAGCACGAAACAGCGGCGTTCATTTGTGAGCGTTTGGACGAGCTTGGCATCCCATATCAGAGCGGAGTTGCAGGCACCGGAGTCATTGCCGAGCTTCAAGGGGACGCAGACGCAGCTCCAGGTGCCGGAAAAGCAGGTGCTGCCAAGGTGGTGGCTCTTCGAGCCGATATAGACGCGCTGCCTATTCAGGAGCCTGCGGGGCTTCCGTTCTGCTCACAACGGCCTGGAGTCATGCATGCCTGTGGTCACGACATTCACAGCGCAGCGCTCCTTGGCGCTGGCCACATCCTCCAGACCTTACGCACACAGTTTGCCGGAACGGTGCGCCTGCTTTTTCAGCCCGCAGAGGAGCGCATTCCAGGCGGCGCCCTTGGTATGATACAGGCCGGGGCGCTACGGAATCCTTCCGTGAGCAGTGTGATTGGCGAGCATGTGAACCCCGACCTGCCGGTCGGCAAGGTGGCCTTTCACTCCGGCTTCTTCATGGCTTCGGTTGACGACGTATACATAACGGTACGTGGCCGCGGTGGGCATGCAGCCAAACCGCATCAAAACATCGACCCAGTAATCATCAGCGCTCATCTTCTGAGCAGCTTGCAACAGATTGTTTCGCGTTCGGCAGACCCTCTGGTACCGAGTGTGCTATCATTTGGTCGCGTAATTGCCGACGGAGCTCACAACGTCATTCCTAATGAGGTGCGCATTGAGGGTACCTTTCGCACCACCGACGATACCTGGCGCTATGAGGCCCATGAGCAGATCCGCCGCATTGCCAGCAGCACCGCCACATCAATGGGTGGTGAGGCAGATGTAGAGATCCGAGTCGGGTATCCAAGTGTGGTTAACGAGCCAGGCTTGACCGAACGGCTGCGTTGCGCGGCTGTTGAGTACCTGGGCCAGGATCAGGTTGTGGATACTCCGCCTGCAATGTGGGCAGAAGATTTTGCCTACTACGGACGTGAGGCCCCGGCGTGCTTTTACAACCTGGGCGTCGGCACACCGGGTGTGGATAACGCACCGGTACACAGTCCATCGTTCCAGGCCGAGGAGAGCTGCATAGCTCTGGCATCCGGCCTCCTATCCTATCTTGCACTGACGGAGCTTTCATGAGCCAAGCCATACAAACAGGTGCCCTCATCGTCCAAGGCGACGGAACGGTACTGTTGGATCTCCATGATTCGGGTGCCGATGAAGCACGTGATGCTATTGCCCCATTTGCTGAACTGGAAAAGTCACCGGAACACATGCATACCTATCGCCTCACCCCACTCTCCCTCTGGAATGCAGCCGGGGCGGGCCTGGACGCCGAGGAGGTGCTCACCCGACTTCACCGACACGCGCGTTACACTCCGGCCGAACACATTTCGGTCATGGTGCGGGACACCGTCTCGAGGTTTGGAAAGTTGGTCCTGGAGGCCTCGGATGACCCCTACCGGCTGACCCTGCTGATCTATGATGAAGACATTGCCGCTGAGATCAGAGGGAGAAAGAAGCTGCACACGCTGCTCCACCCTGTGGATGAGTCGGGCATAGATGCGACTGGTTCCAATGGTGGGACGAGCGAGCCGGGCGGTGATACAGACAGGCCGCGGCCTGCGGATTGCTTCATGGTCAAGTTGGCCGACCGGGGAACCGTAAAGCAGGAGCTTATCCACATTGGGTATCCGGTCAAGGACCTGGCCCCGCTTCGCGAGGGTGACCCAATTGCTATACCCCTGCGCAGCGAAAGAGGCGTCGGCGGCCCCTTTGTCGTCCGAGACTACCAGACCGAGGCGGTCGCAGCATTGCTCGGCGACCGTGGTCCGGGCACCGGGTTCGGGACGGTTGTGCTGCCCTGTGGTGCCGGAAAGACCGTGGTTGGAATGCAGGCAATGTCTGCGCTCGCTACAAATACCCTGGTACTGACCACAAATGTCGCGGCGGTGCACCAGTGGATGGACGAACTGCGCGACAAAACCGAACTCGCGCCCGAGGACATTGGGGAGTACACCGGCGACACAAAGAACATCCGCCCAATAACCATAGCCACCTATCAAGTCCTGGTCTGGCGCAAGGACAAAGACTCGGAGTTCCCACACTTTGACATCTTCCGGAAGCGCAAATGGGGACTCATAATCTACGACGAGGTACACCTGCTACCGGCTCCCGTGTTTCGGGTAACGGCCGAGCTCCAGGCGGTGCGTCGGCTTGGCCTTACCGCGACCCTGGTGCGCGAGGACGGACGCGAGGCCGATGTATTCTCACTTGTCGGCCCCAAACGCTACGATGTTCCCTGGAAGGAGCTGGAGTCCCGCGGCTGGATTGCCGAGGCTCACTGCCACGAAATTCGCATAGATCTTCCCAAGCAGGATCGCAGCGGCTACGCGGCCTCGGACAAGCGTGGGAAGTTTCGCATTGCCAGCATCAACCCCGCAAAAGTCCCGGCTGCCCAGAGCATTATTGCAAACCATCCCGAGGATCACATTCTGGTAATTGGACAGTATCTTGAACAGCTCGATATTATCGCGGCCGAGCTTAATGCCCCCCTCATAACCGGCCGAACACCGAACAAGGAACGTGAGCGCATTTACCGTGAGTTCCGCGAGGGGAAGACTCCGGTTATTGTGGTGTCCAAGGTGGCAAACTTTGCTATTGACCTCCCGGATGCCTCGGTGGCGGTGCAGATCTCCGGGAGTTTCGGATCCAGGCAGGAAGAGGCGCAGCGACTGGGCCGCATTCTGCGGCCCAAAAAGCGCAACTCACATTTCTACACCATTGTAAGCCGCTTCACCGTAGAAGAAGAGTTTGCGGTGAACCGGCAACGTTTTCTTACCGAACAGGGCTACAAGTACCATATAGACCATTGGGATCTTGGAGCTGTTCAATGAACCGAGCCCTGAAAGCGCAACCCGCATACACCGGCCGAGAGCACTGGCGGGCTTCACTTCTCCGGCTGCCGGATGATGTGTTTTTTGACTACATTCGCACCTATCTCGGGCCTATCAAGACGCCCTACAACAAGCAGTCACTGCTGGACAGCCTGGAGAACTTTCTCAAGCGGCCAGAGGTGCGACAGCGAATGCTTGTTGCCGTGTCAGATTTTGACAGGGAGGTACTCACGGCAATTGTACTCAGCCCGGAGGCAAGTCATGAAGGCGTGCACCGCCTGCTTGGGTCGCGAATTGGATTTGTTCGGCTCCATCATGTGCTCCTGAATCTTGAGGACAGGCTCCTTGTGTACAGAGATCCAGACGAGCCCGGATATCACCTTAACCCCATGCTTCACGATGAGCTCATGAGTGCGGCTGTAGACCGCTCACTGCTTTTCCCGTCAACACACCTTGAAACACCGGCGCCTGAGTCGCCTATCTGGTGCGACGACCTCATGTTACTTGCGCTTTTCGCTCAGCTCCGTACCGAAGGTCGTATACTCCGCAGCGACGGCAAACTTCGCAAGGTTGCAGCCAAAACGCTGCCAGCACTCTTTCCCACCCACGCTCGCGTCGCATCCTTTGAGGATCGGCTGTGCTTACTGCTGCAGGCACTCGTTCGTAGCGGTCTATGTAGTGAGAAAGACGACCATATCAGCCCCTCCTTCTCCGCCTTTCAGAAGATAGGCTCGCTCACGCCACAGACACGCGCCTGCCTCGCACCAATAGCTTTCGCAGCTGGTGAGGACCAGGACACGGATTCCCCCATGTCCCCTCCAACTTCTCTTTTACTCACCTGTGTTGAGGTGCTCCAAAGCCTGGACCCTGAAGAGGGTTATCCGGCAACAAGCCTGCATGGACTGTTCGCGCTTGCCCTCCAGACGACACATGGGCGCCGATCGACCTCCGGACAGACACGACTTGAGTCTTCCACTTTTTTACCCGAACGCATTGTTGAGGCCTTGCTGGCTGTGGGAGTTCTGGCCGAGGTCGAGGATAAGCTGATTCGCCTGAACGGGCGCTTTGTTCGGCTTGCCGAGCAAGGCCAGCTCCTTAACGAACGGCCAGCACTGACGTTGCAGTCAACCTTTGAACTCAGAGTTACACCCCTTGCTCCCTATGAGGCTGCGCTTACCATTACGGCTGCCTCGGAGTTGGTTAGTGTCGACAGCACTCTTGGCCTTGAGCTGACCCGCTACGGTCTCGGGAATGCTTTGGCGGATGGTATAGCACCAGAACACATCATTGAAACACTCGAGACGCTTGGCAAGGCTGTGGTGCCGCAGAATGTCGGGTTCTCCATACGAAACTGGGCCGATGAGTTTCGCGGTGCACAGATCAATGAAGGAGTTGTGTTAACCGCCGACGAGTCCCGACGTCACCTTATAGAGCATGATCCGCGCGTTGCCGCCTTCATCCGCAAGAAGCTCGCTCCAGGTGTCTACCTGCTCCAGAAGAGCGAGGAACGCGACTGGCGGCAGGCGCTGGCGGCATGCGGAGTGTTCCTTCTCCCTGCAGCTGCAGAGAAAGGGAGTATGCATCCGGAGCACGAGCTGGATCTCTTCTCAGCTATAGAGGAAATTGTAGAGAACGAGCTATCTGGCGGTGACCTTCCGGCCCAATCCCGGCAAACAGAACCGGACGAATCGCTCCCAGCTTTCCTTCAAGAAGGTGTCGAAAGAGCAGAAGACCACACCACCAGCCACGCGTCCGAAACTGCCTACAGCGAGCTGAAACAACGACTCCTAACACACCTTGACGAACAAGGCTTTCCCTCTGACGTCGAGGCTGAACTCCGGGATCGCATTGAGAATCGTGTGATTCTGGAACCGGAACAGTTACGGGCCGACACCTTGCGTAAGGATCAGACCGAGGCGAAAGGCTTGGACTATGCGGGAAAGGTACGAATGGCCGAACAAGCTCTGAGCTCAAAACGCGAGCTGCTTGAGGTTATTGAGCGCAGCGGCGCCGGCAACCCAACACGGCGCCTTTTGAAACCAACCGCGCTCAAACGGAGCGGAAACCAGCTTCATCTTCACGGGGTGCAGCTTCCGAGCGAGCGTGAGGTCCGTATTGATATTGCCAAGATCGGTCTCTTGCGGCGGGTGCGTGGTGCTGCTGCTGGCGAGTGACACCAGCCCGGTATGGCAGGCGTATCACTTCACGGTCTGTGCAAACAACTGGGCTTGGCGCTCGGCCTGAGCATTGAACATTTCTTCACCTCCAACAACACTGCATCCTGCTGCTTGAGCCCGCGATACGAGCCTGGTTTGTGGCGGTGAGTAAATGATCTCGTACAGTACCTCAGTGCCGGAGAAACGGTAAAAGGGCAATGGATCGGCGCCGAGCTCCGGAGCCATGCCAACACTTGTAGTTTGCACAACTATGTCGTTGTGAGTTGCCAAAAGAGGCAGCGCCTCGGGGCTCAGAGCTCCCGCGCTTATCTGGCCAAGGTGCGCGTACTCATGCGCAAGCGACTCGGCTCGATCCTGGTTGCGGTTCAGTACCAGGACGCGGGCGCCTGAACTAAGCAGGGCGTACACTACCGCCCGCGCAGCACCGCCGGCCCCAAGCACCGTGACGCCACGGTTACGCAGATCAGGTACACGGCGCAGCAGCGGTTCCAGGAAGCCCTCTACATCCGTGTTTGCCCCGACAAGGTTTCCGCCTGCGTCACGGACCACGGTGTTGCACGCACCTACAGCTGTTAGCTCCGGTGAACAGGTAACTCCCTGAGCCCCGGCGCCATTGAACCAGCCAGCGACTACCTCCTTGTGCGGAATGGTCACCGACAAGCCCCGGATATCAAGCAACGTCATGAGTTCGCGAAAGGCCTCTATATCGTCGGTGGGAAAAGGCACGTACACCGCATCTCGCCCCTGGCGCTCAAACTCGGCGTTGTGAAAGGCAGGCGACCGGGAGTGAAGCACCGGGTTTCCAATAATACCGAAAACCTCGGTGTTCGGTCCTTGTGATCGGTAGCGATACAGCTCAGCCATCGTTCGCGGGTCAATTTGCCCCGGCGCGGCATGGCCACGCCCAGCTCCCGGGTCCGAACCGTAACTCAAGAAGGAACCAATCCGCGGTGCCAGCACACGCGAGGGAAAGCCGTAGGGCCCCATACCCACAATAATGACGCTCCCAGCGTTACCGCGCACGGAGTCCGCCGCCCGCACCAGCCGCACCAGATCGCGGCTTCCCCGCACCTGCACCGCCAGCTTTGGTATCTCCCCCGGCCCCCCACAGGCGGCCAGTTCTCCCAGCACCGCGGCCGGATCATCCGGCGTGCCCTGGAAGTCATGTCGTGAGCGAATAATCCGCACCCCGTGTCGAGCGGCAGCATCGGCAACCTCGCGTCCAGCAGCAACTGCTCCAACATCGTCCTCAAGATCAATGAAAACTCTTCTTCCCTCACGAACCAAGCTGGCAGCGTGATTCTCCACGAGGGACAGCACATAGTTTAGCCGTGGGGTATCTTCGCCGCTCCACGCGCCGCCGTCGGTCTGTCTGCGGAAGGTCAAGATGAGGGCGACGCCGTCGGACCACACAGGAAGGCTCGCGGCCCGGACGAGCTTATCACGCTCCTCCTGTTTAAGCAGATCAAGCCGCAGCTCGACCATGTCAAAGCACCCGCGATACCGGTCGATCTGAGCGGACATTCCATCAAGCGTATCGGCACTGAGTGTAAAGCAGATCACGAAACGGAACCCGCCAGCAACGGCGAGTCGCCAGGTGCATGGGCCTGCGGAAGCACGGCCCCGGATTGAAGGTAGTTGGTAAAGATGTGTTCACTTACCGGCTTGGAAAAATAGAATCCTTGAATGAACTCACACCCCTCGTCCCGAAGAAAACGAAGCTGCCCTTCGCGTTCAACTCCCTCGGCCAGAGTCTCCAGATGCAGGTTGCGCGCCATGGAAATGATCGCCCGAACTATCTCCTGATTCTCCGGGTTCATGTCTACATCTTCAATGAACGAACGATCAATCTTGAGAGTATCTATGGGCAGACGTTGCAGGTAGCTGAGTGAGGAGTAACCGGTGCCGAAGTCGTCTACCGAAATCCGTATGCCCCGTTCTCGTAGAGCATGCATCTTGGTAACCGCCTCCTCAGGTTTGGCCATAATCGCACCCTCGGTGAGCTCCAACTTAAGGCATGAACCCGGGAGCTTCAGCGAGTCTAATATTCCGACGACTCGCTCAACCATGTCGTCCTGTGCGAACTGGGTGGGCGCAACGTTCACGGAAATGTAAAGATTCGTATATCCCTGAGCGTGCCACTGAGCCAGACGACGGCAGCTGTTATACAGAATCCATTGTCCAATGAAGCGAATGTCGCCAGTTTCCTCGGCAATAGGAATGAAGGCGGCTGGCCCAATTGAGCCAAGGTCCGGTGGATTCCAGCGGATAAGAGCTTCGGAGCCACAGATACGCCCGTCACGATCAACAAAGGGCTGGTACAGGATGCGGAACTGCTCAAACCCGGAGCGAACAGCCCCAGTGAGCATCTTCTCCACCAGCATCTTGCGCCGGTAACCAGCTCCTAACTCCGGGGTGTAGATGTGCCAGGAAGAACGGGTGCGCACCGCCTCTTCAAGTGCGATATCGGCATTTCCAATGACCTCGGCACGGTCGGTCGTTCCGGTCTCGTACAAGGCAATTCCTATGTGACAGCCAAAAGAAATATCGTTGGCCGGACCCTCGTGTCGCTCGGACACTACCTCGGATATTTCGGCCGCTATCCGGTGTGCAGTATCGGCATTCGAGCTTGAGTGAAGCAACAGAATGAACTCATCGACACGGTCGGACTGATACACGTTTTGTCCGATAACACTCAGTAATCTCCTGGTAGTTTGGAAAAGGAGGATCTTGTTGCGGTCACGCGTATTCTTGACACGTTCGTAGGCTGAGTCGAGCCGCAGAATTGCAACTCCAAACGGAGTGTCGCTGCGCTGTATCAGTCGCTCAAATTCGCGGTCAAAAACCCGTCGTATGGGGAGGCCGGTATAGGGGTTTTGATTAAGGAGATTCTCAAGTTCTCTGTTCTTCTCTTCAAGTGCCTGTAGTTGCTTACGCAGGGCGTCTACTTCAGCTCCTGTCGCTGAATCCGGCAGAACAGACGAATCCGGCAGAACAGATGAATCTTGCGTCTGGTGTGTAACTTCGTTGTAGCTCACCGCAACTCCACGAACCAACGTTATTTCCAACTAAAACACACAGCAATTAACCCGGCTCACCCATAAGGTAGCGAATTCTCGTTCTAAAAACTGCGTCCTTCCACAAAAAACGGAACCTCCATGTACTGAGAGACCAGCCTTCCGACCTCTTCCAGTTCCTCACGCACCGAGCTTTCTTCCAGTCTATATCGTCGCTGTTCGGTACCGACCGTGAGGCGGTACAGCTCAATATCCCGTTTGAGCATTTGCGCCGAAACAGCTCCCCCATGCCGTTCGGATCGCGTCGGCTCGCCTTCAAGCTTAGAGATTTCAACGCGTGAAAGCACTACCTCCTGTATCTCGTCAAAAGGAACAAACTCTCGTGAGATCATCAGAAAGAAGACCCGTCGTTCAAAAGCCAAACCACCATCGTTCTGCTCAAATACCTTGCGGTTCTCCCATCCGGACAGAATAATGCAGACACTGACCAAGGCGAAATACACTAAGGTGCTGAAGAAATGCTCCGCAGAGAAATCGCGTTCGTAGTCCACAGCGGCAAAGAACGCAATGAGCAGCACCACCGCAACGACGCCAAAGACGAGCCGACGAGTAGGATTGAGGGACAACACCAGTGAGTTGTCTTCGCGGTGCCGCAATACAAGACGGGTATTCAGCGATTGCATACGCCTCCTCCAACTCAGTGCAATCATAACCTGCAGAACTTACCTATGAGAAGTATAGAAAAAAAGAACAGCAAAAATCGACACCTTACTCCCGTCTTTTGGAAAAAGACGCAAACTAGCAAGAAATGAGCGACAAACTCATACTTCTCCGGTTTTTGTTGCATGACGATACATTATAGGCTAAAATACCAAGGATATTGTGACAATAGGAACATTAAATGAACGGTAGCATAAATCGCAGCACCATATTGCGCCTTTCGCGCTATCTGAGGGTGCTTCAAAAACTGAAATCACTTGGTTTTATTAAGGTTTTTTCCAACAATTTGGGTGACGCTATCGGCGTTACCCCGGCAGTTGTGCGAAAAGACTTCTCCCTCATCAACATACCTGGGAACAAGCGGGGCGGCTACAATATAGACGTGTTGCTCTCGGAGATGACCAAGGTTCTGGGAAAGAATGAGATTGAGCGAGTTGTCGTTGTTGGTTGCGGGAACATCGGTAGCGCCCTCATGGAGTACCGTGGCTTTGCGCGTGACGGCATAGAGATTGTCGCAGGCTTTGATATTGACCCCTCAAGCATACACTACTCCGGAAAGATCCCAGTCCTGCCCATGGACCGCCTGGAAGATTTCATTCAGGAGCAAAAAATTCAGGTGGCTGTCATCGCGGTGACGGAGTCAGCAGCGGCCGAGGTGTTTGACCGCCTTATGGCGGCCGGAATTCGGGGGTTTCTTAACTTTACGTCGGTAGAACTCAAATGCGTGGACAAGTGTGACATTAATGACTGTGCCATTCGCTGCACCGTGCATAACATTAACATCAGTGTCGAGCTTGAGAACCTCTTCTACATGGTCAATATGAACACGGCTGAGTCCAGATACCCCGAACCAAAAAATAGAATTGTGCCGATATCCGACTCGCGGTACGGTACATAGCAAGCAGCTCGCCTATGTGGTGATTGCCACCACGTACGAGCAAAGCACCGGGCACACTACCCTACGTGTTCCGGTACATGCAGAATGTCACGCGCTTTGCTTCCGTTCTGTGGCCCAACAATTCCCAGGCGCTCCATCTCCTCAACCAATCGAGCCGCCCGGTTGTACCCAATCTTCAACCTGCGCTGAAGGTACGATGCGGAGGCCTTGTTGGCCCCCACAACAATGTTAATGGCCTTTTCGAGAAGTGGGTCCTCCAGCTCATCGTGATAGACATCATCCTCATCTTCCTCAATGAAGATCTCGTCGTCTATGTACTCCGGCTCACCCAGAGTCTTCACGTGTTCAACCACTCGTTCAACCTCGTCCTCCGAAAGAAAAGCTCCTTGTATCCGGAAAGGAAAGGGATCCCAGGCCGAGGTAAACAGCATGTCGCCCTTTCCAAGCAGCTTCTCGGCACCCACACTGTCTATAATGATGCGGGAGTCGACCTTACTTGCCACCATGAAGGCAATGCGAGATGGAATATTGGCCTTAATGAGGCCGGTGATGACGTCGGTAGATGGACGCTGTGTGGCCAGGACGAGGTGTATTCCGACTGCTCGCGACATAGCTGCCAGTCGTGCCAATGTCGACTCGAGTTCCTTACCGGAGGTCGCCATGAGATCGGCAAACTCATCTACCACCACCACTATGTAGGGCAGCTTCTCGGTCGCAATTTCGCGCTTCTTGACCTTTGCGTTAAAGCTCCGAATGTCGCGCACCCCCAAAGAGTCCAGCAGCGAGTAGCGGCGCTCCATCTCGTAGATACACCACTGCAGTGCCTGGAAGGCCCGTTTTGGATCGGTAATGACCGGCGTCAACAGATGGGGGATATCGTTGTAGAACTTGAGCTCCACAATCTTGGGATCAATGAGTATCAGTTTGACCTCATGCGGGGCGCGGCGGTACAAGACCGAGCAGATGATTGAGTTAACACAGACCGATTTACCGCTTCCTGTTGCCCCAGCAATAAGAAGATGCGGCGTACGTGCAAGGTCAATGATCTGCGCGTCACCGGGAATATCCTTGCCAATGGCAAGAGGTATAGCCATGTCGGACTCTGTGAAGTTTTCTTCACGCAGCAGCTCACCAAAAGAGACAATGTTGCGCCGCTTATTGGGTATCTCAATACCAACCGCGTGTTTGCCCGGAATAGGTGCAACAATGCGGACGCTCGAGGCCGCCAAACGCAAGGCTATGTTGTCCGCAAGGTTCGTGATCTTGGCAAGCTTTACACCCGGGGCAGGCAGCAACTCGAACATGGTTATGACCGGCCCCTTCCTGATTCCCGTAACCTCTGCCTGTATCTGAAACTCTTCAAGTGTCACGCGCAGCAACTCACCTGCCCTGCGAGTCTCGTCGTCAATCACCCAGTATCCATCGTCAGAGTAGTGATCTAACAGTCCATCCACGGGTACTTTGTAGGGAAGGCGCTTTGTTCGGGCCGCAGCGCGGCCACCCCGAGGGCCCGGCTTCTTCTCCTTCCTGAGCTGGGCCGTACCCACAGCTGCCTCGGCTATCTCCGGCTCAGCCGTCTCGGCCTCCGCTATGGGATCAGCCATAAGGCCCGACTCCGACGCCTGGCCAAGCACAAAATCTGTGTCGTTTCCATCTTGAGCTATAGAAAAACTGCGCCCCATCTCAGACTCACGGCGTCGGAACACAAATACTGAGGAGTCTTCGTCGCCCGGAGAGAGCTCGTCCTCTGTTTCATCAACTTCTTCGTCCTCGAGTTCAACATCTACGTCGTCTTCGAACTCGTCCTCGAGTTCAACCTCGATATCGTCGTAAGGCTCGTCCTCGAGTTCGTCCTCGATATCGTCGTAAGGCTCGTTCTCGAGTTCGTCCTCAAGTTCAAGATCGATGTCGTCTTCAATCTCATCCATATCCAGGTGTAGTGACTCTCCGACACCCGCCGTTGACTTCAAGGGAGCGACCTGATTGCGCAACAACTCCGCAATGCGTGGCCCCAAAAGAGCTCCACTCGCCTGAAAAGGTTGATGTCCGTCGTCAACCTCAGGCTGGGCGTCCAAGACGCCCTCGGGAACAAGATCATCAAAGTCGTTCATTTCCCCTGTGTCGTCTACCGCTTCGAGCTCAGAGACTTCTTCGCCTTCGCTCTCCAGGACTTCTTCGCGCACCTCTTCCCTCAACTCGTTCCTTGAAGGGGTTGCCGCTGCATCACGACTTCCAACGCCCACAGTCGGAGTCCGCATAAACCGCACAATCAGGACCAGGAGAACGACCGTAGCAAGAAGTGATGTAATTGCCCCGCCAAGAGGGCTAAGCGCCTCGGCTACCATGCGGGGAGCGGCAGATGCGAGCGCGTTCGGATCCAGGAGCAGCCGTAGCCCAAGAGCCGAGCTAAAGAAAGGCAGCAAGGCCATATGCAACGCAAGGACGGTCTTCATGCGCACCCTATTGAGTAGCAGCAGACCACCCGCAACTGCGAGATACAGCGGAACAAAGATCCCAGCGTAGTGAAAACTAAGAAAGAGGAACTGCCCGGGTAGTGTTATGAGGAAAAAAAGGAACCCAACATCGGAACCCATTCCAAGATGAAGGACAAGCGAGAATAGAAGTACGGCTCCTACCGAAAGAACGATAGAACCAAGTACAAGATTGATGGATTGCTCTGCAGGCTTAGGCACACTCATGTACTGAGTATCGGAGAGTTTTGCCGTGCGTGTTAGCGTGTCTGCAGGAGTTCCGCAAGCTCCTTGATCTCGGGGAAGATCACCTCAATAGTCTCGGAAGCCGGTCGAGCATGGTACAACTCCCCATAATGCACCGCAGATACAAGTATCTTTCGGATGTAGTCGCGGGTTTCAAGGAAGGGAACTGCTTCATGGAAGTAAAAGTCCGAGGCAAAGGGTCGGGCATTCATCCAGGAGCGAACTCGACCCTGCCCAGCATTATATGCGAGAAGGGCGTGCATAATGGTTGGGAAGCGGTCTATCAAGCCGCTGAGATAGTGAGCGCCAATAGCAAGATTCGTAGATGGATCGTTGAGGTCCGGGTCCTGAAGGCGCAGCCTCGCGGCCACATCGGCAGCGGTGGCTGGCATCAACTGACTCAGGCCTATCGCACCCGCATGACTTACAATAGCAGGGGCGAAATGGCTTTCCTCTCGCAGAAGCGCATAGAACACATCGATATCGAGCTCATAACGCGCGACGGCCTCGTTGACCTCGTCCCAGAATAGGTGGGGAAAGGCACGCTGCTCTCCCCTCATGTGTGGCGCATAGTCGGGCTGAAAGCGCAGACGAGTTGCCGCACGAATACTCTCGAGATACAGGCCCTGTTCCTTAAGGGCCTCCGAAACCTGCACCAAGGTTTCGTGCCGAAGACCTCCCGGATCCTGTAACAGTGCACGGTAAGCCTCTTCAACCAGGCCGAAACGGAGGAAGCCCTGTGTGTAGTCGTCCCAGGCGCCTGCCGCCCCGCCACTGAGCGCACTGCCGCCGCTCGCGGACAGACGGGCGGCGGAACTGAGAAATCGTTCGGGATGAAGAATAGCACCGGACAGAAGTCCGTAGTATCCGCGGCTCAGAGAATGGGCATGCTCTAACAGCTCACGGGCCACAACACTCCGGTCACCAGTAGGTTGCCCGGCCGGTCGGAAGTTCTCCCGCAAGAGCGCGACCGCAAGAACAAAGGCGTACTGTGCCCGAACACTTTCAGCACCAGCTCCAAGCAACGCCCCGCTCTCGAGCGTACTATAGATATTCCATATGGTGTCCCAGTCTGAGTCGGCTACAAAGCGGACAAGTCCAGCCGAAAGAAGCTCAGAAAGTCGCCCTACATTCCTCACCTTCGAGGCTTGTTCCTGCACCACCCCAAGCGCCCTTCGTGGGTCCGCTTGCAGGGCAGTCGAAAGCAGCAGAAGCCGTATTGCCTCATCCTCTGGTTCAAGAGCAAGAGCCGCCGCATAACTGTCCAGTGCAGCAGGGATATTGCCGGAGGCTCGGAGAAGACGCCCTCGCCAGGCGTATGCGACCGAGCGTTCAGGGTCATCTAGTTCCTGCGCCAACTCGGCAAGGTATGAAGCTCCATTCGTGAGACGCCCGGCCGCAGCAAGAGTTGCACCTATATCGGCTACCGTTGCCGGGGTGAAGAACAGCGTATGTGAAGCCCCCGCGGCTGGGCCGCCTGCGGCCTGTTGGTTGCGCATTGCTCCCAATGCTTGCGTATACGACTGCCATGCTTGTTCAGGCCGTCGTTCGGTCTGGTGAAACTTGGCAGCAAAGAGCGAGAACTCCTCAGAACTGAACTCTGCAAGCAGTTGAGGTCGAGCAATGAGATACAAATAAACCCTGCTATGAACACGGCCTGCTGGAAAATCAAGGAAAAGACGTCGCACGAGCCCGGGCGCACGAGGGTTCTCGGCACGGAGTGCAATCACCGCCTCCCAAAGCGCGGTCTCGGAAGCTACGGTGGAACCAGTGTCCTCAAAAATTCCTGGGGTTCTGTTCTTAACGGTATCAATGAAGTCTCGAAGCTCACGATCCCGCTCCAGGCGATACAAGGCTTCACCGTAGGCCAGGTAGAGCTCCGGATCACGAGGATAGACGGTCTGAAACTCCTTAAGCAGTTCCCGAAGAGAGCTCCAGTCGGAGTCCTGCCTGAGTAGTCCGCTGAGTCGCCGAACAGCCTGCAACCGATACGGTTCATCTCCCTGATCAGCCTCGTACCGGAGTGCCACCATAGCGGCATCCTCAAGGCCTTCACGAGCCAGCAGATAGGACAGGTAATAGGCATCACCACTTCCGAGGGAAGCAAGGGCCGAGTGAAGACTTTCGTCATTCAGCTCCAAATCACGAAGCTGCACCTCACCTTCCACGACCAGTTGGAGAAACTCGTCGCGGCTGTGGCCAAAAACGTCCCCGGAGCTATTACACCCAAGAAGAGCAACAAAGCTGAGAAAAACAATGGCTATACGAACAGAACTCAAAACGTGCGGCCCATCCTGCAAACGAAAAGTAGAGGTAGGAACGCCTCCACCTCAAGAGGGGGAATAGCGGGCGCTTCAAGAGCGCGGAACACAAAGTAGCTGAGAATCCCCAGCATGGCAAGCGCAAGAATTACAAAGCCCACGAGCAGAGCAGGGCTCGGAACAGCCTCGGCCTGATCGTAACTTGAATCGAGGCCACCGAAGTCAGCGTCCTCGTCCTCATAGGAGATCCCGGAGACAGCATGGGCCGCCGCTACGCCCGGAGTTGAAAAGCGCAGCGCGCTGTCTTCGTCCTCGGAACTCAGATCCTCGTCAAGGCCAATATCCATATCAAGGTCGTCAAACTCGCCCAACTCAGTGTCCGGCACTCTGAAGTCGTCCTCATCCGGAACTGTGTCAGAGCTCGTAAGATCAAGGTTGTCGAGATCATCACCAAGTGTTTCATCAAACTGATCACCGAGTTCATCATCAAGCTCACCAATCTCAAAGTCGGGGATATCGTAAACACCAGCGGTGCTTAAGTTCTCAAGTCGCAGGCTCAGACTCTGATAAGACCCCGATCGCAGTTCACGAGCAGATGCCGAAAGGTTCCCATCCGCATCCAGCTCAAGCTGCAGCTGAATGTCGGGTTCTCCCTTCATCTGAGGTTCTATATCCTCAAGCAACAGGCTTCCAACATACTCGGGATTCTCAAAGGAGTCGCCCTGGCCACGATACAAGTCAATCTGAGCACTTGTTTGACTCTCATGTACGGTGGTCAGCACCACACGCCTTCTCCGGCTCCCCTGCTCCTGGAGTACCGGGTAGAACTTGCGGTCTGCCGTCTTGATTCCAATTGTCGCGGTGTCCACTGCGCCTCCTGCACCCTTAAAAAGCCTATGTCTTAACTGTGGCTTTGTCAATCAAATCAAACACCATAGGGAAAGCCGTACTGAATCAGTTGACAGGCTCCCTACCGGCACTAATAATGACGGTCATGGGTCTTGACTTCCTCTCCATAGCCGTTTTGCTTATTATCGGCATAATTATTCTCGTTGCTGTAACTCTCATGGTTTACGGAGTACGAAAACGCGGCTCCCGCAAAGACCGGAATGCGCGGAAGGATCGGGACACACGCCTTCGTGAAGCCAACAAGACCTTATCACAAGATCCACGCAACGCCGAGGCACTTCAGACTCTTGCCGAGGTCTATTTTGAAGATGGGGCCTGGGAAAAAGCAATGAAGACCTATGGGGCTCTCATCAGTCTTTGTGCTACCAACCCAGATATCTCGGAATTTGAGGTTAGTCTTCGCTACGGGCTCTCGGCTGTACAACTCAAGCAGTATGAGGAAGCCTACAAGTCTTTGGTGGTTGCCAACACTCTCAAGCCGGACGTCTTTGAGGTCATTTCCAATCTTGGGCTCCTTGAGTACCGTCGCAAAAACTATGAAAAGGCAGCCGCCGTTCTCAAAAAGGCTTTGGATCAACGCCCCGATCACACTCCTACCATGCGAACCCTCGGGCTTACTCTAACCAAGATTCATAAGCCAAAGGAGGCCGTCGTGTTGCTCCGCAAGGTGCTTGAGCTGGAGCCTGACGACAAAGAGGCCCTGTTCGCACTGGCCGGTGCCTATTACGAACTGAATGCTGGCGACCAAGCTGTGCGGATTTATACCCACCTTCGTCCTGATCCTGTTTTTGGCCCCCACTCTGCACTCATTGCAGGCACGATTCATCTCAAATCCAACCAGTTTGAGAAGGCGGAGATGGACTTTGAGCTGGGCCTGCGGCACGAAAAAATTCGACCGGACGTACTTATTGAACTCCGGTATCGTCTTGCTTCCTCCTACGTTAAACAACAGAAGGTCCAGCAAGCCGTGCCTATTCTGCAACAGGTTTACGAAATGAATCCTGAGTATAAGGATGTACGCGCCCAAATCAGCCGGTATCAGGCCTTGTCACGCGACAGGAATCTACAGATCTTCCTTATGGCACCTTCTTCGGAGTTCGTCGGCCTCTGTCGGAAAATTGTTCTGAACTTCTTTCCACAAAGCAAGGTAAAGATCACCGATATTTCGGTGCAGCAGAATGAGTACGCAGATGTTCTGGCGGAAATTGAGACAGCGAAGTGGGAGGATCTTATACTATTCCGCTTCATCAGAACGAGTGGTCAGGTAGGGGAACTCATGCTGCGTGACCTCCACTCGCGAATCAAGGATCTCAAAGCGGGACGTGGGTTCTGCTTAGCCGCTGGCGAGTACTCCCCAGGTGCGAAACAGTTCGTCGAAGCGCGGCTCATAGACCTGATTGACAAGGAAGAGCTTCCCAAGGCACTGAAAAAGGCCGACAGTTAAGATCGGAGACCCCTACGCACGAGCCGAACCTCATGAGCCGGACGGAAAGCGCGCCAGCAAGATGTTGCGTTCGTGCTTGAGGAAAGGCACCTCAAGCGGAACAATTTCGGTGATCGCGCCCACAGCTTGTAGTAGCCGGGCATCTTCAGCTACGTTTTCGTCCCGACCCTTGTACGCCGCCACCACACCACCCGGTGACAAAATTCGGCGGATTCCCACAATAAGTTCCTCGCTGAAAGGCCGAAAAGCCCGAAAGCTTATGAGATCGTATCCTGCGTGCACCGCATTTGTTGGAGTGTGACGAGTGAAGTCGCTTTCACAAATGCTCACGTTCTTGAGCCCAAGCAGTGCAACCACGTTCTTCAGAAAGCCTACTCGGCGGCCCGAACGTTCAACAAGCGCAAACTGACTGCTGTCCATATATATTGCCAATGGAATTCCAGGAAGACCTGCTCCGCTACCAAGATCGGCCACGGTTACCGGTGAATAGCTCCTCACGATGCTCAGGGGAGTCAGGCAGTCGAGTACGTGCCGGACGACAAGCTCATCGCCCTCAGCCTCGACAAGCCCAAGTTTCCGGTTCCATAACTGCAACTCCGACAGGTACCGCAGCAGGGCCGCGCGTCGCTCGGGAGCTTCCTGCGACAGACCCAGCAGTTCAAGTCCAGCATCAAGACGCTCAATCATTTCAGGCGTTGTCTGCGGCGTCGACACCTGTCCCATTATGCCCCCTTGCGCTCGTTCCGCCCGAGCAGCATCATGAGAATGGACAGGTCTGTGGCCCGGATACCAGATATACGAGAAGCCTGCCCAATAGAGAGCGGCCGAATATGCTTGAACTTTTCTCGCGACTCGTTAGAAATGCCGGGCGCGGCGGCCCAATCAAAGTCGGGCGGAATTTTAACCGACTCCATTTTTGCCAGGCGTTCAATCTGCTGCTCTTCACGAGCAATGTATCCCTCGTATTTGACATCAAGCTCAAGTTGACGCCGCCACTCACTTCCTAACTCCCTGAAAAGCTCCGGAGCGTACTCAGCAAGTCGCGCAACATCAACCTCGGGCTTCTTCAGCAAATGGTAGAAACTCCGCCCAACCGCGCCGGGGATCAGGGCCGCAGGCTCATGCTCCGAAACAAACCGTTTCCGCAGCAGTTCCTTGCTTTCCTCTATGCGCCCACGTTTGGCAAGAAATGCCTGGTGCCGCGCCTCATCGTGCAGCCCCAGCCGGTACCCGTGTTCAAAGAGCCGCATATCACTTGAGTCATGCCGCAACCGCAGGCGATGCTCAGCACGCGAAGTGAACATCCGATACGGTTCCTCGGTACCCAGGGTCACCAGGTCGTCAATGAGAACTCCTATGTAGGCTTCAGCGCGCGTCAGAATGAGGGGTGGCTCATTATCCAGGCGCCGTGAGGCATTAATGCCAGCCAGAAGGCCTTGACCGGCGGCCTCCTCGTAGCCCGATGTGCCGTTTGTCTGTCCGGCAATGAAGAGACCCTTCACCTGTTTGGTCTCAAGGCTTGGGAAAAGCCCTGTGGGGTCGATGTAGTCATACTCCACCGCGTAGCCGGGTCTCACAATCTGCACCTTCTCCAGGCCTGGTATGGTTCTCAGAAAGGCTAACTGAACCTCCTCAGGCAGCGAGGATGAAAGTCCGTTCAAGTACATTTCCTCGGTCTCGAGGCTCTCGGGCTCGACAAACACCTGATGTCTGTCGCGGTCAGGAAAACGCTGAACCTTGTCCTCAATCGAGGGGCAGTATCGTGGGCCACGCCCAACTATCCTTCCCGAATAGAGCGGGGATCTATGCATTGCACCACGGATCGCGGCATGAGTAGCTTCGTCGGTGTAGGTAACGTAACAGGGCACTGAAGGTCGCTCGACATGGTCGTAGAGAAACGAGAACGGAAGCATCTCGGTGTCGCCGTCCTGTAACTCCATACGACTCAAATCAAGTGAAGATCGTGCGACTCGAGCCGGCGTTCCGGTCTTCATGCGCCCAAGGCTCAGGCCAGCCTGATTCAGACTCTGCTCCAGCCCGCGTGCCGGTGGCTCACCCAGTCGCCCCCCGGCTCCATGGTAGTCGCCCACAAAAATGGTACCGTTAAGAAATGTTCCGGTTGTAAGCACAACCACACTGCAGCTGATTTCACGTCCACGTTCGGTTCGTACCCCACGGATCACGGCTCCAGTTGAGTTGAACAGCAACTCGGATACAGTATCCTGGTAGAGCTCCAGTCCCGAGCAGCTTTCAAGCGTCTGTTTCGCGACCCTTTGGTAGAGATGTTTGTCGGCTTGAGCGCGCGGTGCCTGCACGGCTGGGCCACGGCTTCTATTGAGTATTCGGTACTGAATCATCGAGGCATCGATAAGGCGCGCCATTTGCCCGCCCAGGGCATCGATCTCGCGAACAATATTCCCTTTCGCCAGGCCCCCGACTGCAGGGTTGCATGACAGCTTACCCACGGTGTCCAGATTTTGAGTAATGAGAAGGGTAGATCGCCCAAGGCGACTCAAGGCCAAGGCGGCCTCGATACCGGCGTGCCCAGCGCCAATGACAACTGCATCGTAATCCACCCGCAAAGTGTAGCATAATGCACAACTCACTCACAATCACGTGGGCAAGAAACCGAAATAGCCTCAATTAACTTATTGTGAATCTATTCACAACAGAATCTGAAACAGCGTCTCTTTATTTGAAGCAATTCACTAATGATGTCCCACTTAACACATTAACGCTTGCAAAATCCGAGAACCGGGTCTATAGTTACAGCTATTAACAAACCAACTTCTTCGTTCTTCATCCCGCACGTTGCGAACCAAGGATCGGAGATGGAATCCACACCACTTTTATAGGAGAAAGGACCGTTATGTCTAAGAGGAATATGGTCATGATTGACGGCAACGCTGCGGCGGCGCACGTTGCGCATGCAACAAATGAGGTAATAGCAATTTACCCGATTACTCCGTCTTCACCAATGGGCGAACTATCGGATCAATTTTCGGCAGAAGGCCGAACGAATATTTGGGGCGCTATCCCCGATGTTGTAGAGCTGCAGTCGGAAGCTGGCGCCGCTGGTGCCGTGCACGGTGCGCTCACCACAGGTGCGCTCACCTGTACCTTCACCGCGAGCCAAGGTTTGCTGTTGAAGATTCCAAACATGTACAAGATTGCCGGTGAGCTCACCGCCACGGTGTTCCATGTATCGGCCCGCGCCGTTAGTGGCCAGGCCTTGAACATCTTTGGTGATCACTCCGACGTTATGGCGGCCCGCGCAACCGGCTTTGCCATGCTTGCTTCTAACTCCGTTCAGGAAGTTATGGACCTGGCACTTATTGCGCACTCCGCAACTCTCAAGAGCCGTGTGCCTTTTCTTCACTTCTTTGACGGCTTCCGCACCTCGCACGAAGTGCAGAAGGTAGAGGAGCTTAGCTACGACGACATGCGCCAGATGATCGACAATGACGCAGTCCGTGCTCATCGCGGCCGTGCCCTTGACCCTGAGCATCCAACAATTCGTGGTACCAGCCAGAATCCTGACGTATTTTTCGCCGCCCGCGAAACCCCAAACAAGTTCTATGATGCAACTCCGGGGATCGTCCAGAAAGAAATGGACAAGTTTGCCAAACTCACCGGCCGACAGTACCGACTTTTTGACTACTCAGGAGCCCCCGACGCCGACCGTGTAGCAATTCTCATGTGCTCAGGCGCCGAGGCAATGGACGAAGCAGTCGGTGCTCTTAACAGCAGCAAAAATGAGAAAGTTGGTGTGCTTAAGGTTCGACTCTTCCGCCCATGGAGCACCAAGGACTTCATTGAGGCCCTTCCTGCAAGCGTAAAGGCCATTGCTGTTCTTGACCGAACCAAAGAGCCTGGATCACTCGGCGAACCGCTTTATGAAGACGTGTGTACCGCATTCTCCGAGGCCATGGCCGAGGGTAGTTCCAAGTTCAGCAAGATCCCGACTATCGTCGGCGGTCGCTATGGACTCGGTTCCAACGAGTTCACCCCTGCAATGTGTAAGGCCGTCTTTGACAATCTCAAGCAGGCCAAACCCAAGAATCACTTCACCATTGGTATAAATGACGACGTAACCAAGAGCAGCCTGCCGTGGGACGATAGCTTTTCTACTGAAGGCGAGAACGTACACCGCGCACTGTTCTACGGACTCGGATCGGACGGTACCGTTGGTGCAAACAAGAACTCAATCAAGATCATTGGCGGAGCGACCGACAACCTGGTACAAGCCTACTTTGTCTACGACTCAAAAAAGGCCGGTACAACCACCGTATCCCACCTCCGATTCGGACCAGACCCAATCAAGAGTACCTACCTCATTACCAAAGCCAACTTCCTGGCCTGCCATAAGTTCTCCTTTATGGAAAAGCTGGAAATGCTTGATAAGCTTGAGCCCGGTGGTACATTCCTCCTTGCATCTGCCTACCCGGCAAATGAGGTGTGGAACTACCTTCCTGTTGAGGTGCAGAAACAGATTATTGCCAAGAAGGTCAAGTTCTACGTGATTGACGCCGTCCGCATTGCCGAGGATCTCGGTATGGGCAGCCGCATCAACGTAATCATGCAGACCGCCTTCTTCAAGATCTCCGGTATTCTGCCTGAAGCTGAGGCCGTGGATCTGATCCGAAACGCCATCAAGAAGACCTACGCAAACAAAGGTCAGGACGTCGTCGACAAGAACCTCAGCACCGTTGACGCTGCACTGAACGCCATTGAAGAAGTCGACTATCCCAAAGAAACTTCAGGCAATCGACATATGCTGCCAGCGGTACCATCTACCGCTCCAGATTTTGTGAAAACGGTTACCGGCGAAATCATTGCCGGGCGTGGACACCTCCTTCCTGTATCACTTCTTCCAAATGACGGTACCTATCCGACCGGTACTACAAAGTGGGAAAAACGGAACATTGCCGAAGCGATCCCTGTATGGATTCCAGAGGTATGTATTCAGTGCGGTGACTGTTCTGCCGTATGTCCGCATGCAACTATCCGAATGAAGGCGTACGACGAGAAGGTGCTTACAAAAGCGCCGAAAACCTTCAAGAGCTGTGAGGCCAAGGGCAAAGAGTTTGAGGGCATGAAGTACACCATTCAGATAGCCCCCGAGGACTGCACCGGCTGTTCACTGTGTGTGGAGGCTTGCCCTGCATATGAGAAGGTCGACGGTGAGAAGACCGGGCGTAAGGCTATTAACATGGAACCCCAGGCACCGCTCCGTGAAGACGAAGCCGAGAACTGGGAGTTCTTCTTGAACGAGGTTCCAAATCCAGATCGCAATAACCTGAACCTCAATACAACCAAAGGCACGCAGATGCTTGAGCCACTGTTTGAGTTCTCTGGCGCATGTGCTGGCTGTGGTGAAACACCATACGTCAAGCTGATGTCGCAGCTCTTTGGTGACAGAGCGGTAATTGCGAACGCCACCGGTTGTTCATCAATCTACGGCGGTAACCTCCCGACCACACCCTATTCACAGCGTGCAGACGGCCGTGGCCCGGCATGGTCGAACAGTCTCTTTGAGGATGCGGCCGAGTTCGGATTTGGCATGCGCCTCACAGCCGACCAACAGCACAAGTTTGCACTCCAGCTCGTTGCAGAGTTGAAAGAGCAAGGCGGCGACGGTGCACAGGTTAAGTTGCTGCAGGCTATTCTTGACAACCAGCAGACCAACCAGGATGAAATTGAGGCTCAGCGCAAGAACGTTGCCGAACTCAAGAAGGCACTTGCCTCGGCAAAGTCGGAAACTGCAAAGAACGTAATTGCTTCCGCCGACCAGTTGATCAAGAAATCGGTTTGGGTACTCGGTGGTGACGGATGGGCATACGACATTGGATTTGGTGGTCTTGACCACGTAATTGCATCGGGACGCAACATAAACATTCTTGTTATGGACACCGAGGCATACTCGAATACCGGTGGGCAAATGTCCAAGGCCACCCCAATCGGGGCAATTGCCAAGTTCGCCTATAGCGGTAAGAACATCAAGAAGAAAGATCTGGGCCTCATGGCAATGAGCTACGGCTACGTATACGTCGCTCGAATTGCTATGGGTTACAACCGAATCCAGACCATCAAAGCGTTCCAGGAAGCCGAAGCTTACGACGGCCCCTCGGTTATTATTGCCTACTCGCACTGTGTTGCTCACGGCATTGATATGTCAAAGGGACTGGACCAGCAGAAGGCAGCCGTTACTTCCGGCATGTGGCCACTGTACCGCTACAACCCCTTACTTGCAGACGAAGGCAAGAACCCCTTGACCCTCGACTACAAGGAACCAACCACCGACGTCGCGGACTACATCTACAAAGAGACTCGCTACCGTTCACTCAAGGCATCACAGCCGGAGTTGGCGCAGAAGTATCTTGAGCAGAGCCGCAAGAACGTGAAGACAACCTGGGCGCAGTACAAGCACCTTTCGGAGCAACAGTTCTAGAGTCACTTCAACCCGAGAGGAGCGCGCCGCGTTGCACGCGGCCGCGTTCCTCCCGACTTTCTATTCTGATCAAAAAAAGCCCGGCGCTGAAGCCGGGCTTTTCTGTTTGCTGATACGATTCTTGTCATCACAACCGTAGTGACTAGGTCGCCTTATCCGTTACGTTGGTTCTAAAACTCGCCGTCCGGGCCAATCATGATCTTCTTGAACTCAGAGACGATCAGCTCCGCTACCTTGGAAGCATCAGCCTTGGGAACACGCGCGTCCTTCCACAGGGATTGTTCAAAGAAACTCTTAATTGCGGGCAGAATATCGTCGGTGTTGTAGACCACGTAACTGTAGTTATGCCCCTCGGACTTCGTGACGGTGAAGGAAGTATAGGTTATGACCGGTTCCTTACCAATCATAATGCGGTCTTGCCGCTTTGAGGTGAAGATCTCAACCTCTTTCAGCCGATACGGAATTCTGTGCAGTGCGGCCCGGTAGGCCGGTTCCACATGCTTCTCGGTGTAGTTCTGCGGCTCTACAAGGGCGAAAATCTTTTTGCCGTCGGCCTGGAAAACGATACCTTCCTCGGTCAGATAGATATCTTTGACCGCAGCGTAGGAGATGACCTCGTACTTGGTGTAGGTCGTGTTGAGATCAAAAAACGCGCTGATGATGAAGCCGCCTCCAGTTGGCAGTTCATTCTTGTGATAGGCGGAAAAAAGCTCTTTAACGACGGCCATGCTATCCTCGCTTTTGCTCTAAGTATATAGCTGAAGTATATTTTGAAGTGGGTGCCGTGTCAAACAAAGCCCGCTTCGGAAGGGCGAAAGTTATGATAGTTGTCCGAGCCTTATTCTTCAGGTTATACTCCGCTTGAGGGGAAATGGAACTGCATAGCGCTTTTCACATTCTGGGAGTCAAACCGGACTGCGACTCAGGCGAACTGAGTAAAGCTTTCCGAACCGCAGTGAAGCAGTACCATCCTGACTTCAATGCGGAGCGGCTGGAATGGTCACATGAGATGATGACTCGACTGAACTCCGCCTATGCGGTTGCGGTTGAACATCTGCGGAGTCGTGAAACCGTCATCCCAGCTGGCGGAGCCTTCCGAGACCGCAAAGCCACCCAGGGTCCCAACGGTCACTCCCACGCACAGAAGAATAGTCGGCCTCACCCCACACAAGCTCATACCACCTTCTCCGAAACACACGCTGAACGCAATCCTCAGTTTGACTCATACTTCGCAGGATACTGTGATGAAGTTATTGAAGCGCTCTACCTCTACTATCAGTACGGTCTCGACAACTTACACCTTCGAAACGAAGGCAACTTGCGACTCCGGTACCGCACCGCGCTCAAGAAACTGCTCAAGGCATCCGAGAAGCTCAGTCACCTTGAGGCCTTGGAGTTGAGTCCGCGTGAGAAACTTGAACTGGAGGGATACCTTCGGTTTTCCATTGCGTTCCTACGCTGTGCTAAGGGCGGCGTTGTGTTCATGCCATCACTCGGGAATTATGAAACAAAAGCGCACAGGCACTACGACCATGCTGCCCGGATTCTTGACAATGCGGTCAAGCGTGCATTCTTTGACAACCATTTCCCAACCCCCTCTAACGCTCTCAGTCAGGAAACACTGTCGTTGTGCGAGCAGGAGCTGCTGATTGTTCGGGGAGGTTACGCTGAAAGCCGCTATTATGATGACGCGGGTTATAAGCTACGTCTTGTTGAAAGACTGGCGTTCCTGCTTAAGCTTTAGGAGGCTGCCTTCGCGTGAACTCATGAGGGGGAAAAAACAGGCGTCGGCAGACTCTTGTCTACCGACGCCCTCTTAGCAAGCTAGTTCTGTATCGTCCTACCTGGTCTTCTTGGCTTTAGCCGCCTCCGCCTTACGCGCGAGGTTAAGTTGCGCGATTGCGAGCTTGGCAATGGGAATACCGTAGGGCGAACAGGATACGTAGTTCATCCCGGTGTCTTTAGCAAAGGGGATATTTGCAGGCTCAGCACCATGCTCACCGCAGATACCCAGCTTCATCCCGGGCCGGGTAAGCCGTCCACGCTCAGATGCCAGAGCAATAAGCTCCTTGACTTGTTCTCCAAGAACTTTAAACGGGTTTTCTTCAAGTAAGTCGAACTCGTTGTAGTCGGAGAAGAAGTTGTTGAAGTCATCTCTCGATAGTCCGTTCGTGGTCTGCGTGAGGTCGTTGGTACCAAAGCTGAAGAAGTCTCCGTACCGAGCTATACGATCAGCCTGAAGGGCCGCCGCTGGCAACTCGATCATTGTACCTACCTGGTACTCTATCGGCTTAAGCCCGTACTTTGCACGCACCTCTTCCTCTAGTTCGCGAATTCCTATGATAGACTTCCCTTCAATTTTCTTTCCATTTCGAATGGTTTTTAGTTCGGTGGAGCTCATGACAAGCGGTATCATTATTTCGGGTTTGGCCTCGACACCCTCCTTCTTGAGCTTGTACGCGGCCTCAAAAATAGCGCTGACCTGCATGTTGTAGATCTCAGGGTAGGAAATGGCTATCCGGCATCCGCGGTGCCCCAACATGGGGTTAACCTCTGCAAGGATGTCGCACCGTGCCTTTACTTCGTTGACACTGGTTTTTGGGTTACCCTTTTTCAGGAAGGCCACAAACTCCTTCATGCTTCCTTCTGTGTGAGGCAGAAACTCATGGAGCGGTGCATCCAGCAACCGAATGGTCACCGGTCGCCCCTGCATGATCTTGAAGAGCTCATAGAAGTCCTGCACCTGCATTTTCTTCAGGTCGCTGAGGATTTTCTGGCGTTCGGCTGTTGAGTCAGCAAGAATCATTGATCGGAACTTGTTGATGCGCTTTTCGTCAAAGAACATGTGTTCGGTGCGGCAAAGTCCAATCCCCGTTGTCTTGAACTTGAGCGCTAGCTCAGCGTCCTTAGGTTGGTCAGCATTCGCCCGGACATCAAAGCCGTCGTCGATCTGGTTTTGTACCAGTTCAAGCAGCTCAAGGAGGCCACTTCCTTCCGGGGTGGGTTTCGTCAGGTTGCCCTTTCCAACATAGAGCTCAGGTGGATCATAATAGGGCACATGGAGTGTGATGTACTCACCCTCCTTAATCACCTTCTGTCCGATCTTCATCTGTCCCTTGAGGAAGCTAATGCCGGGATACACCAACGCTACCTTGCCAAGGCTTCGAGCCACAACCGGCGCGTGAGATGCATAACCACCTTCTGTTGAAAGAACACCCCGCGCAACCTCAATTGCCTTAACATCCTCGGCATAGGTGGAGGACATCGCAAGAATGAAGTTTGTATCCTCGCCCTTTTGGGTGGCGAGCCGGTGAGCCTTGATGAGTTCGTCGGTGGAAAAATACACTCTGCCAATGGCAGCCCCAACGGCTCCCGCTATTCCACCCGATACATTGAAGAACTTGGAAACCGAAGTGGTATCAAGAGCAGGGTGAAGAATTTCCGAAAGCCTGCCGGGTTTAATGTTATTGATGACATACGCCTCATCAACAACTCCCTCTTTCTGAAGGTCAAGTAAGGTCTTGATCTCCGCCTGCGCCGACTTATTCGGCACCGGCTGCTGATCAATAACCCAGAGACGGCCGTTCTCTATGGTGAACCGAACCCGCCTGATTTCCTTGAAGTTCTTCTCAAGCTCGTTGCCTATACGAACAAGGTCGTCCCGGTATTTCTTCTGAATCTTGTTGATGTCCGTTCCGGACTTAGCCCGATTGTCAAAGGCTCCTTCGTAGAACTCGCCCCGAAGGACATTCTCACCGGTAATGATGTCGTGTGTGTAGTAGTCACCAAACGAACTATTCTTGCCAAAGTTACCGAAAACCATGGTCTGAATGAGCAAAGCTGAGTCGGCACTGGTCTGGTTCGTTTGGAATAGGGAATAAAATAGGTTAATGACGTGCGCAAGTTGCTCATAACTGTCGGAATATACACCGCCAGGGAACAACTCTTTACTCTCCTCGAGAGCCTTCATCATTCCAGGCTTGCCCCTCGCCTTTTTCAACTTCTGCTGCATGGAAGAGAGCTTCTTCGCCCGATCCTTGCTCGGGTTTGTGAGCAGCTCAAGCTCCATAATCTTGAGAATGACGTTTGCATACTCGTGATAGGCAAAGTCTTCTCCGACATACTTGGCGAAACCCTCGACGGTGCTTTCGGTAAGCCCAATATTATGCAAGGTGGAGAAGGTATTCACCATGTTCAGCATGGGACTTTCTACAACCTTGATAAGCAAGGGGTTGGTCGCGTCGTCAAAACCTTTACCAAAGACCTTTTCCATTTTTTCTATGGGGGTCCGCAGTAGTTGTTTAGGGTCAATCTTGCCTTCCGACAGCTGGATTACAACTTCACTGGGAAGGATAAAGCCGGGGGAGATCGGCGCGCCGAGTGAGGCTAGCTCCATAACTCGCCTGCCTCGACTGCCGATTACCTCCAGCACCTCGGAGTCCTGGAAGTACTCCGTACTGGTAAATGAATAATACTGCTTCATGCGCTTTTTCTCCGAGTTACTGCTCTCATCACTCTGCACGACGATTCCTTAGAACAAGTCAAGAATACGATCAACTCCGCCGCGCAGGAATACCTCAAAGCGTGGACTCGCACCCTCGTAGAGATATCGCTGGAGTTTAGAGACGTCTTTAATCTCGTCACCAACGACGCTCACCATAATGGGCATGCCGTGCTTCACCTTTCCCCATTTGAACAGAGCGTTGATGTCGTTAATGCGTTCATTCTCATACCAAATGAGGACATCGAGACCCGGGTACTTTGCCTTGTAACTCTCAACAATTCGTTTCCACGCCTCAACATTCCCATTGTGAAAGAGCTCGTTACTCACAATCACTGAGTAGCGTGGCGTCATCCGCCGACCTGAACTTGGGGGCCGCGCGGGGGCTGCGCCCTGATCCGGCTTGGCGGCCTCCGCTGAGGGGCCGCTCTCGGCTGAGGAGTCATCGGAAAAGCTTCCTGCAGCCTTTACACGAGGCTTGACGGCAGCTGCGCTAGCCGAGGTCGCTATGTAGTCCTTTTTGTCCTTTACCGCTTTGCCATACAGAAGCTTGAGAACATCCTGAGCGGCAGACTCCAGCACCTTTGACGAGACGTCGGCTCCAGCCCGTGCTGGCCCGACATAGACGACAAGCAACTCATCGCTCATGAGTGGCAGCGCCTGATCCCAACCAGCCATGTCTTTTGGGTTTAGTACAAACAGGCCCGCCTGTGGGTGATGGTAGGCAACCACCACCTGCAAGGCGGTCCATAGAGCGACACGTTCCGAGAGATTCTCAACCCCATCTATGCTCTTCTCCATATTGTGAGCAACATAGGCGTACTCGAATCGATCCACAAGCAAGGCACTCAGCGCCAGGGGAACCTGGTGCCGAGCAATTTTGCCTTCGTCGATGGCTGCGCTAAGCAGATCCGCAAGATTCAGACCCTTTTGCATATCGCCCATAAAGGCGTTGACAATTCGAAAGTGGCGCAAGGCGGCATTAAAGCCCGCCTTGCGTCCAAGAACGTTTAGTGCATTTTCCATAAACTATAGCTCTTGCAGTCCGTCGCCCGCCTGTTGTGAAGGCGTTACATTCGCCTTACCCTTTACGCCAGCTTCAGCCTCTCCATGGGGCTCACTTGACGCGAACTCGTCGGTGTCGGAACCAAAGCTCATTGCGATATCCTCACGAATGGTTGATCGTCGGCGCTTGAATGAAGCAAACGCTGCATCCTGGAAGCCCTTAGATATGCCATGGAGGAACTCATTAAGCACGTTCGCCATGTTGTTCAGGGTGAATCGCTTGCGCTTGATACTGGTGATATCAACATCAAGGATAAGTCCCGCCTGAATGTGGTACGGATTGATGAGATAGTCGAAGGACTCAAACTCTTGCTGCAGGAAGTCACAGCGTTGGTCGAGCAACACCCGTGCGTGAGGATTCTGAAACCCGAAAATGGTCGCAATCTTCTGCCGTGTTCGAATGAGCATTTTCTTGAACATTTCCGTTTCGTAGGTGTAGGTGTTGTTCATGTCTTCGACGTCGGTGTTCTCAGCCTTAATGCGCATGATCTCGTTCCAGGTCTTATCAATCTCTTCGTAGAGCGGATCCTCACTACCTTCTTTGGCTTTCTTGATAGAGCCACGAACCTGTTTTGCAAGATCGTCAAAGTCGTTGACCTTGAAACTACTCTTTCCTCGTTGGTAAACAGCCTCACAAACATCCCACAGGTGCTGAATTTCGTTCTTGAAAGCCATCATCTGCTTGTCATAGGCAGCCTGTTCTTTGAGAATTTGTTCGGGATCATAGTACTTCAACCGAATCTGATAGCGTTCATCCGGAAGCGCTGAAGGATCGGTGTCCTCGTACTCACGAACAATGAGTTCGCGCGCATTCTTCAGGTTCTCAACGTATTGATAACCCATCTTACTCGTATCAAGGATTGAGGTGAGCGAGTTGATAGCCGTGTTAAAACCGCGGTTACGAATGTTCTCCATATCCACAATCTTCTTCAGGTTTTCACGAATGTTGAGCGGATCAAACTCCGAGGGGTCGATCTCGGCGCGAAGTCCTTCAATCTTCTCAATGAGGTTTCTTGCAAGGAAGGTATACCGTTTAGAGCCCTCGTCTTCACTGTCGTCGTCGGTGTAGTTCGGCACCCTCTTCATCTTCTCAAAGATGATCTCACTGTCGGACAGCTCTTCTTTACCTTCATCAACAAGCTCTTCCTGGAACTGCTCAAGCTCGCGGTCAATCATGTTGGTAATGGTACGGGCAATCTGGTCCTTGATGAGGTACTCAACCGTAGCTTGATACTGGAATATTGGACTAATGAGCTCGGAGTCCAGGATATTCACCGAGAGCTTGACGTCAGAAACCGTCTTTGGCTTTGTGGCGTTGTCTTTAAACGCACATTTCACAATTGAGTAAGCGTTCTCACCACGAATGAATGCACCGACATCTGTTTTTTGACGCAGCAACGAGTTGGTGTCGTTCTCAAGATCATTCAGTCCACGTTGTATGTGCCCCTGAAGGTGTCCATACATGTTAACGATGGATTTCTCAATCTCACCGGTGTTGAACTTATCCGCACCCGCAATCTGGTCAAGCATTTCCGAAATCTCTTTCGGTGTATACCGAGCAAGAACCCGGTTCTCTTCCTTATCCACGAAGTTACGGATCTTCTTGACCATTTCGTCTTCGGTGGTGACCATGTAGCGGTTGAACATGTTCTGGTAGTTCTGATTGAAGTAGTTATACAACTTCTCCTTCAGACCACCCATGATTTCGAGATTCTCAAGGACTTCGGTCGGTAGCTTGACGGAAAAGTCCTCCAGAATATTCTCAACTTCTTCGTTGATCAGCTGCTGATACTCGGCCTTCTGATTTCGGCCTTCCTGCGCGAGACTGTTGCGTGATCCAACCGCGGACGGCTTACGTGGGTGAAATACATTTGGACTTCTCGGTAGATCTGACATACCAAACTCCTTCCTTAATTTTCCGGTCTTCCCCAGAATGATTCAACAATTATAACGCATGTCTGAAAAACCTTCAGTCAATACGTCTTCAACCTATTCCTCTCCTGTGTAATGTGCAAGCTTTATGAGTCGAGCTCTTCAATCCGCTCCTGAATAAACGAGCGAAACCGCTCACTAGGCGATTCTCGCTGCAGCTGGGCGAGTTCACCTAGGATCTGTTCACGAGTGACTCCATCTGCCTCCTCGCTGTGGTAACGTGAAGTTAATCGTAAATACTCTGAGAAGTCAACGTCGACTTGATTCTCGATGTAATCTGTAGCAATCCCCCACAGCGTATCTCCTGCCTCCACAACATGTACCCGACCGTCAGGGAGAACGAAGGTGCTTCCTGGGAAAATCCAGTCGGGGTCCGGCCCAAGTCCCGGGATATCCCCTTTGGGCTGCCCGAGTGTCCTATAGTCGTTGTCGGCGGCAATAGTGTTTGTCCACACAATAATGTCGTTGATAGTTGGCGTTAAGCCGTGCGAGGCAACTCCAGCCGCAACTGCGTCCGATTCCGGATCAAACTCCGGTTCCGGTTCCGGCGCCAGCCCCGGCGCCACTCCGGGGTCGTCGTCTCCGTCTGCTGGCGCTGCGTCGTCATCCGGTGAGGCTGGCTCATCACGGTCCCGCACCCGCGGGTCAGGCAGTACCGCGGGGTCATCTGGATCAATGGGCCCGGGCATATCGGTGTCGGAAGGAGCTGAGACCGGCGTATCTCCCCTCAGCCCCTCAGCCATTCTCCCAAGTGGGCCAGGAAGTGGCACCCGCAGAAGAAAGACCAGAAGAAGCAGTAGTACGAGAATTCCACCAATTGCGACAGCAGCCTTCCCCGGCCCGCCCATAGATCTGGAGGAGCCTCGAGATGTGCGGCCAACACTCACCGTCATGGCTTGTGCCTTGGCTCCCGGCGCTGTACCTCCGACCTTCCCGGTTCCGGTTTTGCCTTTGTCGGTTCCGGCGGCGGCGACCGCCGTCGAGCTATGAGTAGGAGATTCCCTCCGCGCGTCCTCGCCGCTTCTCTTTTGTTTGGAGTCGGATTCCTTCTTTGCGGACTTCGTTTCGTCGTCCTTCTCGCGCGCGACTGCCCGAGCGGCGGCCTGTTCACGCAGCGTCATACCTTTGGTTGATGCTTCCGTCGCAGCCTGTGGCTCAGACTTAGGACGCTTACGACGCGCCATTTCCGTATCCAGCTCACCTATGAGTCGGTCTAAACGGGATCGCTCCGATACGAACTCGCGTTCGCTCCGGCTCTCAACGGAACGAATACGTCTGCGCGCAGCGGCAGTTTGGGCAATACTCCCTCGGCTCAAGGATGGGTGTGGGACAATTACGTTGTAAGCCCTTTTCGGATCAAGAAATACGGTAACCGAGTACCTCATCTCAGAAGCGGGCTCCGGCGCCCCAGAACTTCGTTCGTTCAGGAGTTCGCTCAGCTTGCGGTATGAGGCAACGTGTGCGCCGGAGTCTATTCCCGCGCCAGCAACTACAGCCGCGTTCTTCAGGTAGAACGGGAATAGCGACTGCGGATCGTTTCGTGGAGACATTAATCCGGCCGGCAACTCGGCGAAAGCGCGCTTGAACTCCGCTGCTTTGCCAACCACATCAAAAGCTTCACGCAGGAGAGCCAAACCTTGCCGCTCGCTCTCGGTCATGAGTCCCGAGTCGGCGAAGTCACGGAAATTCAGGGCCTCATCCAGAAGATCCTGCAGCTCGGGTATACCGGACTGTATCCGATACGGTATGCCATCTCGCAACGGGATCTCAGCCTTCTCGCCATGACGGGAGACTACCAGGCTACCGCGCGATCGGTCGACCGCGGCACCAACAATTTTGCTGGTAGAGTTGGGTTCGGCATTGGCCGCGAAGAGCGATAGTCGGGCCCCTTCGTACTCAATGCTTACTTCTTCTTCATTTTCGCCAGCACCCCGCCTAAGCCGAACATCTCCGACCTTAAGCCACTTACCCAAGGGGGTCGCAGCAAACTCCGCCTTAAGCACATGAGGCTTGGCGGCCGAGAACAGGTCCATGAGATTTCGCAGGTCTTTGCCGTTGGAACCGGCCACAAGAATAGACTTTGATGTGCGGGCCGCGCGCTTGAATAGTCGTACTAAGCCCTCACCCGGTTCCTCTGCAATGAGCAGCTGCACTGTGTCCGGGTCGACCCCCGATTCAGCAAGATCACGAAAGTACTCACCGTGAAGCCCAACAGCAACCGCAGATCCTTCTTGAAAGAGGTACACCTCACCGCCAACAGCCACACAACCAAGCCCATGCAGGGCTTCCGCACCCATTCGCGCCGGATCACGACGCAACGCATGCGAGATTTGTTCTACTCGTTCGCTATAGTGCAGATCTTCCTTCGCGCGCTTGGCAAGGTCGAAAACCGCACGATGGTCCATTTTGAGTCGTACATTTGCGTCTTCATAGAAGTACACATAAGCACCTGCATCATCCGGTGACTCATCGGCTACAGTTTGGTATCCTTCCGAGGGAATCTCACGGTGCTGCAGAAAACTTTTGAACCGGTCTACAGTTTTTGGATCTCCAACATACCTGAAGTCGGAGGACCGACGGAGATCCAGATTGTGCTGCTCCACAAGCGGACTACCAGGGAATGTATCACTGACAACTATAGAGTTGATAAGTGACTTCAGGTTCTCAGGAAGCTCCCGGGAGTTACCTATTCGGACGAAAGGTCGGTAGTCGGCTGGCGTTCTTCCGACGTACACCACATAACACTCGGAGTCAATGTGAAAAACCCTTCGTTCCGGCCGACGGCCGTAATCTTCCATTTCATCCCCTTCTTTGATGAATACTATAAATTAATGCTACAATAACAACACATTCCAGTAAAATTACTGAAAAGGACACGATATGATCCATTCTGAACAGCTTAGAACGAAGATTCTGCCCATTGCAGGCGGAAAAGGCGGTGTTGGCAAGTCGGTAACCGCCGCTTCGCTCGGCATCCTCCTCGGCTCCTACGGTAAGCGCACCGTGCTTGTTGACCTGGACCTGGGTGGATCAAACCTCCACACCTATCTCGGCCGGAAAAACAACAACCTCGGGATAGGAAACTATCTTGCCTCAAAAGATATCGACATCGGCGATATCGTCCAAAGCACCGAACATGAGAATCTCCGTTTCATTGCTGGAGATGTGCTGGTTGAGGGAGTGGCGAACATAAGCTACGGGCAGAAACGTAGTCTTATATCGGCACTTTCCAAAATGGATGTCGACTTTGTCCTCCTTGATCTGGGCTCCGGCACACACCAGAACGTCATTGACTTCTTTCTGGCCTCAAACTCCGGAATTCTTGTTTCTACCCCCCAGGCACCGGCCATACTCAACACCTACGGTTTCTTGAAAAACGCTGTATTCCGTCATATACACCGGAGCACCGGTTCCAACAAGAAAGTATCGGAGTACCTGAAGAAGTTGCACGCAGAGACAACCGCCAATAGTACACCACCCATGACTGAGATTGTCACCCGGATTAAGAAGCTTGGCAAGAACATCGGTACCGAGGTGGAAGATTTTCTCAAGGCTTTCAAACCCCATCTTGTTCTGAATATGGCTCGCTCAAACCAAGATTTGTCTATTGCTCGCAGTTTACGTGACTTGAGTCGAAAGAACTTGGATATTGAACTCGCATGTCTCGGTGGGGTCTACTACGAACCCGAGGTCAATCGAGCGGTCAGCGAGCAGCGGCCTTTCATCACCGGTGCGGGTTCATGCACGGCAGGGCTACAACTGGATCGCATTGCACAGAAACTCGTGCACTCCCCCGATTTCCCAGACATGCCACTGGACCTTGAGATCTATCAAGACTCCTTTGAGTTAGCCGCAATAGAGTTGGAGTCTGACGGTGACCCCGAAGCGGCAGGTGAGGGCAGCGACCTGCGACCGGAGGACCTGCTTGAGGTAATGGCCGCTCAGAAGCAGGAGATCCAGGAGCTGCGCCAGACTATTCACAACCTGACGGTGGGAGGTCTACGTTAGTTCTCGTTGTGTGTGTAGATCCGTCTGCCAGCTACGTAGGTCGCCACAACACTTTCCTCTCTGGCCAGGGTGAAGAGCACCCCAAGGGCTGCCTCGCAGGACGAGGCGCGCTTGAGCACCGCTCTGAGTGTAGAGCTTTGGGGAGGTCGTATCAGCACGAAATCGGCCTCTTTTCCGGGCGTGAAATCTCCAATACGGCTATCAAGCCCCATCACCTTGGCCCCCGCAGCCCCAGATAAGTACAACAGGTGCCTCGGACTCAAGCTATATCCGTCCTCCCGCAACATCTGGGTCTCGTAGGCCCGTAATGACTCATTGAGCAGACTAAATCCCGAACCAGCACCGACATCGCACCCAAGCCCAAAACCCACGCCATGCTCGATATGCCGTGCCATGGGAAAGCTGCCGCTGCCCAGAAACGAGTTTGAAGAAGGACAATGCGCAACCGAACAACCACAAGCGCCCATGCGCGAGAGCTCGGAGTTCGAGACATGGAGATTATGAGCAAATACCGAGCGGCGCCCTGCGAGACCATAGCCTTCGTAGGTGTCAAAGTAGTCACGACTCGAAGGAAAAAGCCTCCGCACAAAAGCAACTTCCTCGGTATTCTCATTTATGTGGGTCTGAAAGAATAGTTCCGGCGCGCTTTGAAGCAGTTCCCCGCATACCTCAAGAAGCGGAGCACTACAGGAAACGGAAAACCGTGGCGTTACCGCGTATCGAAGCTTACCGTGGCCATGATACCGGCGAATGAGCTCCTCGGTTTCCTCACGAGCTCTGCCGACCGTCGTTTCCAGCTCAGGAAGCAGGTTTCGGTCTCCCAAGACCAGACCTGAGGTGATTCGCAAGCCGGAATCTGCTGCTTTTCGGAAGAACGCATCCTGAGCTGCCAGCAAGTGACTGCCGAACACCAGGGCGGTAGTGGTACCGTTTGCGGCCAGTCGCTCCAGAAAAAGATCGGCCGCGGCTTCGGCTGCAGGAATCCCACTCAAGGAGGCCTCGGCAGGTAGTGTGCGTTGCCTTAGCCATTCGAGCAGCGGCAGCCCCATTGCTCCAATAATGGTGAGCTGGGGAAAATGCACATGGGTATCTACGAACCCAGGCAGGAGATAGGCGCCCTTTTCGTCAATAACCTCTGCATCAGGATGCTTTTCACACATATCGAGGTAGGCCCCGCACGATAGAATGGTGTTTGCCTCAAACACCACGGCTCCGTCGGCAAAGCACTCAAAGGCCTGCTCGGATTGGAACGGATTCTCCGGGGTGTGCATAACTGTCGCACGAATGAGTGTGGCCACCTGCGTTACGCCCCACTCTCAACAGCAACCGGAACAATTCTGCCCGCGGTTACATCAACAAGGCCATGATCTGTCAGCTTTAGACTTGGTATCACCGGTAGACCCAGAAAACTCAGCGCCATAAACGGCGCGGGCATGGTCACACCCAGGCTGGCCGCGGCAGCGTCTAGTTCTTGCATCTTGTCTCGCACATCCGCAAGACTCAGCTCACTAAGCAAACCCGCTATGGGCAAGGAGAGCTCTGCCAGCACCTTTCCCGACTCAATTGCCACCAAGCCCCCTTCCAGTTTGGACAGTCGGGCCACAGCTAGCAGAATGTCTTCGTCGGAGACGCCCACACCTATTATGTTATGATGGTCATGTGCAACCGAGATTGCAAGAGCGCCACGGCGAATGCCAAACTCAGCGACCAAGGCGGCCGCCACGTTTCCATTTCTCCCATGTCGCTCAACACAGAAAATCTTGGCGATGTCGGAGCTTGGGTCCGCTAAGGCCTCGCCGTTGACATGGTACGGTTGGATGCGGCGCTCACGAGTCAAGATCTGGCTTGCAATGGGAACTATTACTCGCGCCTCGCAGGCGGAGTCAGGATAAGGAATTCGCAACCGATTGGGCGTAATGTCGCCAACCTTGACGGTGCGCCGGACGGCCTGCGCAGATACCACCGGACGCGCAATGGGCTCCGTTACTCGACCACCCTCTGCAACTCGAGTCCCAGACACAAACACCTCATTTGCACGGAAACTCGGCAGATCGTCCAAGAGCATGAAATCGGCAAAGTAGCCCGGAAGCACCGCTCCGCGACGCTGTAGCCCAAAGTAGCGAGCCGTGTTCCATGTTGCGGCCCGTACGGCCAGTGTCGGTGCAACTCCACCGGCAATAGCCATGCGTACCAGGCAGTCAACGCCCCCTTCGCTCAGCAGATCTTCCGGGAGCCGGTCATCAGTCACGAAGCCTACTCGGTCAGCATGCTCGGGAGTTAGAAGGGGTAGCAAAGCTTTCAGATCACGCGTGGTGGAACCTTCTCTGATCATAAGGAAGGCTCCGGCACGGAGTTTTTCAAGCGCCTCCTCATAGGTGGTGCACTCGTGGTCACTCCCTATCCCTGCACCGTGGTAGGCCGCAACAGACAGGCCAGCAATGCCGGGGGCGTGGCCGTCTGCGGCCTTACGCGCGCGGGCTGCGGCCATTACCTTGGAAAGGGAATCGTCGGTGGCCGCAATTACATCTGGAAAGCTCATGATTTCGGCCACGCCTACCACGCGCTCCTGTTGCAGCAGCTCTTCAATCTCTGCGACCGAGATCTGGGCACCGCTCGTCTCTAGGGTCGTTGAGGGAACACAACTTGGCACCGTCACCATCACAGACAGCGGCAAACCTTGAACGGATTCGAGCACCCAGTCAATGCCAGCCCGTCCACACACATTCGCAATTTCATGCGGATCCCAAACGACGGCTGTGACCCCTCGTGGCAGCACCGCCTCGGCATAGGCCGCCGGAGTAACCAGCGAGGACTCAATATGAAGATGTCCATCTATGAGGCCAGGGACGAGATAGCGCCCATCCGCATCTACAGTTTCACGGGCCTGGATCTCATCCGCAGCTGGCCCCACCGCAACAATCAAACGCCCAGCAACGGCCACAGACCCGAGAATCTCCTCCTGAGTGACAACATTCAGAACTCGGGCGTTGACGATCTTTAGATCTGCTGCTTCTTGAGAACCAGCTACCCGACTCAGCAAGCGTAGCTCCTGCTTGCCAGGAAGCAATCCTCTATACTCGGCTGCATTTCCAGGTAGTGACTGACTGTTCACGAATGGCCTCCTTGTTTTCGCCTTTGTCATCATACGACTGTAGCAACCATATGGTAGCGCCATCATGCGCAGCTGTACAGTGTGAGCTTTCAGAGAATGTGCGATACAAGGCATGTTCAAAACAAGGCAAAGGTAGGGAGTTGTGTAGAGGCAAGGCGAATGTGAGCCTTGAGAAAGGGAAGAGGGCGCAAAAAAAGCCCGGCGACGACCTACTCTCCCACCCGCGAAGGGCAGTACCATCGGCGCTGGAGGGCTTAACTTCCGTGTTCGG
>SLAA01000042.1 GCA_007127105.1 Spirochaetales bacterium | reverse complement strand
TCGCTGATCCTGCGCCAGCTGAGCCCGGAACAGTACGCCGCTCCTATAAGGCTGCCGACACTCGTACCGGCAACACATGAAACGGGGATGTCGTACTCTTCAAGAACCTTAAGCACCCCTATATGCGCCATCCCACGTGCAGCGCCGCCCCCGAGAGCCAGTCCAATCTTCTTGTCTAGCAGCATAGTACTCTACTTTGCAGTTTTTTTCCGCATGAGGCGCAGCTCCAGCCGGTTATCCTCATAGGTCACATCAATAGAGTCTGACATCATAGCAACGAGAGTCAGTTCACTGTCGGAGTCCGACTCACCTGCAAGTGGCCAGTAGTAGTTTTCCAGTTCCGGATTCCGGGCCACATTCATGTCGTTTACCAACTTAACGTAGTCCTCGGCCTCTATGTCGATATCGGCCATAGCAAAAACAACCATGTGCTCGGTGTCGGTTTCTTCCACTACAATTTCGGCCCGACTTTGGTACCTCAAAAGGAAGTGGGTAAGTAGCTCATCGATAATTCGCGAGATCTTCTTCATTTCATGATAGTTTTGCATGATTCTGCCTCACTCTCACACCTTACGACGTGTCCTCGGCGGCCCGGCAACCGGACGAACAGCCTCAATTATTGGAACGAGAAACCCGGCAACAAAGCCACCGGCGAATCCGTTATTATACAGGTTTACTCCACCATGGAGCACACCAACATTCATAACAACCGAGGTGTGCAGGAAGCCTGCCAGCATACCCCAGAACGGTCCATACTGCCCAGCCACAGGTGCAAGAGTGGTACCGAACAGCCCGGCAATGATTACCGGGGTGCTGCCAATCTCCCAGATCTTCAGGGCTCCACCAATTACCACACCCAGCATTACCGGTATACAGTTACGTGGATGCTTTCCAAAGGCCGCAAAACCAACAATGGTAAGTATACCACCAATTACCGGTCCGTTGAACTCACCGCCGAGAGCAATTACGAAAAGGCCAGCGATGGTCCCCATGAGCCCCATGTTAAAGATGGTCGCGTTGTAACGCCCGACAAGAGTGAAGTCTGTTACCAGACGGCCGGAGGTTCTCATTATTCGATAGTGCGCGGCGAGTGTCTTGCGAATGCGGCTTGGCTGCACGAACAAGCCTCCAGCGATCATGAGTGCAAAAAAGGAAAAGAACAGAACCTTCATGATGATATCGTAGCGGCCGGTCAGAATTGAGGTCGGCGCTACAACCAAGCCGAAACTGCGAAGCACCGCAACCACAACCGAACCGATGATGCCACCGGTGAAACCAATGTTGTAAATGTTGTAGCCGTCGTGAAAGCGCAGCATGGCAGAGGCCAAAGGCGGAGCGATAAATCCGACAAATATGCCAACCGTCATACCCAGGGCAATTCCGGCGCGTGGCTCCAGGCCAGCGCCAAACGCAATAAAGCTGACCAAGGGACCGAGCGTTGTTGCAAAAAAACCAATAAGCGCGTAGTTGCGAAAGGACTCATGCCGTACCGCAGCATAGAGAAACACGCCTATAAAAATGGGCCAAATGTTCCAGATATTCTTGCCAAAAAAAGCAAAGCCAATAACGGTATAGACTGCTGCTATGAAGGGGCCGTTGATGTCGATCTTGTACAGCATCATGAGTCCAATGCAGATAAACCCACACAGGCCAGCATTAATGAGAGTCGCACCGGCTCCACCAATTTCCAGATAGTCGCTCAAGAGAACGCTCTGCGACTGAAGTATGCGCAGCATGCCCGGAAGCAAATCATGTAATGGTTGAAGAAAAAGTCCGACGAGTATCAACAGCGTGGGCAGGGCCGTGAGAAATGCCACTTGCCATTTACGTTGTTGCCAATTTATCACTGATACCTCCAACTAACCAAGCGTTAGATGTCACGCAATCTACGGGCGAATGTGAAATTCGTCAAGGGAAAGACACATATTTGGCAATATTGTTGCAGTCTACAAAACGTTGTCTCATGTCGATATAGGAGCCTCACCGTCCGTAAAACGGAGCGGGTAACCTTTCTTGAGCATTTTTGCCTTGTGCGTTACTGTAGGTATGCACGGCGGGTACCTTGAGACGAGGGACACGGCCATGTAACGGAGGTTCTACCATGCAGCTTGGGGAAAGTTCTGACCTTCCTCTTCGTCCGGAACTCATAACCAGCATTGCAGGCGATGTCTACCGCCGACAACTCATCCATGATCCGGACTTTGTCCGGTTATTTGACGGTACGTGGGACTCCCCGTTACAACAAGAAATTCTCAACGCCACCAGTGAGTTGCTTTCCGGGCTCCTGCTTGGCTCGGAGAAGCTCTTTGGCCGATACCTTTCCTGGTTCAGTGTAGTTGTGCGGGGAGCGGGCATACAAGAACACCAGCTTCGTAGCCATCTGCGACTGTATCGTTCTGCGCTCCAGAACCACTTAACTCGTGAACTGCGCCTGCAGATAGAGCAGTTCATGAACCTGGCTGAAGCCTCACTCGACACTACCCCGGAGGCAGTCCCATGCTGTTCAACCCCGCGGCAGCCTTACACCGACCTCTGCCAGAGTTATCTTGCAGCCCTGCTTGACGGCGATAAACATGCCGCTCACGAGATCATAGACACCTACCTTCGCGAACACGCGGATCTGCGGGGTGTCTACACCCACCTCTTGCAACCCGTGCAGCAGGAACTCGGCAGACTGTGGGAGATCGGCAAGCTAACTCCAGCCGAAGAACACCTGGGTACCGCCATCACGCAATCAGTCATATCCAGCCTTGATCCTCAGATCTTTCGAAGCACGCGTGTTGGCAAAAGCTTTGTCGGCGCCTGCCTTGATCCGGAACGCCATGATATCGGCATGCGTTTTGTTACCTCATTCTTTGAAATGGACGGGTGGGACACCTACTTTCTGGGCTCGACGACTCCAAGGGCGGGACTGGTTGAGTTTCTCAGAAATAAACAACCAAGTGTGATCGGGCTGTCGTGTAGTCTTGGCCTCCATCTGCCATGGCTCAAGGCTACGATCGCCGAAATCCGCTCACAGCCCGAGCTCCAAGCTACACCGGTTCTTGTGGGTGGAGCCCCTTTCAACGCCGACCCCGCGCTGGCGGAGATCGTCGGCGCGGATGCCTATGCCACCGATGCCGCTCGGGCCGTACAGTGTGCCGAGGCAGCATTGGCCTCAGCCACGGCCTCCTCATGAAGGTAGTCCCACTGCGCAGACCAAGATGAGGTATCTTAGCTAAACAACGGGAGCAGTTCAGGTGCAGGATATTAGAACCGAACTACGGACATGGGTAGAGGACGGACGGACGCCCATAGCCCTGGCAACAGTGATAACGCTTGAGGGCTCCGGGTTGCGAAAGCCGGGCGCGACGCTTGCCGTTTCGGCAGACGGAGAGATTCTTGGCTCTCTCAGCGGCGGTTGCGTAGAACCGCAGGTCCTTGAGAAGGCTGAGGCAGTTATCAACCATGGTCCCGAAACGGGAAACCGCTCGATAATTCGTATGGAAGCGGACGACGACCCCCTCCACAGTCCCTTAGCTCCCTGTTCAACAGCTCTAGAGATTGCTTTGTGTCTGCTCGACACCGAGGTATTGGAACAGGTAGAACGGGCTTGTGCCGCAAGAACTCCGTTGGTATGGGGTATAGTGCTTCCAGCTGCGCACAGCTCCGGAATCACTCCCCTCACCACTGTCGATATCGACACAAGTATTCTTTTTGCCTATCAACCTGAAACCCAGCAGGTCTACGGCAGGCAGGCCGGTCAGAAGTCACTCTTCCTGGATCCCGGCCTACGCAGCAGCCTGCGAGGGTTGCAGGAGCCCGCTGTTATCTCTGTTGGGGAGTTTCGGGTCTTTGCCTCCCCCATCATGCCGCGCCCGCGCCTGATTATTATTGGGGCCTCCCACATAGCGCAGCACCTTGCTGCCTTTGCGGCCGCGCTTGATTATCAGGTGCTCGTCGGCGACCCGCGCGAGCGCTTTCTCAGTCGTGAGCGTTTCCCACGCAGTGTAGAGTTGCGCTCAGGGCGAGTGGACAGACTGCTGCGTTCGGTTGCTCCTGACCGCACTACCGCTGTTGCGGTTGTCAGTCACGACGACAAAATAGACGATGTCGCACTTGCAGTTGCGGTGGAGTCCCCTGCCTTTTATATTGGCGGACTTGGCAGCAGGAAAACCCAGGAAAAGCGACGGCAAAGGCTTCTGGCCGAAGGGCTCAGCCCTACTGCACTCGATCGCATTCACGGCCCTATCGGACTTGCTATCAAGGCAGTCGGACCTGCAGAAATCGCGGTTGCGATCCTTGCAGAAATAGTTGCAACCTACAGGAGCGGGCATCATGACCCGCCCTAAGCTTCCCCTCCTTATCCGAACCATTTCACTGACACTTGTGGTGTGGCTGCACTCAGGATGCTACCTCGTGACTCAAGCCGGGTTTTTCCTGGGTGACCAATTGACGGCACGTCCGGTACACCGTGTATACGAGGACCCCAGAACCACCGCAGAGACCCATGATTTCCTGGCTCTCGTTCGTGACATACTGGAGTTCGCCGAGCAGGAGATTGGCCTGGACCGTAGTAGCAACTTTACACGTTATATTGCTACCGAGCGCACCAGCGTAGCCTATGTTGTCTCGGCCACCAAGGAGTTCTCGTTTGAGACCTACCGTCGTAAATTCCCGTTCGTAGGCGAGGTGCCGTATCTAGGGTTCTATCGTCGTCCTGCAGCCGACAGGTTTGCAGCACAGCTCATGACCCAGGGCTACGACGTATGGGTACGTGGGGTTGGTGCCTTCAGTACACTTGGGTATTTCTCGGACCCTCTGTACTCATACATGGCTCGCTATCCTCTCCACCGTCTGGCCAATATGCTCATTCATGAGCTCGCCCATGCCACGCTCTGGATTCCCGGGGAGGTAGGATTCAATGAGCAGTACGCCACAATCATTGGAGATGAGGGGGCACGGCAGTACATTCTCTCCAGACACGGTGCTGAGTCCGAACAGTACCGAGTTCTGGAAGACTCGGCGGTCGACTCGGTGCTCTATCGAGCGGACATGCTGGAACTGCGTACGCGTCTGTCCGAGCTGTATGCCGAAAGTCATCTGGATGAAGACTCAATGAGGCGGGCAAAGCAACGCACAATTACCGATCATCAGCAGGAGTTTGCAGCAGCCTATGACGAGCGGTACCGCAGCGAAGGATACAGGCGTTACCCTGAGCTGGAGGTCAACAATGCATATCTGTCTCTCTTCGGGTTGTACACCCAGGATCTTTCATACTTCTACCATCTCTACGAACTCCTTGGATTCGACCTGGCGGCGCTCGTCGACGCGTTTCGGGATCTCCCATCGAGCGACTTGGCTCCCAATGAGTACCTGCAGACTCTCATTATCAAGCACTCGAGCGCGGCTTATCCGGAGACCTAAGCATCACCGGTATACCATAATTTCCTGACAAATTTGGCACATAATCTTCCTGACCTGACCGTATGTTTATACATCGGTACTTGATTTAGCTCGTTTATCTATGCTACTGATACACGTTGTTACTGCATCCAATAAGGAGGATGAAAAATGAAACGAAAAATCTCTAGGAAGTTGTTACTTGCACTGCTGGTACTTGCAGGCGTGGCCCTGATATTTGCCGGTTGTGCACGCGACGAGCAAGAAATTGCTATCGGTGTTGCGGGTGCCCACAGTGGTGACTTGGCCTCATACGGAATCCCGTCGGTGAACGCTGCCCAGCTCGTTGTAGACATGTGGAACGAGAACGGTGGTGTTATGGGACGTCAGGTTCGTCTGATTGTAGAGGACGATGTCTGCCAGCCGGAAATTGCGGTTAACACAGCTGCCAAGCTTGTCGGCGACGGTGTCGTCGGCGTTGTTGGTCACATCTGTAGTGGTGCAACCCGTGCAGCACTCGGTACCTACGTTGAGTCGGAAATCCCGGTCATTTCCCCCTCGGCTACCAGTCCATCGCTGACCCAGGACGGCCAGCACCCCAACTTTTTCCGAACCATTGCCTCGGATGATGCTCAGGCACGTCTGCAGGTGGACTTTGTGATCAACGAGCTTGGTCTGAGTCGAGTTGCGGTTCTTCATGACCAGGGCGACTACGGTCGTGGACTTGCCGAGTTTGCTCGTGACTTCATTAACGAGGAATCCGGTATTGAGGTTGTCATGTTTGACGGCGTGACACCGGGTGC
>SLAA01000031.1 GCA_007127105.1 Spirochaetales bacterium | reverse complement strand
TTCACCCCACGGTCCTGGTAGACGGTGCCGAGGCTTTTGAACCTCTCCTGGGCCTCGGACTGGGTCTACGGAACGACTCTTTGCGATAGCCGCTGATAGTGCGGCTGCGTTAGCGGCGGGAAGAGACAACTGCAGGCTCAAAGCGCAAAATGCCGGAATCCGGGCCAAAGGATAGGTAGAACTGTCCATCTTGCAACACATACGAATGTGCGGCGTGCATAGCGTTGGTGTAGATCTCGTACAAACTACCCGCTGGGCATAGCGCCTTGGTTGAGGCTATAGGCCCAAAAAGCAGTTGCGAGTCGATATCGGCGTAGCTTCCGGACAGGCGATTGCAGTCGGCTCGGGCGGCAAAGCTTCCATCGGAAGCAAACAACACAGTGTAGTGACTGGGAGCCTGCGGCACAATTACTCGGTCATTCATCATTTGAATTTCTACAAGCTGCCACTCGGTTCCAGATATACTTGGTGTGGGCTCACGGTTGTAGCGCTCGAGCTGCACGCCAGCCTCTCCAAACCGCGAACGGTCGTACTCATGTGCTGTGAGCCGGGTGCCACCCTGCCCGCCCTCGCTTACACCAAAAACCAATCTCTCCGACTGTCCATAGGCCCGTTCACGACGTCCGCTCAGGATGAGTTCTAGCGTCGCTGCTGGCGTGGCACCCTCAGCCGCGGCTAAGCCGCTCCAGCTCCCCAGTTCAATAAGCGGCATCTCGTTGTTCCGAAAGTCGGTGTGCAGTCGGGCGGTTCCGTCCGCATACAGTACCAGCGTAATCTCCCGACCTGGAGAGGAAGCAGCCGGAATGCGGGCAACGTAGGCCCCTGCGAGCTCAGTTTGAAGCTCCTCTCGTGCAGGATCAAGTTCCGGCTGGCGGGCTTCGGGGGTGGGTCGCGCGGTGCTCGACACAAAAGCGGACTGAAGTGCGGCGCATCCGCTAAGCAGCAGAAGAGCGGCGGCTGTGAGGATAAGGACTCGGTTCATGTCTGCAACTATAGCTCCTTACTTGGTAAATTACTGCCCCTCAACTACCCCAGAGTTCACGCAGGCGCCGGTCGCGCCCACAGGAACTGCGGTAGAAGCGGTAGCGAATAGGATTCTTCTGGTAGTAGTTCTGGTGGTACTCCTCGGCCGGGTAGAAGGCGTTGAGCGGGCGAATGCGCGTCTGTATCTCCTGTGATCCAAAACGTCCCGAGCGTATGAGCTCCTGCCTGCTTGCCTCGGCTACGCGCCGCTCGTCCTCATTTCCGTAGAAGATTGCACTTGTGTAATGCTCCCCGCGGTCACAGAACTGTCCCTCACCGTCGAGGGGGTCAATGTTAACCCAGAACACCTCAAGCAAGCGGGCGAAGCTCACTACAGCCGGGTCGTAAGTGACCCGCACAACCTCAAGGTGTCCGGTGCCACCAGCAACAACCTGATTGTAGGTGGGGTTTACCACATGGCCACCGGCGAAACCGGAGGTGGTTTCAAGCACCCCCTCAAGCGCGTCGTAGGGTGGCTCCATGCACCAGAAACAGCCCCCAGCAAACACCGCGGTAGCGGTTCTCTGCGAGGTCTGGGCGTGTGCCATAGCTGCACCGCCCACACTCGCGCTCAAAAAAACGCCCAACAACACAACCGTGTTGATATATCGATATAGACTCTTCATGGTTCCTCCGTGCTGCGTGTGGCTCTAGTGATTCGTTCCAGCAACCGTGAATGACATCTGAGAAGGCTGTGCGTTGCAGATCTTGCGGGCAAAGACGAAGGACTGTTCAAGCTTGCAGTCATGGTCGTAGAAGAACACTGCGTTGTCCTCACGCCAGTAGTACTCGTTGTTTGCATCCAGGCACTGAAACCGGTAGACCGCCCCCGGTGCACAAACGGTTATGGCCTCGTATATCTGATTGAACAACGACTCAGCCTGTTCAGGGTGAATGTGCTCGCTCAGCACGGCGACGTCTTTGCCTTGCAACTCTTCCAATGGCTGGCCGACAAGTTTGCAGTAGGCGGGGTTTGCATCGGTCAGCACGCCTGACGCATCAAATATCGCAATTCCGTCTCCACTTTTCCGCATAATTGACTGTACACGTTGTTCTTGATCAAGCAGGCGCTGCTCAAAAGCTCGACGTTCGGTTACATCATGTTGAATTGACACGAAGTTGGTGAGTACGCCCGAGTCGTCATGAACCGGATGAATGTACATGCGGATCCAGTACGCCTCACCCGCCTTGGTGTAGTTGAGGATCTCCCCTTCATAGGGCAGTTCTTGATCCAGTGTGCTGCTTATTCTGGCCTTCAGCTCCAGATCCGGCTCAGCGCTTTGAAGCAGATCCCCCGGGTTTTGCCCCAGAAACTCTTCAAGGCTGTACCCGCTCAACTCAACCATCGCCTGGTTGACCCACAGAACCTTGCGCTCTGCGTCGGTAATTAATGACAGCATTGCCATGGCTGTCGGCAATTTTGGAGAGTAAACGCATGCGTTCCTGTACTCGCCGGGTTGAGGTGACGTCCTCAAAGTTCACCAGCGCTATGGACTCTCCGTTCAGGCTGGTAACGGCTGTGCTGTACTGGAGGTAGGCGGTTCGGGGGCCGGTTTCGCCGTCCAACTCAAACAAGGTTTCCTGATGCGAGACGGTAGTGCCGTGGTGTAGTGCGCGCCGAATGTCCTGAAAAAAGCGGCAGTTGGCGCACCGCACTGTTTCGCCACAGCGGTGGGGCTCAAACAGTTTGCTGCGACATCCCAGGAAGTCACCGCAACGAGGGGCGTTGAACTTTTCCAGCTTATGACCTGCAATTTCCTCGGCCGCCCGGTTTGCGCCCACCACTGCGAACTCGGCGTTGACAGCCATGATTCCTACCGGGGAAGCGTTCATAATTTCGCGAAGACTGTCCCGGTCTTCCAGGAGGGCCCGCTCGGCGTGCTCAAGCTTCCGTTTAGCCGCATGCAGTTTAAACGCCATGTTCATGGAGGCAAAGAGAACTGTAGGTGAAGAGGTCTTAACAACGTACCCATACGAAGTTATTTTCTCGGTCTTCTCAACTACTTCTGGTTCGGTGTGGCTTGAGAGAAATAGCACCGGGACGTCACGCGCGGCCAGGATCTGCCCGGCGGCTACTGTCCCGTCAATACCGCTGCCAAGATCTATGTCCATAAGGACAATGTCAAACCGCGAGTCCGAGCTGAGTGCAACCTGCACAGCCTGCTCACCGGTGGAGGCCACCTGCACCTGGTACCCGGCCTTCTCCAGAATCCGCGAGTGGGTTAGCGCGACAATAGGTTCGTCTTCAACCAGGAGTACACAAGCCTGCATGAGAAAAGTATATCGCTTATTTCTTAATGGAACAGTAAGGATACCCCCGGAATGTGTGAAATTGGCGGAGAAAGCAACACCTGTTGCCGCCCATTTAGGAGGGGTGGAAGGAATGGGGTGTCTGAGATAAGATAGACGCACACATGCAAAAAGCTGTGGACGGATGCAAGCAATGGCAATAAAGGTACTTCTAGCCGATGACCACGTGGTAATGCGCCGTGGCCTGGCACTGCTCATAGATCGAGAACCCGATTTTGAACTGGTTTCCGAGGTGCCTGACGGAAATGAAGCCATTCGTGCCTGTATCGAGCACAAACCCGATGTTGCAGTCCTTGACATTAACATGCCGCTTACCGGCGGCATTGCCGCTGCCGCCGAGATTAAGTTAAACAACCCAGATATCGGACTTGTTATGCTCACCTTCCAGTCACAGATCGGCGTAATTCGCGCTGCGGTCCGGGCTGGTGCACATGGGTTTGTCCTTAAGGACTCCGTTGAGCATGAGCTCTTTGACGCCATTCGTGCTGCGGCAAAAGGGCGCCGATATGTTTCTTCGTATGTCGCCGAACTTGTGATGGATACCATGCTTGATGCCGAGCCGTCCGCCGGAGGCTCAAATGGGCACGAAGCAATCCGCACACTGAGCGGCCGTGAACAACAGGTTCTGCAGATGATGGCCGAGGGAAGCTCAAACAACGCCATAGCCGAGAGCCTGCACCTCTCCCCCAAGACGGTGGAGACCTACCGGAGCCGTCTCATGCACAAGCTTGGAGTGGGATCCTTTGCTGAGTTGGTGCGGATTGCGGTCAGAGCTGGCTTGGTGGACGCCTCCGGCTAGCCTGGGGATATCCCTCAAAGCAGCCCGAATCCTGACACAAGGTGTAGGTAAACCCCGACATACCCCCAAACGAACTCATTGTACGGTGTGGGACTTGGTAGGCAATGCAGTGCAAAGCCCAACCGACAACACTTGTACGTGGGGGAATTTATATGAAGTGGTTCAAGAACATGAATATTGCCGGGAAGCTCATCCTGTCTTTTGTGCTGGTGGCCGCAATGACAGCAGCGGTCGGCGGATTTGGTATATATAACCTGGGCGTCATGAATGATCTAGCCGAGACCATGTATGAGCAGGAGCTCATAGGACTGGACGCCATTCAAAGCGCGAATGCAGAGTTGCTGTATGTAGTGCGCTCGGAAAAGAACGTCATGCTGTCCTCTACCGAGGCGGAGCGCACCTTCTACACCGAGCAACACGCACAGTACCTGAGGGCACTCCAGCGGAGCCTTGCAGATGCCGGTCAGTACTATCCCACCGAGGAAGGGCAGGCCCTCATGGCCGACATTGAGGGTCGCGCCCAGCCGTGGATGGACAGCACTCGCGAAGTGCTCCGTTTAGCAGCTGGCGAAAACCTTGCAGAGGCACGCGCGTCGGCCGAGCTTTCAATGGGAGCTGCCCGCGAACTGCTTGACGGTGTTGATGAGGCCATGAACCAGGCAATTGGTCTCAAGGAAGCAATGGCCGCCGAGGCTGCCGAGCAAGCTCGTGAGGTCTATGCAGCCAGCTTTGTGACCATGAGCTCGGTGGTTGTGGGTGCAACCTTGATCGGTATTTTACTAGGTTTCTTAATCTCACGGATCATTAGCATTCCGCTGAAGAAGGGCCTTAACCTGGCCAATGCTTTAGCACGGGGAGACCTCAGTCAGAGCATTGATATTGACCAACACGACGAGGCCGGGCAACTTGCTGCAGCCCTCAACCGTACCGTAGAGAAGCTCAGAAATATTGTGGGTGACATCAAAACCAGCTCAGAGCATGTTGCGGCTGGCAGTGAGCAAATGGCGTCGACCGCCGAGCAGCTCTCACAGGGTGCAACCGAACAGGCATCATCGGCTGAAGAGGTGTCCGCCTCAATGGAGGAGATGCAGTCCTCAATTCGTCAGAACGACGACAACTCAAGTGCAACCGAGAAGATTGCGGTTGAGTCGGCCAAGAGCGCCGAGCGTGGGGGACAGGCGGTGGCCGAGACCGTCGCGGCCATGCGTGAGATTGCCGGGAAAATTACCATTATTGAGGAGATCGCCCGAAATACAAACCTCCTGGCGCTGAACGCCGCCATAGAGGCCGCCCGTGCCGGAGAGCAGGGCAAGGGCTTTGCGGTAGTTGCTTCCGAGGTGCGGAAGCTTGCGGAACGCAGTCAGGTAGCGGCACGCGAGATTGGCGAGTTGTCCGAGAAGAGCGTAGGGGTGGCTGAAGAGGCTGGTGAAATGCTGAAGGAGCTGGTGCCTAGCATTAAGCGTACCACTGAACTTGTCCAGGAAATCTCGGCGTCGAGCTCGGAGCAGAACACCGGTTCGGTGCAGATTACCAATGCCATTATGCAGCTTGACCAGGTTATTCAACAAAACGCCTCAGCGTCCGAAGAAATGGCGTCGATGTCCGAGGAACTGACCAACCAGGCACAGTCCCTCCAGGAGAGTGTTTCATTCTTCCAGGTAGATGACGTAGAAGCGGCCCGAAAACTTCTCGCGCAGCCGGGTGCAGGTAACGGGCATAAAAAGGGAAACGGCGCCTGGAACGGCAACGGGCATGCCAATGGTAATGGAAACAGCACACGCCACGACGCCAGCAACGGCGGCCACAAACACAAACCCAAGGCGGAGTCGGGACTCGTACTCGCTCTCAGTAGCGACGACTACGCGACCGGCAAACAGAACTTCGGCGATGAGAGTTTTGAGGAGTTCTAAGGGTCGGATCCGGGTGCGTTATGACCGTGTGACCGTGTGCACGTGTGACCGAATGAACTCAGAAAGGAGTCAGTTCCTATGACTAATACCATGATCGAAACTGAAGCAAAGGCCCGATCACAGATCGGTCAGTACCTTACCTTTGCCCTTGGGGGTGAGTGC
>SLAA01000244.1 GCA_007127105.1 Spirochaetales bacterium | reverse complement strand
TTCTCAAAGCCGTAGGCCAGTGCGGCGGCGGTCGGCTCATTCACAATTCGCTTGACCTCAAGCCCAGCGATTCGCCCCGCGTCCTTGGTTGCCTGACGTTGGGCATCGTTGAAATAGGCAGGAACAGTGATTACTGCCGAGTCAACCTCTGCACCCAGATAGTCCTCCGCGGTCTGCTTCATTTTCTGCAACACTGCAGCAGAGATCTCCGGCGCGCTCAGCTGCTTGTCGCCTATGCCAATCTGTATGCCGCCATTTTCGCCCTTAAGCACCTCGAACGAGACCATTCCAATTTCTTGTTCAACCTCTTCATAACTGCGTCCCATGAAGCGCTTAACTGACGCCACCGTGTTCAACGGGTTGGTCACCATTTGATTGCGAGCTGGTTGCCCAACAAGCCGCTCGCCTTTGGAGGTGTACCCAACGACTGACGGGGTTGTGCGCTGCCCTTCACTATTCTGTATGACCACCGGTTCCCCATGTTCCATAACTGCAACACAGGAGTTGGTCGTACCTAAGTCTATTCCGATTGTCTTCTTAGCTGTACTCATATGTTATACCTCCCAAAATTGTCATTGTGTTCTTTTTGCAAAAGTGGGGGCCGGGGCCCCCACAAAGTAAAGAGTGTGATATGTGATCGCCTCCACGGCGTGTCATGCAAGACGGGTCTCCCGTCGGCCTGTGTATGGACCTTCGACCTGTGTATGGACGGCCCTAACCGTTGATCTGAATCTTGCGTGGCTTGTGAGCCTCTTTCAGGTTCAGCGTTACCGTGAGCACACCCTGTTCCATAGCAGCCTCAACCTTGTCCCGATCTACGGTATCTTCAAGCGTGAAGCTCTGGAAGTAGTCTCCGTGAGGACGCTCACGGAGAACAAAACGTACATCGGCCTCTTTGGCATGTCGTTTGCCCCGAACAATGAGCTGATCGTTTTCGATCTTCAACTCTACATTATCCTTGGTGACTCCAGGCATTTCGAGCCTGAGCATGACCTTTCCATCCTGTTCTGCAATATTTCCTACCGGCCGTACCGTTCTCACGTTCTCAAGATTTCGACTGCGTTCCAGTGTGTTCTGTTCCATAACTATTTCCTCCCTCTATTCGTTCGAGTTTTGGTGTCCCGAAGCTCCGTTCACGCCCGTGCTACTGTACGGTTATCGTGCGGGTCTTTTCTTCCTCACGTTTGGGAACCGTTACAACCAGCACGCCATCTACAAGCCTCGCTTCAATTTTGTCAATTGCGGCCCAACTCGGTAGCGCTATGCTGCGTCGGAACTCATGCTCCGAGACGGTACCGCTTATGGTCAGCACTCCGGAACTCGACTCAATGTTGATATCCTCGCGAGCAACCCCGGGCAGATCCAGGCGAACTTCATACACATCACCCTTCTCTACAATGTCCATAGCGGGCCCGCGTACGATCTGTGAGCTGCGCCCGGTATGAGTCTGTGCGCCCCAGCCCATAGCTCGCTCCAACGCCTCGGTAGCCCTTTCCATGTTACGTATTGCCAGTGCCGTCATATCTGTATCCTCCTCGTACTCTCATTTCTTTGATTTTGTCTTTCTTTTCTTTACACCATCAATATTGCAATCCGCGTGCCAAGTTTGAATAATTCTTATAACTCATTGCACGCACAGGATTTACATCAATACTTAGGAGGCCCCGCTCAGCAGCTACTCCGCTGGAGAATGTGTCATTCCGACACATATCAAGGCGGATGCGGCTATGGGCGGCCAAAATGAGCCATCCGCAACCGCACGGAAGCAGACAGGGCGTGTTGAGGTGGGTGAATTTGACACAGCTAATTACTGCAGACGCCTCGCCAGAAAGCTGCTACACTACTCGGCGTTATGCAAACTCAGGAGAAACTATCGGCCCTGCGCGCAGCAATGCAACAGCTGGGACTTGATGCGTACATTGTGTTCGGCACCGACCCGCACCAGAGTGAGTACCTGGCTGCGCATTGGCAGCATCGCGCCTGGATATCCGGCTTCAGAGGTTCGGCGGGTACCGTTGTGGTTACAATCGACGAGGCGGGCCTCTGGACCGACTCCCGCTACTACCTTGAGGCCGAGCAGGTACTTGCCAACAGCCCAATCACCCTCCATCGCCAGGATGAACCGGGCGTGCTCAGCTATCCTGAGTATCTCTGTGCACAACTCTCACCTGGTGCCGCTGTTGGTTGTGATGCGGCGTGTTTGTCGCTGTCTCAGCAACGTTCTCTGACCGGACGACTCAACGAGGTCGGCATTCGACTCAGACCTGGCGATGATCTGCTGGGCCCCTTATGGAAGGGACGGCCAGCTCTCCCAAACGCACCCGCCTACACAATGCAGGCGGAGTTTGTCGGGGCAGCGCGCAAAGAAAAGCTGAATCGCTTACGATCGGCCTCGCCGGTAGCCCCAGACATGGACTACTTCGTTACGGCGCTCGACGAGATTGCCTGGCTGCTGAATGTTCGAGGCCAGGACATTCCTTACAATCCCTTGATTGTGTCATATCTTGTGGTTCATCCCACCGGCGCAACATGGTTTGTCGACGAAGCAAAGCTCAACGAGCAACTCAAGAACGAACTTGAACTCGACTCAATATCGATAGCTCCGTACGGAGAGGCCCGCGAATTCATTGCCGAACGGTCCGAGTCCGCCATTGTCGTAGCGGACCCCACCTCATTTTCCTGCATGATGGCAGACGCGCTCCCGCACGGCACCCGTTTTGTTGAACACCTCAACGGGGTTGCAGGCATGAAGGCAATCAAAACCGAGCATGAGATAGAGCTGTTGCGCACCTGCATGGCACGTGATGGTGCGGCGCTGCTGCGCTTTCTGCGCGCGGTCGAGGAGGCGGCGCCACGCGAGGAGCTCACCGAGTTGAGCGCCGCAACTCTGCTGCGTGAGCTCCGAGCCGCCGATCCACGTTTTGTCGAGGAGAGTTTTGCAACTATCTCCGGCTACCTTGAACACGGTGCGGTGGTGCACTACTCGGCAACCGCCGAGAGCGCGTTTACGCTGAAGGCTGAAGGGCTGTATTTGATAGACTCCGGTGGCCATTATTTTGACGGCACGACCGATATCACCCGAACCGTAAGCCTTGGCCCCCCAACAGAAGAAGCACGGCGTGATTTCACCCTCGTGCTCAAGGGTCATATTGCACTGGCTCGATTGTCGTTTCCGGCCGGAGTCACCGGCACTCATATTGATGCGGTCGCACGGTTGTCTCTTTGGAAGGAAGGGCGCAACTATGGCCATGGTACCGGCCACGGCATAGGATTCTTCCTGAACGTACATGAAGGGCCTCACCGGATAAGCCCCACGCTCAACTCGGTTCCGCTTGAACCCGGTATGCTCATTTCGAACGAGCCTGGACTCTATCGCGCCGGCCACTACGGCGTCCGTACCGAGAACATTGTGGTGGTACAAAGGGACAGGCGTACTGAGTTTGGAGAGTTCCTGTCGTTTGAAACGCTCTCAGTGTGCCCCCTCGACCAGCACCTCATTGATACATCGCTGCTCGACGAATCCGAGATCTCCTGGATTGACGAGTATCATCAGCTAGTGCGGGAGCGCCTTGCCCCTCACCTGGAGAACTCGGAGCTCGAGTATCTGTACGCAAAAACCAAAACTCTGAGAACTACACCAAGGAGTACGGCATGAAAAGATCTGGGCTGTTAACGGATCTATATGAACTCACCATGGCGCAAGGCTATCTCCTCCACGACCGGAACCCGCGGGTCGTGTTTGATATGTTCTTTCGTCGCCAACCCTTCGGTGGGGGCTATAGTATTTTTGCCGGACTCAACGACCTCATTGACGACCTTGAAGAACTCTCGTTTTCATCTGAGGATATTGCCTATCTCGAGAGCAGTGGTCTCTTCCATACTAAGTTCCTTGACTACCTGAGCACATTCCAGTTCACCGGCGATCTCTACGCAATGCAGGAAGGTACAACTGTATTTCCGGGTGAACCGCTTCTCCGCGTTCACAGTTCACTCATTGAGGCTCAGCTTATCGAGAGCCGGCTCCTCAATCAGATCAACTTCCAGACGCTCATAGCAACCAAGACAGCACGGGTATATCTTGCCTCCGGCCGGGGAAAGATAATGGAGTTTGGGTTGCGCCGCGCGCAGGGCCCGGACGGGGCGATGTCGGCCAGTCGCGCCGCCTATATAGGCGGCGCCGGAGCGACCTCAAATACACTTGCGGGCAAGGAGTTTGGGATACCTACGAGTGGCACCATGGCACATTCCTGGGTCATGGCCTTTGATTCGGAACGTGACGCATTTGAACACTACGCTGAGCTGTATCCCGAGAAGTCAATCCTGCTCATCGACACCTATGACACCTTGCGAAGCGGGATCAATAACGCAATCGAGGTTGGACTGGAACTCAAGAAAAAGGGCCGTTCATTCGGAGTTCGTCTCGACAGCGGTGATATCCAGTACCTCAGTAGAAGAGTCCGCGAACGGCTCAACGAGGCAGGTCTTGAAGACGCAGTTATTGCGGTCTCTAACGAGCTTGACGAGACAATTATCGAGCAGCTGGTTGCTCACGGGGCGCCGGTCGATCTCTGGGGCGTGGGAACGAGCCTGGTGACCGGAGGCTCGGACTCGTCGCTAACCGGAGTGTACAAGCTTGCGGCAAAGGAAACGGCCTCCGGCTTTGAACCAACAATGAAGGTTTCGGACAACCCAAGCAAAACCACTAACCCTGGAATTAAACAGGTACATCGCTTTTATGCACGCGACAACACCCCCATTGCCGACCTTGTTTCCTTTGACGAGGAGAGCTGGTCCCCGGGTGAGCCAGTTTCGTTTTTCCACCCCGACACCGACTACCGTTGTTTTCGGCTTCATGAATGGATTAAGGCGGTGCCGCTTCTACGACAGCACATGAAGGGCGGCAAACGCATTGGAGCTCCCGAGCCGCTCAGCGAACTGCGAGCACGCGCGTTGTCCGGCCTCGAAGAGTTTGACGACTCCTTTAAGCGCCTGATCAATCCTCACATTTATCGCGTCTCTATCACTGAGATAATGAAACAGACGAAGTTGAAGATCGTCACGAGGTTTCTGGACTCGCGTCCCATTGATGAGTAGGCCCCCTCTCAACCCGACGCCACCCACCAACACGGCTAAGGGCCCAGCACATGCCGGAGCTCACTGGATCCAATACATCGCACTCCGGCCTCGGTCATGTCGTGCAATGCGGTGTCGACTGAGCCCTCCGGTACATTGACACCACGGCAGGCGTCCTCAATCACATAGGTCTCAAATCCACAGTGTACCGCGTCCAGGGCGGAGAACTTTACACACACGTCGGTTGCAAGACCGCAGATGAAGACTCGCGAGATTCCGTGCATGCGTAGATACCCTTCAAGACCGGTCGGAGTCGTGTGATCGTTCTCAAGAAATGCAGAGTATGAATCCAGTTCACTGTTCGTTCCCTTGTGAAGAACCATTGTCAGCGGGCGTTGATCCAGCTCCGGATGCAAACTAGCGCCCGTTTCACCCTGAATGCAGTGATCCGGCCATAGTACCTGTTCGCCGTTGCCCAGTTGAATGCTGTCGAATGGTGACCTCCCGTGGCGCGATGCGAAGGATATGTGTCCCTTCGGGTGCCAGTCCTTGGTGGCAACCACAATATCAAAGCCGGATGCAATCCTATTTATCAAAGGCAGGATCATATCGCCCTCGGAGACAGCCAAACTGCCGCCCGGGCAAAAATCGTTCTGAAGATCAATAAGCAACAAGGCTTCATGCTTTGTTGTCCGCGAATTCTCGATAGGTGTCATGGTGAACCTCCATGTCTTGATACTCGTTTGACTCCCAATATACTAGAATCCGAACAAAATTCAGGAAACACTGTGTAGCATATCATGACGGAATCTACGCAGAAGCAACCTAGCACTCGGCCCGGGGCCGACAATTTTCTTGACCTTGCTTTGCGAAGGGTGCTTAAATGCTAACGTATGAGTATCTTGAGCGCAGTCGGTGCGCACAGGGAAGGAGCATAGGTATGCGTGAAGTTATGGAACACACCGCTGGAAAGGTGTATCTCACCTACTTGGCGGCGACTATCGTCGGTATGGTGGTGGCTATTGTTCGTGGCGCCATGAGCGTCCCCGAGGGTGGTGAGCCCTTTCTCTTGTTTGGTTGGATGACAGCGCCTCTTGTGGCCGGGATCATTTTCGTCCTGCTGTGGTTGGTTGGGTACCTCGTGTACTTTTTCAAATTTTGGCCGTATCGCTGATGCAGCGCAACGCTACTACGAGGAGCTCAAACTATGGTTTTTGATATTGCTGTACTCACTATCTTCGGACTAATCATAATCGGCATGGCCGCTTATGGTTACAAGATTTCGGCCAAGACCGCCGAGGACTACATGCTGGGTGGGCGCACCATCGGCGTTGTGGTCATGTTCTTCTTTGTGCTGTTTGCTATTTCTTCCAGCTGGACCTTCTACGGTTTTCCAGGACTCCTGTATCTGGAAGGCCCCGGATACGTCTTCTTTATCTGGGGTTCGGTAGCCGGATTTGCCGGTCTCTATATGTTCCTTGGCCCTCGGATCTGGGCGCTCACCAAAATGAACCGTTTCCTGTCACCGGTAGAGGCGCTTGGCGAACGTTATGAGTCAAAACCCCTCCGCCTGGTGCTTGCAGTCAGCATTCTGGCCTTCATTGTGCCGTATGTCGGCATACAGCCTTTGGGCGTCGGCGCCGGATTCCAGGCCCTCACCGGACTCCCGGCAATTTGGGGAGCAATTTATACCGCGGTCCTGCTTATCTTTCTTGTACTGCTCGGCGGTATGCGCATTGTGGCATGGGTCAATATCTTCCTCGGCATTGTTTACGTAACTGCGCTTATGGGTTCGATGTTGTGGATAGTGAATGTTGCTCTCCCTGGCGGCCTCCCTGGTGCCGCAGCAGCCATTCTGGAAACTCAGCCTGAGCTGCTGTCAGCTCCCGGCCCACGAGGTACCTTTACCCCGGTACTTATGGGAGGAACCTTCATCGTTGGACTGCTGGCATTCAGCTGGCCGCACGTCGTTATTGGTGCCATGACCGCACGTGACAAGAACCTCTTCAAGTGGTTTCCCTTGCTCATTTTTGTCTTTGGTGGACTCTTCTTCTACATCATCCCCTTTATCTGGGGATCCCTGGTGGCGCCAGCAATTATGCCGCTTGAGGCACTGACCGCACGGGCCGCCGAGCTTGGAACATCCGTAGAGATCGAAGCAGACCGTGTAGTCCAGACTATCATTGTTCAGGAGCTACCCGGCTGGTTTGGTGTGTTTGTACTCATGGGCGTTATAGCCGCAGCGGTTTCTACCGCCGCAGTTCAGCTTATGACCTCAAGCGTCATTGTTGCTCGCGACGTAATTCAGGGCGTGTTTAAGCCCGACGCAGATGACAGAGAGGTCACACGCTGGGCCCGCTGGAGTGTTATCGGGATTGTTATCCTCAGCCTCAGCATATCGGTCATTGATACCGGAGCTATGGCCTTGTACCTGACCGACGTCTCTATACCCGGTTTTGCGCAGTGGTCCCCGGCCTTGGTCGGTGGGTTACTCTGGAAACGAGGCACCCGTCAGGGCGCAATTGCCGCTACATTGGTAGGCGTGATCTACCTGGTACTTGGCCTGCTCATTACCCCGGGTGGTAGCCGCGTCCTTCTGCTGGACCTGCACCCGATTGTACCAACACTCTTGGTGAACACCATTGTCTATATCGTGGTGAGCTTGCTCACCCCGGCACCCAGCGAGGAGATCCAGACCCAGTTCTTTGACGAGGTCGACGAGTTCCTGCGCTCCGAAAGCTAAGGGCTGCCTGAACACTACACCCAGGAGGTATGCATGGCAGAAAAATGGAGACTGGTTTACAACCCGGAAGGAGATGCTGCCGACATGATTGCCTTCCCCTCGGCCTTGGTCGAGGGGCGTATCGCTGGCAAGTACATGCTCTCAAGCGAGTCCCTACCCAACACCCTGATCATTCAGGGTTTCAAGCGCGCTGGCATTATTGCTGGCGCAGACGTGAACATTGACAAAGAGGCTGCCAAGAAACAGGACCTTGATGTCGCAAAATCTGCTCGCTCAGGTCGCGGTGCTCCAAAGTCCGTGGGAAGCATGTCCCTGTCGGACATGATGGCCAAGGGTTCCCGCAAGTTCAAACCCAAAGATGTTGATCCGGACAAGCCAGCGGTGTTGCTCTACACCTCTGGCACAACCGGAAAACCCAAAGGGGTTATTCTCTCGCACCGTAACTTCATTACCCAGGCGGTTGAGATTTCGGACCACTACTTCAAAATGGATCACAAGGACACCGTTATTGGTGTATTGCCGCTCTTTCATGTGTACGGTCTCGCCAACGGTCTCGTACCGTCAATGTACTTCGGCTGTAGGCTGAGCCTGGTGCCACAGTACAGTCCGCATCATTTGCTCTCCAATATCGAGGCAGTCAAAGCCACGGTACTCATTGCTGTCCCCAGCATGTATATGCACCTGATACAGCTGGCCCGCATGCGCAAAAGCAAGATCCCTAAGACCATGCGCATATCGGTCTCCGGTGGCGCCCCCATGCCACTCAAAACTCTTCAGGAGTTTGAGGAGGTCTTTGAGACCCAGATCTCGGAGGGATATGGCCTTACCGAGACAACCTCGGCGGTGTGCCTGAACCAGTCAGGAAAGGCCTACAAGGAAGGCTCCATTGGCCCACCAGCACCGGTCATAGAGATGAAGGTCGTTGATGATGACGGTAAAGACCTCCCCAATGGAGAGGTCGGTGAGATCATCATCAAGGGCAAGGTAGTTACGCAGGGGTACTGGAACATGCCGGAGGAATCCGCCGAGACCATAAAGGACGGCTGGTTACACACCGGCGACCTTGGATACAGGGACGAAGACGGTTTCTTCTTCATTACGGATCGGAAGAAAGACCTCATTATTCGCGGCGGCTTCAATATCTCACCGCGTGAGGTTGAAGAGCTTATCTATACACATCCCAAAGTACAGGATGTGGCCGTCATTGGAGTGCCGGACAAACGGGAACGTGAAGTCGTAAAGGCTTTTGTGGTAACCAAGGAGGGCGAGGAGCTCAGCGAGCGTGATGTACTCGACTTCTGCGTGCAGAACCTTGCTCCCTACAAAGTTCCCAAAGCAATTGAGTTCCGTGAGTCACTCCCCAAGAATGCTACCGGAAAGATCCTCCGCAAGGAGCTCCGGGCAGGGTTTGTCGACGACCGGCTTATTAACAAAGAAGACACAAAGGAGGCCGCCGAGTGAAAAGCGAAACTCTGGTGACGCTGATTTCGGAAGCGGCGCACAGCCAAAAGAAACGAACTGCACTGCTCTTCGAAGGCCGTGAAATAAGCTACTCACAGTTAGATGAAACCACCTCCAAGGTGGCTGGCGGGCTGGAGCACCTGGGCATCAAAGAGGGCGACCGAGTCGCTATTATGCTCCCGAATATTCCCGAGTTTGTGTACGCCTTCTTTGGTATTCAGAAACTCGGTGCGGTCGCGGTTCCCTTCAACACCATGTACAAAGGCCGTGAGATTATTCATATCCTCAATGATTGCGGTGCCCGGGCAATTATTACCCTCACCAACTTTGCCAACCTCATTAACGAGGTTCAGAGTGAGGTGCCGAGCCTTGAGCATGTAATTCTCACCGGTGAACGAACGCTGTTGTTTGTGGAGCCAGATACCACAGTAAGCGTGCAGATGGTTGTCGGGAAAGACGTATTCCCGGATGCAGATGAGGCGTTCCGCATAACAGGAAACATACTCCTTGATGCGCTCAAGGAGCTCGGAGTCGAGGATGCGTGGTACAACCACCGTGGCGCGATCCGCCACAACGGTAAGAAGATTGCTACCATTCTCGTATCGGAAATTGAGAACCTGCTGGTAATTAACTCGGTACTGTTCATTGACGACTACGACATCGACCAGTTCTTTAAGGTTGTATGGGTTTCACCCGAGATCAAGGACAAGGTGCTTGAACCAATGACCTCCATCCAGCAGATTACGGGAAGCAAGCCGGACATGGAAGCGTTCAAGAAAGCCGTTGCAGAGTCCGCGCAAAAGCGGCTGGGAATTGATCTGGAGGTGGGCGAGTTAAAGCGCGACGAGCTCTTTGGGTATCAGAAGCAGCGGTCGCTTTCGTACAAGCTCTAGGCGCCGCGAAGCCAGATCTAGTGAACATGGAGGGGGTGCAGGCCGCACCCCTTCCTCATAGTCCCCGCTACTTATAGCCCCGCTACTTGCTCGTCAGATTGTACACACCATCCCAGTCGGCGGCCGGTTCCTTCTTAAGATAGGTCTTACACCGATCCCGGAAAACGGTGGACGGCCCATCCGCTGGCCGCAGCCGCAACGCCTGCTGGAAACGCAGCCCAGCATCACGCCAGTTCCGCTGCTCGAATAGATTCAATCCGTCCTCAAACATCTCTACCAACTCAAAGTCGTCGGGGCGTGCCACACTTCGTTCGTACATGATTTCATGTAAGCGGATTGGTTCGTGCACACCGACCACCCGGACGCGGTCAAGGCGCCGTGACAGCACCTGCTCACCCGCACCGTTGTTCAGCAGAGTGGCGTCACCAGTCAGAATCCAGGTGCCATACTGCTTGTTCACACCCTCCAGTCGGGCAGCCAGGTTCACCGCATGCCCCATAATGGTGTAGTCCATTTTCTTTGGCGTTCCCATGTTCCCAACGACCATCTCACCCGTGTTAATTCCAATTCTGGTATGCAGCTCGCCTGGAGCAAGCTCGGTCTCCACAAATCGCTTGTTCAACTCAATCTCCGCGGCTTTCATACGGACTGCCGCGATACAGGCCCGTTCGGCATGGTCGTCTTGAGGCAGTGGAGCACCAAAAAAGGCGATAATGGCGTCACCTTCATACTTGTCTATGGTGCCGTACAACTCAAGTACAATGTCACTCATGCCGGTTAGATACTCGTTAAGAAGCCTAACCAAGTCGCCTGGCGTCATCTTCTCAGCGATTGTGGAAAAGCCCTTGATATCGGTAAACATTGCAGTAAGCACCTTGGAGTCACCACCCAGGGTCAGACGCTCGGGATCCTCAATGATCTGGCTAATGACATCGGCAGACAGATACCGTGAAAAGGCCGACTTGAGGAAGCTCTTCTCACCTTCTGCCCGCAGGAACTTAACCAGAGAAATTGCAAAGAAACTCAGGAATACCGCTAGAGCGGGACTAAAGACAGAAAGGAACATGCCGGTGAATAGAAAGAATGCCGAAACACCCACAATTACCGCGACCAGGAATACGAGCCCTATGACAATGGCTCGCTTTGGTGTCGTGTTGCGTATGAGCAGCGCCACTACAAGACTTAGGAGCAGGCCGAGAAGCATGCCGTACCATGGTGGAAGCTCAACAAGGAAGTCACCGGTCAAGATAGTGTTGGCAACCGCGCTGTGAATTCCAACGTTGATGTACTGTTCGTCAAAGGGGTTAACACCAATATCCGTCGTGGAGATGCTGGTATGTCCAATGACGGCAAAGGCACCATCGAAAGTGCTCTGAAGCCGTTCCCGTAACTCAATGAGATTGCGGGCAATGTCACCGGTAGCCTCAAAGAAAAGCGGCGCTTCTTCCCGAATTGCCTCATAGTCCTCACGCACATGGTCGGGCAGGTCCTGCGACTCCAGTACGCGGTCCAACTCACCTAAGAGGCGCTGCTCCGCGTCACTTGCAAAGAACCGAGCAAGTCGCGCAAAAAAGAACTCACGTACTTCCCGATACTCCTCCATGAGCTCGCGGTCTCCCCCGGCCATCGCCCGGTCACGCAGCCGCTGCCCATGGTGATATGCCGGTAGCAGATCTTCTCCGGACTCATGGAAGCTCAAAAATCCCGCGTCTTCCATGGCTTCAAGATTGTAAATGAGATCTGCCTCGTACAGATCATGTACTACGAGGTCGTTGAAGGAGACGTGGGTGAAGCTGTTGATATAGTCTTTGGGCGGCCAGGTAATGAGCATACGGCCGTCAAAGCTTCGTGGAACGCGAATGTCTACAACTCCACGCTCAGGATGCTGCGCGCCACGCAGAATATACGCTCCAGGGCGCACCTCAATATCCGGATTCCCCAGCCAATCCAACAAGGGGCGAAATGCCAACTGCGCAAACGGACGATCCTCGTACAGGGCCAGTAGCTCAACCCGGCGCCGAACGCCGTCTTGGTCAACCACTACATTCGGGAAACCTGCGCCAGCTGCGCGAGTGATAATGGGCGGCAAGGTAGGTTGTATGTCGGCCGCAACCGGAAGGGTGTCCATCGCACCACTTACATTTGAGAGCGCAATCTCATTCAATATAAACTCTCGGTGTTCATCACTCACCGAGATCAGTCCGACCTCGTCCGGCAACATCGTGTTGGTAAAAAAGGCCGTTCCGAACAACCGCGCAGACTGCCCTAAGTATTCGTCGTTGTCACGCGCAATGGAACGGACCAGGCTCAACAGCCGTCCCCGCGACTGGTCGGAAAGATCGACCAACTCCAGCACGAACTCCTCGGCCTCCTCCAACGGAATCATTCCGCTCAATAGCGCACCAAACAACGACTCAATATTGTCACGCAGGAGTCCGAACTCTTCGGAGAACGCCACCGGAATCTCGTTCTCAAGCAACTCCGAGTCCACACCTCGCGGACTGCGATCCACATACTCAATATCAAACAAGGCATAGGCAAGTCCCAGTTCACGAGCCACAACCAACCCGTCGGCTACCACATGCCTGCTCCATGGCCACATCCCAACCTGGGCTATTGCCAGGTCATCTATATCCAGCAAGATAATATCCGAGCGTTCCTCAACCGGCGCTCGTAAGCCCAGAAGCTGGTCGTACGCGGTGCGTTCGAGCGCACGATACTGCGGGAGCAATCCCGCAAGCGCAACCACTAACGCTGCCGCAACGGCAATAAGGAGATATCTGTTCTGTTGAGATTGACGTTTAGACATAAGGCCTCCGCATTACCCCAAAAGATACTACGGAAGACCCGGTTTCGACTGGACTGATTATCCAAGACTTTGCAAATACTTCACAAGTTATCGCGGTTCTTACCGCTGTTTCCCAAGGCTTTACCGGCTGTGTTTCTTGACTGCCTCTTCTTGAATGTATGACACCACTTTATGCTCGTCGATCATCGACAGCAGTGCCCAGCGGCACTCCTCGTCCTTGAGCACGCCGGAGATAGTCGAGAGAAGTTGCAGGTGCGGGCCGGGATTGCTCTTGGGAGAAACAATGAGTACCACAATGTAGGTGGGCTCTCCGTCTACCGACTCAAAGTCCATCCCGTCGCGGGCGAATCCTATAGCAAAACTCATATCAGATACGCCTTCGCTCTTGCAATGCGGAACCGCAATTCCGTGCTGCATTCCGGTACTGAGTACCTTCTCGCGTGCAAGCGTATCTGCTATGACACGTTCTCTATCTTGTATACGACCTGCTGCACAGAGGGTATCCACGAGTTCCTCAATCACTGCCTCTTTAGTGGAACCGGCAAGGCGCATTCTCACACAACGAGGGCCAAAGTACCGAGCCAGGGAAAACTGGGCATGTCCGTTCTCCGATGAGATCTCGCGGCCCATCTCGGTGGGCTTGGCCACACTCTTAAGCTCCTCTACAGTTCGGTGCAGATCAAGAAGCGCTTCGTAGACTACGGTCTTTATGAAACCTACTGAGTTTGGGTCGGAGCTGAATACAATTCGGTCAGGGTATACCGTGAAGGAGAAGAAGACTTCCTCCTTACGCATGCGATACACCGTCTCCTCAAGTTCTATTCTATGAGCAAAAAACCCTTCGCTGCGAAACTCCTTCAGCACAGCCGTCTCAACAAGCTCGGTCATATTCTCGTTAGGAAACTCGAAACGTGTGAGCATTCCACCCGGGGCAATGAACTGTTGGCGGGTGCCAGCGCCTTCGCGCTCCAGCAATCGCTTAAGGTTCGGTGAACCGCCTATGGTGGAGATAAGAACCAGAAGAACCGCGACCCCAAACAGTCGCTCATCAAGAATTCCACCCGAAACACCAATTCCAGCAATGATCAGCGCAACCTCACCACGAGGTATAAGACCTGAGCCAATACGGAGCGCTCCAAGTTTATTGAAGCCCAAAAGAAGCGCAGGTCCACCGCTACCAACAACCTTGCCAAGGTTTGAGGCCACCGCAAAGGCGACTCCCAGTAGCAATACCTGCCACGAGAACAAGATCCGAACATTGACGAGCATGCCCATGACCGTAAAGAAGATCGGGACAAAGAATGCCGACAGCGGCTCCATGTTCTCCTGGATCACGTATGCGATATCGGTTTTCGACAGCGTTAATCCCATGACATAGGCGCCAATAATCATTGCGAGTCCGGACATCTCGAACACTCCGGCCAGCAGCAATGAGAGCCCCAGCGCAAGTACGCTGAAAACCGTCGCACTTTTGAACCCCTTGAGAAACTCTCCAATACGGCGCGCAAACAAGAGCCCGAGGGCTGTGAAGCCAAGCCAAACGCCGACCGCCAGGAAGAAAATCCCTGCGACCTCGCCCCAGTCAACACCACCAGTACCGCTTTCGGTGGCAGCAATGACTCCGAGTGCAACCGCAAGGCCGACAATGGCCAGCACATCCTGCACAACCGCAGAACTGATTATGGTAACGCCCTCGGGAGAGTCTATACGCCGTGCTTCAGACAGGATTCGCGCCGGGATACCCACCGAGGCCGCCATACTCAGCACCCCAAGAAAGATACTCTGCGGAGCACCCATTCCAAGCCCCATACCCACCGAGATCACACCAGCACCTAAGCCAAAGGCCAACAGCGCCCCGCCCACTCCAATCAAACTACCCTTGACTGAAAAGCGTAGAAACATGGCGAGATCGGTCTCGAGTCCAGTCGTAAACAGCATGATGATGGCAGCGATCGTCGCAAAGCCATAGAGCTCGGTAGTAACGGGAACGGCACCGGCGACAAGCGGAAACACACCATCCGACAAAAACGGGACCGGGACGGAACCGAGTAGATAGGGGCCAATGAGCACTCCAGCAACCAGCTCACCCACCAGAGACGGCAGCCCGAGGCGCCGAAAGAGAGAGCCGAAAGCCCTTGCGGCAAAGATAATTACGCCGAGTTGGAGGGCCAGCACCGTCATTTCGTGAGTTAAACCAGCACCATGCTCGCCGGTAGCTGCGATAGCTGGCCATGAACTACCTAGAAGATACAGTGAACCGAGACACAGTCTCTTAACTGCGCGAGATTGACGGGCGGAAACTATATGCAGATTCATTTCCTCCACTATACGAACGACTAAGCAAGGTGTCAACGGAGGAGCCCTGCCCACCATAGTCACAGGAGTGGCAAAAGATCTCGGAAGAGGTATATTAGAAGTCATGATCGGCAACTATTTCTGGCTCAATAGCGAACTACGACCGGTCGCCGAGGCGGTGGTTCCGGCCGACGACATTAACTTTGCCTACGGGTTTGGGGTGTACGAAGCCCTAAAGGTACGAAAGGGACTCCTCTACTTCGCAGAGCTGCATGTAGACCGCTTGTTGCACTCTGCACACATCATAGGCCTTGAACACCTCTATACTGCGGCGGATCTGAGCCGCGCTCTGTCGGAGCTATGCAAATCCAATTCCCTGGAAGATGCGAACATAAAGATGCTGTTGATTGGAGCCGAGAGTGCGGCGGCGGCCAAGCTGTACATCATGGCGCTCGCGCCCTTATTCCCCCCACGCACGAGCTACCGCGACGGCGTACACACCATTTGCTTTCAGGCGGAACGTCCATTCCCGGAAGCTAAGTCGTTATCAATGCTTACAAGCACCATTGCCTTTCGTTCGGCGCGCCGGGCAGGCGCCTATGATGCGCTCCTGGTTGATAGAGATGGCTTTATCCGCGAGGGCACACGCACCAACCTTTTTTACTGTGACATGGCGTCAAAGAAGATTATCTACACGCCACCAAAATCCAGCGTCCTGGACGGGGTTACTCGGAGAACGGTAATTGAGGCTCTTAATGAGGACGGGGTCGATGTAGTGGAACGTTCGCTGCATTCTCGTGAGCTGAGCAAGTTCTGCGGGCTTTTTCTTACCAGCACATCAAGCAAAATTATGCCAGTTGCCTGGGTAGATTCACACCAGGTGCCAGGATCTTCACTTACCCGGCGAGCGCTTACGGTGTACAACGACTACCTTGAGCGCTACCGGGAAAGCTTAGAAGGGCCAGCAAGGTAGCCGGAGCAATCCTCCTCCCACCTTGCCGGACGTGATACTAACTCACTACTCTTTCGCCTCAGGCGATTCCATGTAAGCGTTCTTCTCCTTCACGAGCACACCGGCAAGTACCAGCAATGCGATCAGGTTCGGAGCCGCCATGAGTCCATTCAAGGTGTCGGCGATGTTCCAGATCAGCTCAAGACCACCAACCGCACCAACCATCAGGAATCCAAGGAAAAGAATGCGGTACGGCAGGATGATCTTCTTGCCGAAGATGTACTCCCAGCTCTTCTCACCATAGAAGGACCAGGTCAGCATAGTGGTGTACGAAAACAACACCAAGCCGAGGAGCACGATGGTACCACCAGGGCCCGGAAGCCCGGCATTGAAGGCCGCCGAGGCAAGGCTCGCGCCGGTCTCACCGGTCTCTATAACTCCCGTAGTAAGGATAACCAGGGCGGTCATGGTACAGACCACAATGGTGTCAATGAAAACTTCCCAGATACCCCACATACCCTGACGAGTCGGGGAGTTCTTGGCCTGGGCATGAATAATGGAAGCGGCACCGAGTCCTGCTTCGTTCGAGAAGATACCACGCGCTATACCAAAGCGTACCGCCATGGCAACCGCAGAACCCGCAAATCCACCGGCCGCTGCCGCAGGATTAAATGCATAGTAGAAAATCTGTCCGAAGGCAGAGCCCACCTGGGTGATATTCATGAAAATGACAACCAACGAACCAATTACGTAAATGACTGCCATAAACGGAACCAGCTTCTCAGCGGTCGCACCAATTCGCTTAACACCACCAAGAATAACAGCACCAACCAGCAGGATGGCAATGCCACCGGTGACCCAGGTTGGAACGCCAAAGGCACTCATGGAGTCGGCCATGGTGTTAGCCTGTACCATGTTACCGATACCGAGGGCCGCGATGCCCGCAAGCAGTGCATAGACTACAGCAAGCCATTTCCAGCCCGGGCCAAGGCCCTTCTCGATGTAGTACATAACGCCACCCCGGACGTTGCCATCGGCATCGATCTCACGGTATTTAACACCAAGCGATGCCTCACCAAATTTGGTGGCCATTCCCACCAGGGCGGACATCCACATCCAGAATATCGCACCGGGACCACCAAGGGCAATTGCGGTACTTACACCGGCAATATTACCAACACCGATAGTCGCGGCCATTGCCGAGCTAACGGCCTGAAAGGAGCTGATAGCTCCACCCTCTTCTTCCTTCGTCCTCTTAAAGAAACGACCGAAGCTCTGTCTCCAGGCCAGTCCAATCTTGGTGAACTGAAAGAACCCGAGCCGTATGGTTAAGTACAGTCCGGTTCCCATGAGAAGAACCATGAATGGGGGGCCCCAAACGATTCCGTTCAGCCAGTCGTTAAACGCCAACAATGCTTCCACGATGCACCTCCGTCTCCCTTACAGAATAGTCGAACAAGAAATAGTAAAACTATGTCTCATTTCTGGTCAACACAAACCACTCACCACACCGCAAAAATTGCGACTTATCGTGTGTATTTCCGGTAGGGAACAGAATTATTTGCGTTTTACGTCCAGCTTTGGTGCCTTTCTTGGTGTGGACTCGGTCGAAGGAACCTGCAGCTGAGCCGCATGGTTAAAATAACAACGATACCCAAACTCGGTCATGAGGTAGACCGTCAGTGCAACCGCCGCGAAAATTCCGAGCATAATTGCAATTTGATACCGGATAGCGGTAACGGGGGAGCTCCCGGACAGAATCTGTCCGGTCATCATACCCGGAAGAAACACGACTCCCATCCCCATCATGGCATTTACAGTCGGCATAATTGCGGCCCGAAACGCAGAAACGGCATAGTCGTGGGCTGCGTCACGAACACTCGCTCCGAGCATCAGCGCACCCTCAATTTTCGTTGAGTTATCCCGTATCCCAACCGCCAGGCGCTCAAAGCCCAGGGAAATACCGGTCATTGAGTTCCCAATCAGCATCCCGCCCAGCGGGATAAAGTACCGTGGCGCATACCATGGCTCGACTCCCACAATCACTACCAGGAAAAAACCTACACTGCCAACCGTTCCAATCACCATTGAGGCAATGATTACGCGCTTTAGCCCGGGGGGAGTCGGCAACGGCACTCGCCGGAAAATGTTGTGAACGGCAAAGGCTTCCATTGCCAGAAATACGAGCAGCGTCAAAACCAGGTTTGGGCGTTCGAGCAGGTGCTCCAGCAGAAACCCTACCAGAACCAACTGAATAGACATACGCAGTAGCGAGACCAGTATCTCGCTCACGGCGCCGGTCTTCCGAGCAAGGAACAAAACACCCAAGGCGAGGAGGTAGGCCGCGAACAGCCGGATCACCTCAATCTCTATAATTCCGTTCATAAGCGGCCGTCCTGCACACGGCCATCTCGCAGCCTCACTATGGTTTGGGCATACTCGGTAGCTATCATCTCGGAGTGGGTTACCATAACTACCTTTGTGGCCTGCTGCGCAGCACCCTCAACCGCGTGTTTTACAACACGGTTCGCGGTTGCCTCGTCAAGCGACGATGTCGGCTCATCGAGCAGCAGAACTTCCGGTTCAAGCAGCAGGGCGCGTGCTAGCGCAAGCCGTGCACGCTCGCCCCCGGATAGACTCTCAGGCAGGCGATCCAACTCAAGACGCAGCCCCATCGCCACAAGCCTTGTGTTCAGCTCATTGTCATCGGGAGCAGCCCTGCCATGAAACCGCAGCCCGGCGAGAATATTGTCTCGGACACTCCCCGGGAACATCACCGCTGTTTGCCCAAGCATGACTACCCGACGCCGCAACTCCACCGGGTCGTAGCTGCCGAGCTCTTGTTCCTTGTAGGTCACTGCGCCGCTATCAGGACTCAGTAATCTATTCAATAGCTTGAGCAATGTGGTTTTTCCACTGCCACTAGGCCCCAGCAAAGCCGTTACCGGCAGCGCACCCAACTGGAGCTGCGGTATATCAAGGATAGTCTTGTACCGAACGGCTACTAACCGAAATAGCGGCGCTGCAGCAATCATAGTGCGAGTATATGGTTGGGCACGCAAAAAGGGCAAGCTTGTGGTTCAGACCTTCTACCCGTATAATGCGCACACAATATCGAGCGTTTACACATGAGGAGTCCATTGAATGGCAAACGAAAAGACCTATGCTATGTTAAAGCCCGGCGTGCTTGAGCGCAAAATTGTGGGTGAAATCATCAGTCGTTTTGAGAAAAAGGGGTTGCGCATTGCGGCCTTAAAGCTGAGGAAGATCCCTCGCGAACTCTGCGAGCAACACTATGCCGAACACAAGGACAAACCCTTTTTCGGCGAGCTCGTTAACTACGTTACGAGCGGGCCTGTGGTAACCATGGTCATTGCTGGCGAAGATGCAATTGCCACGGTTCGAAAGATCTGCGGAGCAACAAAACCTGCAGATGCCGCTCCCGGGACAATTCGCGGTGACTACGGCGCAGTGGTTACGAAGAATGTTATTCACGCATCGGACTCTGCAGAAAGCGCCACCCGCGAAATCAAGTTGTTCTTTGAGGCCGAGGAGGTTATTGACTACCCGACCGGTGATGACACCTACCTGGTCTGACCGGCGGAGCATAGCGGGAGAGTCCTGACAGAGCGCGCCATGGCAGGCCACCTATGGACAGCCCTCCCTGGATTTGGTAGTATAGCAACCATTCCATGGCGCCGTACCCAAGTGGTAAGGGGGAGGTCTGCAAAACCTTTATTCACCGGT
>SLAA01000165.1 GCA_007127105.1 Spirochaetales bacterium | reverse complement strand
GCACGCAGAGCCTCAAGCACTACCCGCCGGGCAAGGGGAACAACCTCAAGTGGAAGGGGAAAGCTCATTCCAAGACTCTGCACAAGCTTGCTGTCGTCACCCACTATGACATAGCGCCGTGAACAAAAGGCTGCAATCTTCTCACGAAGGAGCGCTCCCCCGCCACCTTTGGTAAGGTTCCCGGCAGGATCAATCTCGTCGGCGCCGTCAATGGTCAGGTCAAGTACACCGGCAATGCGCGGGTCGTTGAGACTATAGGTAGAGAGCCCCAGCTCGTCGCAGGCAGCCTCTGTCTGTGAACTCGTAGCAAACAAGCTAAGGTTCGACAGCTTTCCGTCCGAGAGCTTCTCGGCGACTCGTTTCACCGCCCAGACAGCCGTGCTGCCGGTGCCTAAACCTATGCGCATTCCCGACTCAACGTTGCGGTCAACAGCATGATACCCTAGTAGTTTCTTGATCTCACTCATTCCTCTTCCTTTGGCGGGAGTGCGGCCCCGGCAGCTCCAACGAGTCCAGCAGCGCCGCTCAGATGTAGCGCTCGAGCAGGGCCAGCACGCGTTCGCGGCCAACCGTGCGGATGAAGGCTGCCAGTCGCGGGCCTTTCTCCTTGCCAATTAGCACCCTGTACATGACCACAAAAAAGTCCTTGGGCTCAACTCCGGCATCTCGCGAGACTCGGTAGAGCTCCTCTGCAAGTGACTTATCTGTGAGTGTGTCCCAGTCCTTCTGCAGAAGCTCGGCCAGACCGCGGATAGCGGCCGTCTCGGAGCTACTCACTTCTATGAGCTCTGCCTCGGCGGTCTTCATGCGGAACCGGAAGTCCTCTGGCGCAAACTCGGCTAGCCAGCGCTCAGCACAGGCCGCCCGCCGCAGCAACCGCACACGGTCCGCCTCGGACAGGGCTGCATGACCGGCCTCGATGCGGGCCATTTCAAGCGCGCGTTCATGATTGAAGTCTGCAATTTGGACAAGACTACAGAGATGGCGGAACGCAACCTGAAACGGCGCCTCGGACGCGGGGTTGTGGACCTGTGAAAGCTCATAGATCCGACGTTCCTTCGCCTTCTTCTTCTCACTCATCTCGTCAACGCCGTAGTACACCCGCTCACACCGGTCGTAGTCCTCGTAGATTTTGACGACATCCATGTCAAAGGAGATAGCAAACTCGCTGTTGGGCCGTGTGCCAGCAAAGAGATACCGCACGACCTCGGGCTCGTACACCTCCAGTACGTCACGCAGACTTACAACATCGCCACTACTGGAGCTGATCTTGCCACCTCGCCCCTTAATGCTGATGAAGTCGTACTGAAAGGTGACCGGTGCTTTCCAGCCATAGATCTGTTCCGAGACTCCCCTCGCAGTGTCAAAGGAGCCACCCTCGGAGTGGTGATCCTTGCCTGCTGGCTCAAAGTCAACCTGTTCGTGCTGCCAGCGCATAGGCCAATCAATGCGCCACGGGAGCTTCACTAAACTGGTTGTGCGCAGGTCTACGGTCTCGCTCTTGCCGCTTTCATCGCAGCTATAGCTCAGGCCCCATTCGCCGTCCCAGTCAAGAATGGTGGTGGTGTCCTTGTTGGTAAAACCACTGAACACCGAGACCGGCCACCAGTCGTCCGGGAGTGGTTGGGTTCGATGTTCGTTCAGCAGGGCCCGGATCTTCTCTCTCGCGGCAAGTGCGGTGCGAATACCTTCAGCATAGGCAGATGCGCGATATCGCTGCGCCTGGTAGATGTACTCAGGCTCAATGCCCACAAGGGACAGCAAGCCTTCCAGTTCAACCTCGTTGGCGCGGGCGTAACTCTCCTCAACACCAGCGGGGTCCGGCACCAGAGTGATAGGCCAGCGCAGGTAGCGCTCAAACTCGGCTGCGTTCGGCACGCTCTGTGGCACCTTGCGGAAGACATCGTAGTCGTCCCAGGAGTAGAGGAAGCGCACCGGCTCGCCACGTTCCCGAAGCGCCCGGACAACTAGATCGACCGAGATAATCTCACGGAAGTTACCTATATGAATGACGCCCGACGGTGTAATACCGGAGGCACAGGTAAACTGTTTTTTGTCAGAGCCACTGGGTCCACGCTCACGGATAACCTTCTCCGCGCTTATGTCCGCCCAGTGCCCCGAGTTGAGTGTCGGCTCGTAACCGGCACCACTATTTGGATTCTCAGATGTAGTACTCATTGCTTTGCCATTATAGAGATCAGCCCGGCCGGACACAAGGTGAGCGGTAAGACTATAATTGGTGGGAGCATTCGCCGATAAGGTGAGATATGAGAGAGTCGCAATTTGTTGTCCGTCTGCTAGTAGTATGTGTTCTTGCTTTTGTTGTTTCCGTTGGGGGCCTGTCGGCCCAGGATAGAGGCGTAGCGAGCTCGGCGGACTCAAGCACAGCTCCGACTGCCGGTTTTCATAACCTCCCCTTGCCGGAGTTGAGGGGAGACACGGGTTCGCGCGCCCAGCGCGCCCAGCGCGCAGCGAGCGAGGCAGCCGAGGCTCTTGAGGATTCTCGCAACACCGAGACCCCGCTTCCGCGCTTGCCACTTCCAAGTGCTCCAGCGCCAGCCGCGGCAGCGGCCACGACATCGACCCCAGTAGCCCGTGATGAGGAGCTTGGCATTGAGCTTGAAGGCATTGCCTCCTGGTACGGCGGTAAGTTCCAGGGCCGCCAAACAGCCAACGGTGAGATATTTGACACAAATCAACTCACGGCCGCTCATCGCACGCTTCCCTTTGGTACCCTGGTTCGTGTTCATAATCCGCAGAACTCTACCTCGGTTGTGGTGCGAATAAATGACCGCGGCCCTTTTGTAGACAACCGCATTATAGATCTCTCGCGAGCCGGAGCAGACGCCATTGGCATGACAGCCCATGGGATTGCCCCGGTGCGACTTGAGATCATGCACGTGCCGAACGACCACCTGTTTCACACCGTTCAGGTTGCATCGTTTGGCAGCCGTAGCAGCGCCAACACCCTGAGAGACAGGCTTCGTGAAGCCGGAATTGAGGCAGCAATTGAAAGCCCGGCCGAACCGGCGGTGCACAGAGTGGTGATCCAGGGTGTGCTCCTGGACGATATCGACAGTCTTCGCGCCGACCTCAGTCGTCTTGGCTACGCTAACGTGTTGGTACGCCGCCGATAGCCGCACCGTAGATAGCCTTCCTTCATCACACTGGACAACCCCAATCGCGTCGGCTATACTGCCCTCTCTAGTCGAGTGACGGGTCATTCCGAGTACCCGTGCGTCAACCGTACCCCTACATCAAACGGTCGGCAACTTGACCTTTGCGACCGGGCGCACACACCATGATATATCATCATACCTACACATATAAACGTGGCACAGTTCTTACCGCACTCGTTATTCTCTTTGCCGCTGCATTGGGATCCGCGGTTTTTCTGGCACAGCTGCACCTTGTACCACACCTCGTCAATCGCGTGGTTATGAATCGTCTCACCACAGCAGCGCAGAACTACGGTCTGGAACTGCGGGTGAGTGAGATACGATATCTGGGCGGGTATGAGCTTGAACTGTCTGACCTCGTTGCCCGCGACCGCGCAAACGGACACTACCTTGATATTGCGTCGCTAACAGTGACTGCAGGACCCGGAGTATGGCTCCGTCCCCGGTCGTCGCTGCGAAGCGTGAGGATTGACTCAGGCACCCTTCATGTACATGAAGGGGAAAGCGGCCTGGGAGTGCCCGCTCCCCAGCCGCCGGGTGCAGGCAAGCCTACGGTGCATCAAGCGGGGATTTTCGGGGACGGCTCGCCGGAAGCTCCCGGTGCAGAACCAGCCAGGCTCCCCCGTTTTCTCTCACAGGGACTCAGTTTTCTTACCAATGGGAAGATGCCCAGGCTCACTGTGGGAGAGTTCCGTCTGTCCTTCAGTTCTGAGAAAGCAGTGTCGATGTTCCCGTGGGATGAGCTCCGTGCTGAGGAACTGGTGATAGGATCCAACAGACTTGCCGGGTCGCTTTTCCTCACTCCACGGGCACCGCACCAGAGGCAGTTGCAGATTGACCTGCCAGACGCTCTCACCTTTGAGTTCACCCTGGGAAATGGACTGGCGGATACCGTTGGAAGCGTTCAGTTTAACCCCCGAACAGCTGTGAGTTTTGGTCTTGGATCTGGAATCACGCCGAGCTTCCAGCTGGGACTGTCCGGTGCACGGCTAACGGGAACCGGGGAGATAGACATCTACGACGTTACCCTTGCGGCCTGGACGGCGGACGCGGCCGAGGTGTTCTTTGAGGCGCCAGCGCTGAGGGTCTCTCACAATATTGACGAGTCATTCTCTGCTCTGGCGGACCGCATAGGCAAGCAGCAACTCCTCTCAAATGTGGCAGAAGCAGAGCAGGGGCCTGCCGGACAAACTGGCCAGCTACTTGAATATGTAAACGCGGTGGAGCTGACCCAACCACACCTACGCCTGTATATAGATTCACAGGGCCGCTACCGGTTAGCCAACCCCGAAACAGTAATGTCTGCGGGGGCATCGCCAGCTGAGGAGCCCGGAACCTCTACGCCGAGAGCCGACGAAAGCGCCACGGATAGTTGGGGGGATAGCCAAGGTCTGACTCGCCTCATGAAACAACTTACCGTTGCGGCCCCCCAGCTGAGGATAATCGATGCCGAGCTTGAGGTGCGTGATGCCCGCAGCGAGAGCGACCCCAATCTGAGTTCCATGCTTCATCTCAGCAGGGTGAGCCTGAGCTTTAGCCGGGACTCAGATCTCACTCAACTGCGCAGTTCAGGGCGCGTACTCTCCCATGGTCGGGGTGCATCTCCCACTATCAGCAGCGACGGCAGTTGGGACATTGAGTACTCCCAGGAAGGCCAGCGGCCCCCCGATATCGACCTCAGCATGCATCTTCCAAACCTGACCGCTGTCTCACAGCTCTTTGGCTCCAACCTGCATGACCGAGTCCGGAAGGGAGCATTCGAACTCGAGCTTGCTCGAGTCTCGTCTGCAGACGACGCAGTCTCCTTCTATGCCGGACATGCCGTGCTGCAAGCAGCAGAGCTCAATCTCCCGTTTCTAGCGGACGAGGGCTTCCTGCTTCACGACATGGCCTACGACTTTCGTGTGAGCTTTGATCCTGAAGCCTCCCTCCCTCAATCCCGGATGCTCACCACCTACCTCGATACACCGGATCTCGGTCACACGCGCGGTGAGATTCTGGTCGAGAAAGGAACGCTACGGATAGGTAATGTGGACATGGAGTTTCGCCCCGGTGTTCGTGGTGTGTTTAACAATGGCGGCCTACCGGCCCGTGGTGAGCTAGCCGTTGAACTCCCAGATACCAGGTTGCAAGCCTTGCTCGATCTCATTCCACCACCGGTACTCGGTGCGTTCGCTGGAACACAACTCGAAGGTACTCTCGGCTGGAATTTCGAACTGGAAGTCCCGCTCGACCGTCCCTCACGCATGGAGTGGCAGTCTGTGTTACAGGCACCGGACTTCAAGGTTAGCTATCTCCCGGATGCCGTGAATGTATTTAAGCTTGCCGGTAGTTTTGAACACACTGTTGTTGACCCTGTACTTGGATATACGACGCGAATCCAGATTCCGGCCATGCAACCTGTTTCAAATGACTGGATGCGCAGCAACTCCGGAATGACGCCCGAGGAGGTAGAACAGGAACCCCGCCGGGCCGCGTGGTTTGAACGTCTGCCCGAGTCTCGGACACTCGTCCGTCAGTCATCAGGGCGCCCACGGCCCACCTCTTCCTCCGCCAACCGCTACGTCCGGCTTGAAGACATGTCGCACTGGATTCCGCGTGCCGTTCTGTCCGGCGAGGACAGCTGGTTCTTTGCCCACCGTGGTTTCGACTGGCCTGCCATTAAACGCGCTTTTGAGCTCAACCTAAGAGAAGGCCGGGTCGTAGTTGGAGCCAGCACCATTAGCATGCAGCTCATGAAGAACCTGTTTCTGAATCATGACCGCGTAGCGGCTCGCAAGCTTCAGGAAGCCTTCCTGGTTTTCCTGGTGGAGGAGGTCATGCAGCTTCCGAAAGAGCGCATGCTTGAACTGTACCTGAATATTGTTGAGTTTGGTCCGGAAGTGTTTGGCGTTCATCAGGCGTCACAGCACTATTTTGGAAAAACACCAGCTCAACTTGATGTTACCGAGGCGGTCTGGCTCGCAAGCATTCTCCCAAGCCCCAAGACCTATCACAGGCAGTTTGAACATGGGGAGGTATATGCATGGTGGCTTCAGCGCAAAGAGCAATACATGGCAAGTATGGTACGGCGCAACCGCCTGAGCCAGGAACAGTACGAAGCTGCCCTGTACCTGAAGCCCCGCTTCCGTGACAGCGGAACTTAATCTGCCGCGTCTTC
>SLAA01000261.1 GCA_007127105.1 Spirochaetales bacterium | reverse complement strand
GAGAGCTGGCTGATCTGCCTGTCGGCAAAGTCCGCCATGCCGACCTGCTCCATAGCCGCCCGCGCCTGCTCCCGGTAGCGCTTGGTCACAGGCCGGAACCAACCAATGGCTCGGTAGAGTCCCATTGCGACAAGCTCAAGGGCGGTAATAGGGTAGTTCCAGTCCACGCTTTCACGCTGCGGGACATAGCCCACCAGGGCGCGTTGCTCACGGTAGGGGGCGCCAAAGATCTCTACCTTGCCCGATGTCTGGGGAACCAGATCCAACACAGCCTTGATCAGAGTGCTTTTTCCGGCGCCGTTTGGGCCCACAATGCCCGAAACTACTGCCGCCGGCACATCCAGGTCGACATCCCAGAGCACCGGCTTGCGATGGTAGGCTACCGTCAGGTCGCGGACAAAAAGGGCTGGTGCAGCTGCAGGCCCTGAGTCGGTCTCGGCGGTACGGTTCTGGGCAGTAGCATGTTCAAAATGTGTAGCCATAGGTGCTCCTTGTTAGCGCGAGAGCCTGCCGTGGAGTCCACGCTCAGGGGCGGTGCCCCCAAGTGCACGCGCTACGGTTGTGGCGTTGTGATCAATCATGCCGATGTAGGTGCCCTCGTAGCTGCCCGGTGCACCCATAGCGTCAGAGAACAACTCACCACCAAGCTCGACACGGTGTCCCCGGGCTGCGGCACCTTCAATGATTGCCATCATGGCGCGGTCAGGAACGGTGCTTTCGGCAAATACTGCTCGTACATCGTTCTCTACAATGAAGCTCACCAGGCTGTTAATGTCTTCAAGGCCCGCCTCTGACTCGGTGCTTATGCCCTGCACCCCAAGCACCTCCACCCCGTAGGCCGCGCCAAAGTAGCCAAAGGCGTCATGCGCGGTAATCAGAATACGCCGGTTCTCCGGTATCGTCTCCATGATCTCACGCACATAGGTATCTAACTCCTCAAGTTGCGCGATGTACGCATTCGCGTTAGCCCGGTACTCGCTTGCCCCGTCCGGGTCAAAGGTGCTCAGCGCATCTACCACAACCTCCACCGCGCGTATCCAGAGCGAGACATCCATCCAGAGGTGCGGGTCAAAGGCCTCTTCGTACTCATCGTCCTCCAAGAGTACGGCCTCATCTACTGCCTCACTGACTGCAAAGACAGGGCGCGACCGCGCCATCTGCACAAGGGTGTCTCCCATGCGGCCTTCCAGCATGAGTCCGTTGTAAAAAATAATGTCGGCACCTTGCATGCGGGCTACATCCGAACGGGTAGGGCGGTAGAGATGTGGGTCCACGTCGGACCCCATAAGAGCGTGTACCGTGGTGCGTTCATCGCCAACCTCGGCGACAATATTGGCTACCATGCCGGTTGTGGCTACGGCTGAGAGCGGGTAGCTGAGCGGTTGCTCGGCTTCCGGCTGGTCTCCGGAGCAGGCTGCAAGTGCAAGGAGCAGCGCCAGTATGGCGGCGGCGGTCACCGCCTTCAGGTTAAGATATCGGATATATTTCGTCATGAGAAACTCCTCATATTGCCTAATGGAATTAAGTATTTTGACTACTCAAAATCTAACGAGGATCGGATGGCTCGTCAAGCTTTGTTTTGCGTTTTCCAGTGAGTTACCGTACAATTCGACCATGAGCACTGTAGAGGCCAGGCTGAAACAGCTTGAAGGGATACTCAACGATATAGGTTCGGTCGGCGTCGCCTTCTCCGGAGGGGTGGACAGCGCCTTGCTTGCACGGGTGGCCTACGCGACCCTGGGAGACCGGGCAGTTGCAATTACCGTCATTGGCCCTATGCACCCAGAGCTTGAGGTGCGCGGTGCCCGTGAGGTCGCAGCCGAGATTGGCATACGGCATGAGCAGGTACCGCTTGAGAACTTTGAGCTTGAGACCTTTCAGAACGACAGCAGGCGCTGCTACCACTGCAAACACCAGGTTTTTGGACTGATACAGCGCACCGCCGCCGAGCTTGGGCTCGCCCAGGTAGTGGACGGCTCCAATGCAGACGACCTGGGTGACTACCGGCCCGGCATGCAGGCTTTGCGTGAGGCACAGGTACGCAGCCCCCTGCTTGAGGCCGGACTCACCAAGGCTGAAATCCGGGAACTCTCGCGGCGCTACGGCCTGAGCACCGCCGAGCACCCCGCCATGGCCTGCCTCATTACCCGCTTTCCCTTTGACGAGGTGCTGAGCATAGAGAAGATCCGGCGGGTAGAACAGGCCGAGGACTACCTGCGCAGCCTTGGTCTCAAGCAACTCCGGGTACGCTCGCATGAGGACGGCCGCCTGGCCAGAATTGAGGTAGCGCCGGAGGAACGCGGTCTCCTGTTTGACGCCGCAGCGCTGGACGCGGTTGATGCTCACCTGCGCGCACTCGGCTTCCGGCATATTGCGCTTGAGGTCGGCGGCTACCGCACCGGCAGCATGAACCACTAGGCGGCGTCACGACCACCTCGTATCGGTCCAAGTTATGAAGCTGTAGAGCTTTGGTTTGAGGGAGTTCTGGTTGCGCCAGGCACCTCGACGGTAGGGTGCTTGAGACATGATATCCGCCCACCTACCACTTTTTGCTTTCCCTCCGACCTACTCCTATCTTCACCTCTATTGCAGGCCGCCACGCATTTTACTCGGCACCTATGGAGCGGTGTCCGGTAGACGGTAACGCGATTCATGCTTAAAAGGGCGATGTCCACGACGGTTGGATTACTCCAAACCTTGTTGGGCCCTTCAAGGGAGCTCCCGGCAACCGCTGCTGGCAAAAGAAAAAGCCATTCTCCAAGACACATTACGATCTGCTGCCGCGAACATGGCTCAATCGGTCGGTGTCCTCAAACACTTTCGATTAATAACACGTATACGTAGTCGAAAAATAAGAAAAATACATTAATGTTATATTGTACATGGATACAATTCACTGAAAATGCCCTTCTCCTCTTGTGTATCTCGTTATTTCATATGCAGATAAGAGAAAAGTTCATCTGCAGGTAAAAGATGGCACGATTATCGCAGTGGGTAGTGATGTTTCGTAAGAATTCAAGGAGAAAGAATCATGTTGATGCATCATTTACTTTATAGGGGTGCCGAGTGGGCACCGGAGAAAGTGGCTTTGCGTTGGGTCGATCGCGAACTCGAGTATACATATGCCGAGGCGGTTGAGCAGATGGAGCGCTTTGCAGGCGCTCTCAATGACTTAGGTGCTGGGAGAGGGGATCGTGTGAGCGTTGTTGCTCACAATGGTATGGATTACCTTATGGCCCTTTTCGGCTGCTGGCGAATTGGGGCAATCCCGGCACTCGTCAATGTTAAGCTTGCTGGGGAGCTCGACTATTACTTTAGCGACCACACGCCGACGGTCGTCATTTTTACGCACGACGCCTATGATCAGGTCACGGCTGCGGCGTCCGCGGTTTCATCCGTGAGAGCTCTTGTCTGCATGGACAAGCCGATGGGGGAGGCCAAGGATCTAGGGGAGCTGCTTCGGGCAGGCCATAAGGCCCCGGATGATCCGGCTGATGAAACTGCAATTGCACACCTCTCCTATACATCCGGGACATCTGGTAAGCCAAAGGGTGCATGCCTCATGCATGAGCCCACGATGCGGGCTACCAACTGTATTGCCGAGCGTCTGCGGGTACGAACCCATGAGTCTTCCTTTGGGCCAAGCGCTCTCTCCAGTTCCTATCAACTTGTGGGGAACATTCTTCCGACACTCCACCGCACCGGTACCGTCAATGTCATGTCCAAATGGACACAGGAAACTGGGTATGACGCCATTGAGAAGACCGGCTCGGCTCTCTTGATTGCTAACCCGACGCTCCTTACCGAGCTGCTTCATGAGTCAAAGAAGCGCGGGAAAACGCCGTCGTCTTTGCGGGTCGGTGTATCTGGTGGTGGACCGGTACCCCTGCCACTTAAGAAAGCGTGGCGTGATGAGCTCAAGCTCCCTCTGGCCGAAAGTTACGGCCAAAGTGAACTTGGTGGCTTTGTAGCCCTTGGTTTTCCAGACCTTGAACCTGATGAGCGTCTGGCTCCGATAGGTATTGCTCCGCCGGATAAAGAGGTGAAGATCCTCAGCGCCTCGGATGAGGAGGTGCCGGTTGGTGAGGTAGGACAGATGTGCCTGCGTGGTGGCTACATGTGGGGCTACTGGAACCGTGAAGAGCAGACGGCAAAAACCCTTGCTGGTGGCTGGCTGCACACTGGAGATGCCGGTTGCATTGACCACAATGGCTACATCACCATGCGCGGCCGCTTTTCCGAGCTCATCACGGTTGCGTCCAGGACTTGGTTTCCACGCGATGTTGAAGAGGCGCTACTCGAGTGCGAAGGGGTTACGGCCTCCTCCGTTGTTGCGGTTGCGGATGACAAGATCGGAGATCGACCTATAGCCTTCGTCGTCTGCAACGAATCCCTTTTTGATATGGACAAGATGAAAGCGGCCATAACCGGCCTTGTTCCCTACGATCTGCAGCACCTGCAGATTGTTCCCATAGACCAGTTTCCCATGACGCCAACAGGAAAAATTGCAAAGGCTGAGCTAAAAGAGCTGGCTCAGGAAAAATTTCAATAACCGGTAGAAAGCCGGAAGCCGTAGGAGGCAAAAAATGAAGAGTCGAACACTCTCACAATTATTCGTAGCGCTCACATGCGCCGTCGCATTTCTTTTTGTGTTGGGGGGCACGGCCTTTGCCGGAGGTGCCCGAGAGCCGGTTGATGACGGTGTATTCCGCATTGCTATGCTGCTGCCAGGCTCTATTGATGATGGTGGTTGGAGCCAGGCGGCTCATCGCGGGCTCATGCAGCTTGGTGCTGAGGGTTACGGAACATCCTTTACCGAAGGTGTGCAGGTGGCCTCAATTGATGAGGCGCTACGCAACTATGCTGAAAGCGGCTACAACCTGGTGATTGGGCATGGCTTTCAGTTTGGGGAGCCTGCGCTGCGGGTAGCTGGCTCATTCCCTGACACCTATTTCTTTGTCAGTGGACTAAGTCCTGCGGGCGCTGAGATTCCCGGAAACGTCGGGTTTATCAACCAGAAAGAGTTTGAGGCTGCTTACCTGAGTGGTGTGCTTGCCGCAATGGAGACCGAGTCCGGCCGCATTGGCTATGTCGGAGGCCTTGAGATTCCAAGTCAGCTGGCAAATCTCGCCGCCTTTACCACAGCGGTTCAAAACACCAATCCTAACGCCACGGTAAACGGAATTATGACCGGAACCTTTGGAGATCCCGCGCTTGGGCAGGAAGCTGCAATCGCGCTGATTGAGGGTGGTGTAGACATCATCATGCACACCGCGGACTCCACTGGCCTTGGAGTTATCGAGGCTGCTATTGAACACAACATTCGTTTGATTGGTTATGGCTCTGACCAGTCATCATTAGCTCCGGATCTCATGATGACAAGCCTGGTCCCCAATATGACTCAGGCAATTGTCAACCAGGTCGCTCTTATTCAATCTGGAAGTTTCGGCGGTCTGTGGAATGCCGGTATCGGTGAGGGAATCATTGACATTGCGCCGATTGCTTCTTTCGTCAAGGCAGAAACACAAGAGACAGTGATCGCGCTTCGTCAACAGATTGCAGCGGGCGAGTTTCAGGTGCCGGAAATATACGAACGGATAGACTGATACACCCGGTGTGCAAAGAAGGAAGGAGGCCGATAGGTGAGTACGGAAGTAGCGGCGGTCGAGATGCAGGGCGTCACGAAAAACTTTGGTGATGTTCTAGCAGTCGACGGGGTTGACCTTCAACTACGCCGCGGAGAGGTGCTGGCGGTGCTTGGTGAAAACGGAGCAGGAAAAAGCACGCTCATGAATCTGCTGTACGGACTCTATCGGCCAAGCTCCGGTACCATTTTCCGAAACGGTGAGCCGCTTGAGCTGGATGGGCCACTAGCGGCTATTGAGCACGGTATCGCCATGGTTCATCAGCACTTCATGCTGGTAAACGCGCTCAATGTACTTGAGAACGTCGCTATAGGTCAGTCCCGGCGGCGCATTGGACTTGGTCTCAAGCAGATCAAAAAACGACTACATGAACTGTGCGAACGGCATGGTATGCCAATCGACCTTGATGCGCCGGTCTCTTCCCTCCCGGTTGGTGTGCAGCAACGCGTGGAGATCATTAAGGCGCTGTATCACGGCGCGGATGTTCTGATTCTTGATGAGCCCACCGGGGTGTTGACGCCCCAAGAGACGCAGTCGCTCATTCGTGTAGTCCGGGAAATGGCGGCCAGCGGTACGAGCGTGGTGTTTATTTCTCACAAGCTTTCCGAGGTGATGCAGGTCAGTGATCGCATTGTGATCATGCGCCGCGGAAAACTCGTAGGAACTACAACGCCAGCGGAAACCACCGTACATAAGCTCGCAGAGATGATGGTGGGCCGTTCGGTTCAGGTGAATCGAGCAAACGATTCCGACTCTGACCGCATTAAACTGCATAGGTCCCCCGCATTGAACTTTTACCGGGTAACAGCGGAAGAAGCACGTGGACTCCCGTTTGGGCCAGTTTCATGCAGCGTACAACCTGGTGAGATCCTGGGCGTAGCGGGTGTCGACGGTAACGGGCAGAGTACTCTTGCCGAGCTGGCTGTTGGGCTTCGCGAGATTACCGGGGGCGAGATATATGTGAATGGAGACCGAATGGCCGGGAAGGGCCCAGCTGAGTTTCTCCATGCGCGCGTGTCGTGCGTGCCGGAAGACAGGCATAGGGTGGGCTCGGTTGCGGGCTTTGAGTTGTGGGAAAGCGTAGCTATGAAGAACCACTTTGGCTCACCCTATAATGAGTTCGGGTTCATGCGCCGCGACCGGCTTCTCTCTCTCACGGAGGGGCTTATCAAGCAGTTTGATATTAGAACAACCGGAGCAACTGCTCAGGCTCAAGCCCTGTCTGGGGGCAACCTGCAGAAGCTCATTATTGCGCGCGAGCTTCAACGGACTCCCCGTGTGCTTATTGCTATGCACCCTACTCGTGGACTTGATGTTGGCGCGGTTGAGTTTGTCCAGAGTTCCATTCGCCAGGCCCGCGACAGCGGTGCAGGAGTGCTTCTGATCTCGGCGGAGCTTGAAGAGCTGTTTAGTCTCTCGGATAGGATAATCGTTATGTATCAAGGAACGATTTCAGGCGAGCTCGCTTCACGCGAGTACGACATGAATCGGGTAGGCCTCTTGATGTCTGGCATTCAGCCTGAAGGTGAACCTGACCTATCACATCGGAGCATGACCTCATGAACCCTGTAGAACACCTGCGAACCCTCATAGCACGCCGGATACACAGCAAGTCCTTCTTCATTGTGCTGCTGGCGTTTCTTGCCAGCCTTGTAGTGGTGGCAGCACTGATTTTTGCAGCTGGCGCTAATCCACTTCATGCCTACGAGGATATGCTGCGTGCGTCTCTTGGGCGCTATTACGGTCGTGGTGAGGTTATTGGCAAGGCGATCCCACTCATTCTTATTGCGGTAGGTATCTCTGTGGGACTTCGTGCAGGTCTTACAAACCTTGGAGGGGACGGGCAGTTTTTCATTGGCGCGCTTGTCTCGGTCTCTGTTGGGTTGCGATTGAGCTCGCAGCATCCTGTCCTGGCAGTGACGCTTGCGCTCGTTGCCGCCATGTTCTTTGGCGGTCTCTGGGCTGCGCTTGCCGGAGTACTGCGGGCTCATCTCGACACAAATGAAGTGATTACCACAATCATGCTGAACTACGTAGCGCTGCTGTTGCTGCAGTACATGGTTGCGGGTCCAATGAAACCACCAGGCAGCTTTCTACCGCAGTCTGCCACATTGCCACAAGCAGTTCGGTTACCGAGCCTACTCATGGGTACATCGGCGCACTATGGTATCTTCATCGCGCTCGCCGCGCTGGTGTTTCTCTATCTCCTTTTCTCCAAATCTGTTGTTGGCTATCGGATTCGTGCAGTTGGCCAAGGTGTAGATGCTGCTCGCTACTCCGGCATTGGCACGCGCCGCTATATCGTTTTTGCAATGTTTATGAGTGGCGCCTTTGCTGGAGTCGCAGGTGCAGTTGAAGTTTTTGGGATTCACCACCGCGTGCTTGACGGCATATCGCTGAACTATGGGTTCACGGGTGTGGTCGTGGCCTTGCTTGGTGGTGTGCGACCTCTCGGTATCCTTGGGGCGGCCCTTCTTCTTTCAGTTCTACGTGTCGGAGCAAACGCGATGCAGGTGACTCAAGGCATACCGGTATCAGTGGTCTTCATTTTAGAGAGCCTGATTATTCTCTTTGCACTGGTCGGAGACGGACTGCGACATCGCCGATAGAGTGTGGAGAAAAACAAAAAGAGGACTGTCACATGGAAATATGGAGCGTTGTGTTCTGGAACGGAGTTGCAACCGCCGCTGTTCGTATGTCGGTTCCGATCCTGCTTGCCGGGCTCGGAGTTGTATTCTCTGAGCGCTCAGGTGTTCTCAACATAGGTGTAGAAGGCCAGATGCTCAGCGGCGCCTTTGGGGCCTTTGCTTGTGCGTACCTCACTGGCAGTTTTATTCTTGGAACGGCATTTGGTGCTGCTGTAGGAATGATGGTCTCAGGTATCACTGTGTATATGTGCGTCCGTCGGCCGGTGAACCAGATCGTTGTCGGCGTCACAGTGAACATTCTGTGCCTTGGCCTTACAAGCTTCATCAACCGCATCATCTTCACACCCGGAAGCACTCCGCCACGCGTCCCTCGGCCTGCTGTGCTTGCAGTTGGGGGCCTGGAGTCAATTCCAATTCTTGGTGCGGGGTTCTTCCGACAGCCCCTGCCGGTATACGTCATGCTCCTCGCTATTCCGCTCGCCTATCTTGTGCTGTATCGTAGCTCCTTTGGTCTAGATCTGAGAGCGGCTGGCGAGCACCCGAAGGCAGCAGAAACTATGGGGGTTAAGGTCGCCTCAATGAGGGCCCGTGGAGTACTAATATCCGGGGCATTTGCCGGGCTCGCTGGTTCCTTTTTGTCCATAGTCTCGCTTGGGCGTTTTGTAGAAAATATCAGTGCGGGGCGTGGCTTTATTGCGCTTGCCATCGTCATCTTTGGCCGCTGGAATCCAGTCTTCATTTTTGGGGCAGCTTTGATATTCGGCATTGCAGAGGCCTTACAGTTGCGCTTGCAGGCGGTAGGGGTTGGTGTGCCGCATGAGTTCCTGCTTATGCTGCCGTACCTGCTCACTATTGTGGTGCTTGCCATGACGAGTAAGCGGTCCCTTGCCCCTGCGGCTCTTGGTAGACACTATCAGCGGGAGTAGCTATCTCCACACCGCCACAGGACCGACCGCAAAAAAACCCCACACGCACCGCGTGGATGCATGTGGGGTCGAAAAAAACCGGGCCTATGGCCTCGGCGGCCGGATACCCCTCGGGGGCATCGCCTACACGGGGCTCATCTTACACGGCCGGGGGCTAACCCAGCCTGTGGCTTGCTCTATACACTCTCCACCGCAACAATGAGCTCACTCATCATTGCGTGGCCCGATATAGGCTCGGTGCGGAAGTCGCACAGGTCATGCGGGTTGAATCCGCCAAGCGCCTGCGAAACCTCAAGGTATGGTGAACGGTTGCCGTAGCCAGCCGGTGCAAACAGCATGTCAGGGTGAATGCGTTCGGTCACCATGATGCGTACCTCGGCGGTGCGGCCATTCTTAGCGCGCAGTCGTACTGTGTCGTTGTCCGACACACCAAGTGCAGAAGCACGCTCGGCGTTCATCCAGATGCGGTTGGTGTCGTAGTCCTTGGTGATCTGTGCCAGCATTGGGATATTGGCGGTGCACACATGTGAGTGATAGCCTTGCTTGCCATGAATGACACGGAACTCGTTTGCGCCCAGGCTCAACCCGGTCTCAGGTTCTCGCCACTCGGCAATGCCGTTAAAGCCTGCTTGTGCAAAGCGTTGACTAAAGAACTCAAACAGTCCGGAGGGTGTCCCGAGAGGCGGCACCGGATTGCGGTCATTCGAGGCCAGGAACACTCGTGGGTGCATGGTTGGTGGTGCGGGTTTATCTCCGGGGAGAAGGTTTCCACAGCCGCCCGGTACTACCGGTTCGTCATAGGTCAGGCCCTGTGTTGAGCCCATGCGCTTGAGATCCGCCAGGCTGAACGGCTGCTCAGCAAGAAGGGCCTCGTTCCAGTCGTCAAGGCTAAACTCAAAATACTGTCCTACACCCATCTTCTGCGCCAGCAAGGTAATGATCTCATCAAAACTCTTTGTCTCGGGGTGTACCTTGTCTACCACCTTGGTTCGCATGCAGACCGTTGCACCGTCGGTCTTAATGATCTCTTCGCGCTCGGCAAAGCTCGGTTCAGGAAGAATGTAGTCGGCCTCAATGGCAGTCTCACTCATGTGGGTCTCAAACACTACCAGGAGATCCAGTGCCCGCATGCCAGCCCGCATGTGTTCATAGTCCGGGAAGGAGCGCACCGGGTTAAAGTGCCGAACGAATCCAGCCTTGACCTTGCCCTCTTTGGCGCGTTGCATGGTCACATGCGGCAGTCCAGTTGGCGGGGCCACCGGGAACTCGGTTCCCACACCGTCGTTGCGCACACCGGTTGGGACGGCAGGCGACGGGAAGTTCGGCTCGGCAACAATTGCTCCAAGCGGAGCGTAAAGGCCGCCGAGTTGTCCAAGGTTTCCAAGCAGGGCGTTGATGTAGGCGACTGCTCTTGCGGTGTCGGTGCCGTTTGCGAAGTTGGAACCAACCGCAGCCTTCCATCCGGTGTCGACCGCGCAGTGCGGAGCGTTATCGGCGAGGTCGTAGGCAATCTCGCGAATCTTGTCTTCAGGGATTCCGGTGATCCCGGCTGCCCACTCCGGCGTATACTGCGTAATCTCACGCCGAAAGTTCACGAATCCGTTTGTGTGATTCCGTATGAAGTCGCGGTCAAAGAGGTTCTCAGTTACCAGAATGTTGCTGACCGCCAAGAGAAATGCCAGGTCCGTTCCGGGCCTAATTGGCACCCACTCGGTAATTGCGGCGCTCTGGTTCAAGCGCGGATCAAGACAGACAATCTTGGCTCCGTTCGCTACGGCAGCTGCAAAGCAGTTGGCTGATCCAGTTTTTATGCCTTCCCCCATGTTGCGTCCAACGAAGAGCAGGTACTTTGCATGTCGCCAGTCGGCGTCGTACGCTGCGCCAAAGGTGTGGGTCATGCCCAACTGCCGAGCCGACTGACAACTGGCCTCATGCGTCATGGTTGTTGCTACACCAAGTGAGTGCATGAAACGGTTGAGGTACAGTGTTCCGGTGGTTCGCGGGTACTGTGCGCCAAAAACCGCTTCCTGGCCGTGCTCGTCCAGGATAGCCTTGAGCTTATCGGCAATCTCGTCGGTGGCTTGTTCCCAGCTAATGGCTTCAAACTCCCACTCGCCGACACGTTTCAACGGAGTCTTCACGCGGCCGGGGTCGTAGATCCAGTGGAGTCCGGCATGGGCTCGGGGGCAGAGTTTGCCGCGGCTTATCCCATGGTCGGGGTGCCCGGTCACCTTCCATGCACGTCCGTTCTTGACGTGAATCTGCATACCACACTCGCTGGTACACATGTTACACATGGACGGTTTAACCTCGACTGGGCCGTCCTCTACGGTCTGCGCCCAAGCCTTCATATCAATAAAGTTCAGCGCAGCTGCGGCGGCGGTAATGCCGGCGGTGCGCTTGAAAAAAGTGCGTCTATCTATTGCCATTTGTACTTCTCCCTTCTTGCCTTACACAAGGTGTGGATAATCGGCTGCAGGTGTTCGTAACACCAGAAGCAGACCCAGTCCGTCCTGCTGAGTTGAGCCGTAGACCTCGGCTTGCGGATGCTTGTCACGAAGCTGTGCGACACGAGACTCGGCCTTGGCCAGCATTTCTTCCCATGTTCCGTACTGCACCGCTTCTGTCATGCAGGTAGAAGCACAAGCAGGAGTTCCCCCCTGCGATACGAGGTGCTCACATGCGCTGCATTTGTACATCTTCCAGGCGCCGCTGCGCGGGTCCTCGTTATAGACCGGCACGTCAAAGGGGCAAACTGTTCCGCAGAGTTGACAGCCAATGCAGGCCTCGAAGTCCACGTGGGTGAATCCTTCCTGGCCTTTATACAGAGCGTCAACCGGGCATACATCAATGCACGGTGCGTTACCGCAGTGCTGGCAGCTGTGACGATTCACATGATGTGTGGTGTTTGGGAAGCGTCCCTTGTCGATGTAGTCGAAGCGAATGTACTTCCGTTCAACCGGAAGCATGTTCTCGTTCTGGCAAGCTAAGCGGCATGCTTGGCAGTTCACGCACAAGCTATTGTCCATTAGCAAGGCCATTCGTTCGCGCGGACGTTCTTCCGCTATACTTTCGGCGGCGACGTCGGGCGCACCTGCACACCCGGCAGCAAACACTGTTGCAGCGCCGGTGACGGCCGAAACCTTTAGGAAGTCTCGCCTGTTTAGTTCCGTCATGGTCCTGTTCTCCTTCCCGGCCGAGATGCTACGGCTTCATTTTCCTGAAACACAACGCTGGCCGAGTGAAATGTGGGTTTGTCACCAGCATATTGCATAACAGACTTGAGCGCAATCTAAATTGTGATCAAAACCGTTAAACAATTATGTTGCCAAAACGGGAAAGTAGCTCTATACTGGCCGAGTTGTTGTACTCCAACAGCATAATCTTTATCGATATCGTTCCCTTAGCTCGTCGTGATCCCGGTGACACCGGGAGCAAACGACTCGGGGCGGTAGGAGGTTTTCATGAGAAAAATTCTTTCGCTATTCGTAGTTGCGCTGGTCGCAATCACGCTACTCGGTTGTGCGACAGCAAACGGTGCAGGTGCTCCGGCGCTTCAGCTTACCGGGGCCGACGACGCCCTGGTGACAATGGACACCATCGACAACTATCTGTTTGCTGACAACGTTCGTTTCATCGATATGCGTGACCCAGTTGACGCAATGTCAGATGGCTACATCGCCGGTTTTGAGCTTCTGCCTTTTAAGGCGTACCTTGAGAACCGCGCACTGGTGCGCAACACCGGTTGGAACTTCACACCGGCTGACCTGGTTGATGCAGAGCTGCTTGAGAGCTTCTTTGGTGACAAAGACGCTACTCTGGTCTTTATGTGTCTCAGCGGTACTCGCTGTGGCTACGTGATGCAGGCTCTTGAGTACCTCGGTTACACCAACATGATCAACGCAGGTGGTATCCGTGACTACAACGGCCGCTTCCTTGTTGGGGGAACCCAGCCCTGGAACGGTGCCATGGGACTACCTCCTGCAGGCGTTACCATGGACAACATCGACGAGCACCTCAATCGACCGGGTGCAAAGTATGTAGATTTCCGCAACGCGATACAGTACTACACCGACGGCTACATCGACGGCTTCATGACCAAGTCCTTCTTTGAGTTCATTGAGGGCCAGGAGATTGTGGTTCGCAGCAACGGTTGGAACTTCTCAGCAAGTGACGTCAAGGACGACTTCATGCTCGAGGAACTTTTTGGTGACCAGGATCGCGAAATCTTTTTGATGTGTCTTTCCGGCGCACGCTCCGGCTACATGAAGCAGGCTCTTGAGTCCATTGGCTACACCAATGTGCACAACGTCGGCGGTATACAGGACTACACCGGTGTAAACCGGGTGGCAGGTGACCCAAGCTTCTCGTTCTAGACGCGCCTACTGTTCGTGTCAGATTGCGGCACCGCCCGGTTCTTGGGGCGGTGCCGTTTTTTATGCTACAGTTCTTCCCGTGGCACTCATAAGCATTCATAATCTGTTACTCAACTTTGGCGGGCCGACCTTGCTCGACAACATATCTCTTGTGGTTGAGGCCGGCGAACGGCTCTGCCTGACCGGTCGCAACGGCGCAGGCAAATCCACTCTGCTGAAACTTATTGCTACAGAGATTGAACCAGAGCGTGGTTCTCTCCGTTTTGACAGTGGCGTGCGCGCAGAGTACCTGCCGCAGGACTTGCCACCCGATATGCGTGGCCCGGCCCTCGATGTAGTGCGCAACGGTCGCTCGGAAGAGCTCGTTCCAACCCACCGAGCTGAAGAAGTGTTGAGCCGTCTCGATATCGATGTCGCTGCCGAAACCGCAACGCTCTCGGGCGGAGCTAAACGCCGTGTGCTGCTTGCACGCGCACTTGCCTCCGGGGCTGAGCTGCTTCTTCTTGACGAGCCAACCAACCATCTGGATATAGACACAGTGTTGTGGCTGGAGGACTATCTGGAGCGACTGACCCTTGGTGGCGGGTGCTCGGTACTCTTTGTCACCCACGACCGAGCCTTTGCTCGAAGGCTTGCGACCTCGGTTGCCGAGATTGATCGTGGAGCGCTTATTCGGCATGACTGTGGCTACAACGAGTTTCTCCAGCGTCGGGAGAAGCGGCTGCAGGATGAGGAGGAGCAACGGGCTCTCTTTGACAAGCAACTTGCCGCCGAGGAGGCGTGGCTCAGGCGCGGAGTCAAGGCACGCCGTACGCGCGATGAAGGTCGGGTAAAGCGCTTGCTTGAGATGCGCGAGGAGCACATGGCTCGTCGTGCGCAGGCTGGCTCGGTGCGCATGGGCATTGATGTGGCGGCGAGGTCAGGTGACTTGGTGGCTGAGGTAGAGGATCTCAGTTTTCGTTACGATGCAGCGGCCCCCGACATCATTCGTGACTTTAGTACCTTCATTATGCGCGGTGACCGGGTAGGTATAGTTGGCCCGAACGGTGTGGGGAAGACAACTCTCATACAACTGCTGCTGGGCAAACTCCAGCCGGACTCGGGTACCGTCAAGCTCGGCTCCAAGGTGCAGGTGGTGTATTTTGACCAGATGCGGGCTGTCCTGGATCCGGATCGGACGATTTATGAGAACCTGGGCGACGGCTATGACACCGTGAGCATAAACGGCAGCACTCGGCATCTCACCGCCTATTTGAAAGACTTTCTCTTTGGCCCGGACGAGGCACGCAAACCCGTCTCTATGCTGTCCGGTGGTGAACGCAACCGTCTGCTTCTTGCCAAGCTGTTCGCTGCGCCGTCAAACGTGCTGGTACTTGACGAGCCGAGCAACGACCTGGACGCCGACACGCTGGAGTTGCTTGAGGACCTTCTCTTGGACTACAAGGGCACGATCCTCCTCGTGAGCCATGATCGTGACTTCCTGGACAACGTAGTGACCGACTGTCTGGTTCTCAGCGAAGGCGGGCGGGTTCAGGAGTACGTCGGAGGCTACAAGGACTATCGTGCTGAGGTGGCTAAGCGTCAGGCGCAGAGTCCAGCCTCGGCTGGTCGCGACGCTGGGGTTAAGACCGGAAGCTCAAACGGAGGGAACGCAAACGGCGCGGCCAGTGCTGCCGAGCGCCGCCGCTCCGCCAAGGCCAAGACCGCTGGCCCACGAAAGTTGAGCTACCGTGAACTCGAAGCGCTTGAACAGCTACCGAACCAGATTGCCCAGCTTGAAGAGGAACAGGCAACTCTCCACCGGCAACTGGCCGACCCGGAACTGTACCGAAGTGACCAGGGCGGTGCTACTGCGGCTTCACTGACCGCGCGGCTGCAGGACATAGAAGATAAGCTTGTCGCGAGCTACGCGCGTTGGGAGGAACTGGAACGGCTGGCCGCCGAGTCGCCCGGCTGAACCGGCTCCCTCATAACGGCGGCACCCTGGACATCCCCTTGTACATTCCGGCCGCACACGGGTATAACACCGGTATGAGCGATGAAACAGCCATTATCGGTATAGTTACGGTGTCAGACAGGGCAAGTGGCGGCGTGTATGTGGACAAGGGTGGGCCAGCGGTCTTTGACTGGCTCAATGAACGCATTACGACCCCGTGGACAGCGGTGCGCCGCGTTATCCCGGACGACCGGGCCGGAATTGAAGCCACCCTGTGCGAGCTTGCTGATGAGAAGAACTGCTGCCTGGTGGTCACCACTGGAGGTACCGGCCCCGCCCCACGCGACCTGACACCGGAGGCCACCGAGGCGGTCTGCAGTCGCCTCATGCCTGGCTTTGGTGAGCTTATGCGTGCGGAATCCTTAAAGGTTGTACCAACCGCTATCCTGTCACGCCAGACTGCAGGCCTGCGCGGCGCTACGCTGATAGTGAATCTTCCGGGAAACCCGTCGGCCATTGCGGACTGCCTCAACGCAGTCTTTCCAGCCATTCCCTACTGTGTTGAGTTGCTTGAGGGCCCCTATATCGACACTGATCCTGAACAGCTCACTGCGTTTCGTCCGCGCCATGCCCGGCGCCTAGAGGAAAGGTGATAAGAGCCTCTGTTCCGTGTGCCCCAGGTGCTCCATCTGTGACCGGCCTTATCTCAAATTGCCCGGAAAGCTGACTGACCAGGGCCGTCACCAACTGGAGGCCTAGCCCTTCATGGTTTGTTTGCTCGAAAGTCTCTGGAAGGCCGGTTCCGTCGTCGCCAACTCGGATCTCTAACGAGTTCCCACTGCGTCGGACTGCCGAGACAGTCAGCTCACCGTCGGCGTGCGTGCCAAACCCATGCTGAAACGCGTTGGAGATGAGCTCGCTGAGCGCCAGACCGCAAGGTACGGCCTGGTCAATAGGCAGCACGACCTCGTCAAACTCGGTCTTGACGCGTACCCGGCCTGCCTGATCTGTTTGATGTAAATGATACACCAGTGCATGAAGATAACTATCCAGCTGCACATCGGACTTGATCTCGGAGTTGTATATGTGTTCGTGTGACAGGGCAATAGTCTGGACTCGGCGCATGACACCGCCCACAACGTTGGCAGAGTTTTGGCTTGACTCGGATGCACTCTGGGTTAAGCGCAGCATGCTCACAACAAGTTGCAGATTGTTCTTCACCCGGTGGTGGAGTTCACGGAGAGCCTCTTTTCGTTGCTGCAGACTGCGTTCTGTCTGGAGCAGTGCTGCTTCCATGCTGGTAAACGCAACTCGCTGGCGTTTGGCGTAGCGGCTCAGCACCAGGTACAAAAGGAGTGTGGTTGCGGTTACAAAAACCAAGCCCTTGAGTGTCTGAGGAAGCATGTATGGCGGGAGAGCACCGATACCGTTGATCAGAACCATCTCCACCAGATAGTCACTCAGTACAATCCAGGCGGCACCGAGAACAAAATACAGTGCCGCAATTCTCTGAGGCCCCTTCTCCTTCATCCTCCTCTCCCTTTACCCGGCCAAAAAGGCTTACCGACTCCGCCGAGCGGCCTCGGCCTCTATGTCAAGAATGACGTTTCGTATGTCACGTTCTCCAAAACGGTTAAGAGCAGTTCGCAAACCAAACTGTGTTTCGCGGAAAACCGAGGTTGTCTTGTACGCGACATAGGTGTGTGGACGTCCGTTCAGCGTAATCTCTCGGAAGAACCAGCCGCCGTAGATATCGGTGTGCTTGCGGTCAAGAGACTCGGCAAGCTTCCAGAGGATGGTGAACTCGCCGCGCGAAGCAATCTCGTCGGTTATGAAGTAGTGCAGTTCATGCTCGTAATCACTACCGAATCCGAGCACGCGGAACGAGAGCTCTTGACGAGTTCGAACATACGAGGTGTTATCGGAGCAGAGTATTTCCGCATCCACAACCCGCCCAAGATAGTCCGGGTGGGCCTCAAAGTCCTGCGCTGCTGAAACAAAGCCCTGCAGCGGGGTAGCAAAGACGGTGTGCATGTGACCCGAGACCATGATTGCTCCCTCGCCCTCCGGATCACCCACATATTTATCAACCAAAACTGGGGTGCCGATACTCTCTCTCACTGCAGTCGGCAACTGCGAGTTCTGCAAGGCCAGCTCAGGTATATTCGGTGGTGATACAGGTGCGCGGCACTGCTGCTGGGCAAAAAGCGCCGGGGTCGCAAAAAACACCACGACTGCTGAAATGATTACTATGATGAACGATTGTCTTGGCAAACTGGACGATCCTCCGTATCGTTTATTATACTCAAAGGTAAGACGGTGTCGCGGTTATATACCAGCGACGCTGGTATTCATAAAGATAACGCTTAATGCGTTTAGTTCACAGCCAACGATAACCAGAAGGAGTTAAAGAATGGCACAACAACGAAATCCTTTCCAGGAAGGCCTCTACGCAGGTCTTGGTATGGCGCTACGCACGAAAGAACGGGTGGAAGAGTATGCCAAGAAAATAGCCAGCGAACATCAAATGAATGAAGAAGAAGGGAAGCGGTTCATGGATGATATGGTGAAGGAGTCAAAAGAGACACGCACTCGACTTGACGAGATCGTTGAACAGCGGTTCCAGGCCTTCATTGAAGAAACCGGGCTTCCCAAGAAAGAGGACATAGACAAGCTGACAAAGAAGATCACCGACCTTGAGAAGAAGCTGGAACAGAAGTAAGCGTTTTAGGGGATACATACCATTCGTTTTTCAAAGCTGCGTCGTGGCGCGGTGGTCTCAAGATACGGAGAGATAATCTCGGTTCTTGCAAAGTACGGCCTGGCCGAGTTTGTTAGTCACCGCCCGCTCCTGCGCAAAATATCTATCCCACTTACTCGGAGCGGAGGCCGCTACAGGCCTCCGCGTCTCGTTAGAGAGAGCTTTGCACAACGCCTTCGACGTGCCCTGGAAGAGTTAGGGCCTAGCTTCATAAAGCTTGGTCAAATACTTTCAGACCGCGCCGACCTCCTGCCAAAGAGCGTGATACACGAACTTCAGAAGCTGCAGGACGCAGTCCCGCCTATCTCGGCCGAGGAGGCCCGCGCCCGTGTGCAGGAGGAGCTTGGCCGTTCGGTCGATGAGCTCTTTCTCATGTTCTATGACGAGCCTGAAGGCGCGGCTTCTTTAGCCCAGGTGCACCGCGCTATCTTGCCGACCGGGCGAACCGTAGCGGTAAAAATAAAGCGCCCAGGAATTGATGACCAAATCCGGGCTGATCTTGAGATAATGCGCACCTTGGCGCAGTTTCTTGACAGCCGAGTCAAGTACTTCGAGGTAATGTCGGCTGTTGAGCTTGTTGAAGAGTTCTCGGTTCAGATCCTCAAAGAGCTGGACTTTGTTGAAGAGTTTCTCAATCTCAAGAAGTTTGCTGACGACTACGAAGATGACCCCACGGTAGCTGTCCCCTACGTGTATGAGGAGTTCACTACCCACGGACTGCTGGTGCAGGAGTTCATGCATGCACAGCGTGTCTCGGATGTCATAGAAGGCAACGATCCACGCTTTGACAAGAAGCTCATTAACCGGCGAACGGCCGACTTCATTATGGCTCAGCTCTTTATCAATGGGTTCTTCCATGCTGATCCTCATCCGGGAAACTTTCTTGTGCTGGACGGGAACGTTATTTGCTTCATTGATTTCGGCATGGTCTACTCGCTCAGGCCACACGAGCAAGATAACCTGAACCTCATGATGGCCGGGCTTTCCCGCTTTGACTCAACACTCGTTGCCCGGTCGCTCCTCAAACTTGGACGAGCGGACGCTAAGGTAGACACCGCTGTGTTCCAGTCGGCGGTGCATGACTATATCGAGTTGTACCTTGACCGACCTATAGAGTACGTGGACCTTCCGGCAGCACTCATGGAGCTGTTGCAAATGGTGGTGAGTCATGGTGTGCGGCTCCCGCCCCGCCTCGTCTATGTGGCAAAGGTGCTTGGGAGTCTGCAGACTATTGGAAAGGGGCTTGATCCGGACTTCAACCTTCTTGAGTACCTGCGTGAGTTCTCCCCACGGATCTGGGCAAATCAGTTTGGGTCAAAACGTGCGGCTAACCGTGTAATTGACTCGGCCATGGCCTGGGGTGACGCATTTCTCGAAGCTCCGGACCTCATTCAGAACGCGCGTCGATTCTTTCGTGACCGGCGACTACAGCTTGATATGCCGCAGGCCGACACACTCTCGGAGACAGTGGACCGAATAGGATTCCGGCTCTCCTTTGGTATGGTGCTCTCGGCGCTGCTTATTGCCTCGGCGCTCATGGTGCATGCCGATATCGAACCCAAAGTTCAGGGCGTCCCGCTCTTTGGCATTGTAGGATTCGCTATCGGTGGCGTGATGGGAATTGGGTTTTTGTTTGTCGGTGTGTACAGCTTCTTCAAACACTGGCAACGGCACCGCCGCCAGCCGCGCCCGCGGTAACCTGTGTTACCGAACTCGCTTGTGGTACTTCGGTAGGGTAATCTACAGGAGGACAACTCATGCAACAAGATATGAATATGTATTGCAGGCAATGCCAGGAGGCGGCCAAGAACGACGTATGCGCGGTCGTTGGTATGTGCGGAAAGCAGCCGTCGACGTCCAATCTCCAGGACTTGCTCATTCATGCGGTAATTGGTGTGGCGTACTACGCCGACCAGCTCTCAGGTGAAGAAG
>SLAA01000007.1 GCA_007127105.1 Spirochaetales bacterium | reverse complement strand
GGTCACTCGATACGCACTCCTCAGTTATGATTCCGACGGACCCGCGACACTCAGGGCGGTACGCAACCTTGTTTCCGGTCTGCTCCTGTCCGGCACAGCGGTGCTCAGCGTGGAGGCCGGTGGTGAGAGCGGATCGGAGGTACTACGCGCGGCCGCAGCGTATCTGCTCCAAAGCACCGGGAAAGGGCCTGCGCTGATTATTGCTCATGGAAAGGCGGGATTAGCCGGTGCCACCGCAGCGGGCCAGATTTCGGGCCTTCAGGGAATAGCATTGCTCAACTCAAACCTGAGTGTTCAAACACTCCCCTCCTCCGGCATCAAGAATGCCGAAGGTGAGTCGGTCTCGGTCTGTCTGCTCCACTCACCAACTGACACGGTTACGCCCTTTCTGCAGGCTGAGCGGCTTTTCGCTCAACTTGCGCATCCCAAGAGTATGTTTCCGCTTGGCACGGGAGGTCACGGACTAGATGGAGACGATGCTGAGTTGGCGGCCGGAATTATCGGAGCATGGGCCGCCAGCATAAGCGCTCAGCGGAACAGTGCGACTCAGGCGCAGTCCCAGCCATTAGCAGATGCGGCAGCCGCACCCGCCGAGAAGGCTGAGCTGGCTGCGGCCGCCAAGCCAGCTGCGGGCTGGATTGCAGGGCGCAAAGGCTTTCCGGTTGCGGCACGGATCGGCCGCGACCACTACCGGGTGGAACTCCTGTCCGCCGGACATCAACAGACCGCAGATGAGCCGGAATCCGTCGGAGGCAAAGACCTTGGCCCCGGGCCTTTTGACTACCTGCTCTCGGGCCTTGCCGCCTGTACCGTCATGACGCTGCGCATGTACGCAGACCGCAAGGAGCTACCCTTAGAAGGAGTTGATGTTTTCTTGAAGCATTCACAACGCCCGGCCGAGGAGCTTGGCGTTGACCCGGAGCAGGCCACAGAGCTTAGAGGAAAGGCCAACTACATAGAAATCGAGATTGAACTCACCGGTGAGCTGAGCGAGGATCAGCGATCACGATTGCTGGAGATTGCACACCGCTGCCCCGTGCATCGTGCCCTTATAAGTCCGACCAAGATCGATATTGGAAGCACAGAGTCCAAAAATTCTGCGTAGATGTGTAACGAATTGTCTTGTCCGTGGTTTGTTAGGTAGAGAGCCTGTCGAGACGGCCGGTGTTACCGGAAAGGAAACAGCTCTCTGGTTTTCCGCATTGCGGCCGGTTCTTTATGAGCCCCTCAGGTTTTCTACCTCCTTTCCTGAGGGGCTTTTTTTGCCCTGACACAATTCTGGTCATTGGGGTTACGGTAGCATTGACCGGATAATTCTCTCGGCTTGAGCGTAGCTCATAGCTCCAAACACACGTTCCACGACCTGGGATTCCGCACTGATAAAAACGGTCGTGGGGGTTCCACGGACAGCGTAGGCGCCTGCAACATGGCCGCCGTGGTCAAGCACAATGGGAAAGCTGAGGTCCCACTGCTCGGCATACTCTGCAACCGCAGAGTTTCCTGCCTCGGTACCAATCAGATTCACCCCAATGAGCTCGATCCTGTCACCATAGGCTTCAAACAGACGTGACTTCACCTCGTTCTCGGCGCGGCAGGGGCCACACCAGGTCGCCCAAAAGTTGAGAACAACCGGTTTCCCTGAACGCGGGTAGAGGGGACGCTCGTTACCGTTGAGTTCAATCGCCGTTAACTGGCCTGCTCCAATATCGCCCCCGACAGTTCGCGCAATCTCTATTCCGAGCCCAGCTACCGCGCTCAAAAGGAATGCTGAGCCTGCAATAAGGGCAATGGGTGCCGCGGCCTGGAGTAGCCGCTCGCGACTCCGCAGAAAAAGTACACCAAGGTAAACACCTGCAAACAGGAGACCGACAAGAAGTCCTGCTCGTCCGCCTGGAAGGTACAGCGCAATCATTGGATCCGCCAGTATGTGCTCTGGACTCCGAATGAGGAGGCCAAGCACCGGAGCAAGTTTCCAACCAAGAAAGAACAGCAGCACACCATTCATCAGGGTGTCAAACACCGAACGTCGAAGCTCATGTTCATGTCGCAGAAGAATGCGCCCAAACAATGCCGCAAGCGCAAAGGAAAGCACCGGTACAAGCATCCGAACAGAGAGCGCAAGAGGACCAAGCACAATGGCGTCTGGTATAGTCATAAACACAGCTTACAGGGAAGAGATACAACGGGCAAGCAACAGGGTGCTGACGCAACTCCGGTTTTTTGGTACCTTCACCCTATAATGTTTGCCAAACTGTTACTCATGTTCACGGTGTTGCCGCTTATAGAGCTTTATCTTCTGATTCGCATTGGATCAGCTATTGGGGCCCTGCCAACCGTACTGATTGTGGTCTTCACCGGTGTTCTTGGTGCTTACCTCGCACGAGCCCAGGGCTTTGCGGTGTGGGTGCGCATTCAAGCCGAGACTTCCCAGGGTCGATTCCCGGGTGAGCGGTTGATAGACGCGCTCCTTCTCCTTATTGCTGGGGCGGTGCTCATTACGCCGGGGCTCCTGACAGACATTCTGGGTTTTGTTCTCTTGTTTCCTATCACCCGGACGCCAATCCGGGAGTGGGTCAAGGTGCGACTGTACCGCATGATGCAGACCGGCACCGTGCGCTTTACCGGCTTCATAGACCACTAACGTCCCGGTTGCGTCCCGGTTGCGGCTTGCAAGCGGCCCGGTAGCTCAACATAGCTCAGCGAATCTGTAGTGGCGAATTGACGGTTCCAGCCGTTCCGGCTATCATCCGCCCATGAGCAGCTATCCGTATTCACAGATTGAAAAGAAGTGGCAGACCTACTGGGAGGAGAACAAGACCTTCCGTGCAGTTGAGGATCCGGCGATCCCCAAAGACAAACGCCGTTACGTCCTTGACATGTTCCCTTACCCATCGGCCGCAGGACTCCACGTAGGACACCCCGAAGGCTACACAGCAACCGACATTCACTGCCGGTATCTCCGCATGAACGGTTATGCCGTGCTGCATCCTATGGGCTTTGATAGTTTTGGGCTTCCGGCAGAGAACTATGCGGTACAAACTGGTACTCATCCACGAACCACTACCGAAGCCAATATTACACGCTTCCGTGAACAGATTAAGGCCCTTGGCTTTTCCTACGACTGGGACCGGGAAGTCTCAACTCATGAACCCGACTACTACCGGTGGACGCAGTGGATCTTTCTCAAGCTCTACGAACGCGGGCTTGCCTATGTTGCGGAAATCCCTATGTGGTACTGTTCCGAGCTGGGGACGGTACTGGCAAATGAGGAAGTGCTGGCTACCCCGGAAGGCCCTCGTTCTGAGCGCGGAAACCACCCGGTGGAACGGCGGCCCTTGCGCCAATGGATGCTGAAGATCACCGAGTATGCAGATAGACTTCTTGAAGGTCTGGAAGACCTTGACTGGCCTGAGTCAATAAAGGCAATGCAGCGAAACTGGATTGGCCGCAGCGAAGGCGCCAACGTGCGCTTTGCGCTGGATGAAAGCTCAGCCGCAGCTGCTGGCGGAAATGCAGAGCTTGAAGTCTTTACTACACGGCCTGACACACTCTACGGCGCAACCTATATGGTACTGGCGCCGGAGCATCCGCTGGTGGCCAGGATAAGCACCGAGGAACAGCGAGGTGCGGTAACGGCCTACATCAATGAGGCTCGTCTCAAGAGTGATCTTGAACGCACCGACCTTGCAAAGGACAAAAGTGGTGTGTTCACCGGCGCCCATGCTATTAACCCGGTGAACGGTGAGCGAATACCTATCTGGATATCCGACTACATTCTGCTCTCGTACGGTACCGGTGCCATCATGGCGGTGCCTGCGCATGATGAGCGGGACTTTGCTTTTGCCCGGAAGTTTGGTCTCCCAGTTCCGCGGGTAGTGGTAGAAAATAAAGACGACGATCCGAATGCGCCTATTGAGAATGTCTTCACCGGAGAGGGCTACGCCGCAAACTCCGGTAGCTACAACGGCATGCCTACCCGCGAGTTTAAGGCCGCAATCATTGCTGAGCTTGAGCAAAAAGGTACAGGCTCACGCGCAATTAACTACAAGCTCCGCGACTGGATTTTCTCACGTCAGCGCTACTGGGGTGAGCCTATACCCCTGGTACATTGCGAGGATGGACGCATTGTTCCGGAGCCGGAGTCAGCGCTTCCCATACGGCTTCCTGAAGTGGAGAGCTACAAGCCAACCGGTACCGGCGAGTCCCCGCTTGCCAAGGTTGCGGACTGGGTCAATACCCAATGTCCGGACGGCGCCTCGGCTGGCAAACGAGAGACCAATACCATGCCACAATGGGCTGGCTCGTGTTGGTACTACTTACGCTATCTGGACCCAAAGAACGACTCAGAGCTCGCCTCCAAAGAGAGTATTGAGTACTGGATGCCGGTGGACCTGTACGTTGGAGGCGCCGAGCACGCGGTGCTCCACCTCCTCTACGCCCGGTTCTGGCACAAGGTGCTGTACGACATTGGGGCGGTGAATACCGACGAACCCTTTAAGCGCCTGGTGAACCAGGGCATGATCCTTGGCGAGGGCGGAGTGAAGATGTCCAAGTCACTGGGGAACGTCATAAACCCTGACGACATCATTGCCGAGTTCGGTGCAGACTCAATGCGCGTGTACGAAATGTTCATGGGCCCACTGGAGCAGCAGAAGCCCTGGTCAACCCGTGGACTCAAGGGAACACACCGCTTTCTGGATCGAGTCTTCCGCGTTTCTCGGCGTACCGTTGTCGATGAGGAACCCCCTATCAGCCTGGTACGGCTGCTTCATAAGACCATTAAGAAGGTTGGCGACGACACCAACAGCCTGGCCTTTAACACCGCTATCGCGCAGATGATGATTTTTGTGAACGAGATTTTCAAGGAAGAAAAGCTCTACCGTGCTCTTTGGGAGCCCTTTGTGCTCATTCTCTGCCCCTACGCACCGCATCTTGCAGAAGAACTCTGGGAGGAGCTTGGAAACCCGGCACCGGCATCCTTGGCCGCCTGGCCCACATACAGCGAGGAGCTGACTCACGACGACGAGGTCACCGTGGTGGTGCAGGTCAACGGAAAGCTCCGGGCCAAAATGGAACTTCCTGCAGGCAGTGCACCGGAGCAACTTATTGAAGGAGCAAAGGCACTTCCAAGAATACAGGAACTTCTGGACGGGAAGCAGATTGTCAAAGAGATCACGGTGCCAGATAAGCTGGTGAACATCGTCATTCGTGGATAGTGTTGAGATCAAGTTCACGTACCACAGACTCGACATTACCAAAGGAGTCGAGTCCCACCGAAAGAAGCTGACTATGCTCCGGGTGATACCACCGTTGTGGCTCACCCGGCAGCACCATGACCTCGAACGGCGACCCGGGTGCCTGCTCAAGCGGGGGCTCAAGCGGATTAAGGCTCAACCATGTCCCTTCCAACAACTCCAGGCTCACCGTTGTTCCGGTCATCATACGAATAGAGTCGGCGCGCATGGAGCCTGAACTCAACCGACGTAGTATGGCCTCTCGGTCAAGCTGCCACGGGTTTCCCTGAGATCGTGTAAGGAGCTCATTCTCCAGTCGGCCAATATTCAAATTCTGCACCGCACCAGGATTGCGGCTGAGCAGATCATGGAGCAGCGTAACGAGAAATCCGTTCTCGTAACTCACCGTTAGCGTTCCATTCCCTGCTCGGTGTAGCGGATACACACCACCGGCCGCCTTCAGCCACAGACCAGGTACCGGTGACAGCTCATAACTCACGGAAGTGATTGTCTCCTTCCGCACCTTGAGTTCGACCTGGGGTGCGCCGGTGCTGAGGTTGCTGAAGAGGCGCCGCACCTGTCGGCCCCGCTCATCGGTCACCAGCACGCTGTGCAAAGGCCGATAGCCGTAGACGGTATACCAGGCCGTGGGTGCAGGTGGAAACTTCACCGACACGTACTCTTCATTCACTGGCGGCTCAAGAGGAGCGGAGCATCCGGCAACCACAAGCAACGGTACTATGCCGACAAGCACCCAGCAGAGGAGTAGCTGCTTCAGCCCAGTGTTCTTCATGCATAGTATCTACATCGATTTCTTTATCTTGATTGTCAAACCCAGTACTTTTTTGAAATCCTCCCACTGAAGAAGCAGAGGCTCAGCCACGGCGCCGCCCGACACTCCTGTAGTCTTCGTTGCACAATCACACGTTTTCGGCCATACTGGCAACCGCCATGGCTGAAGACCAGTTCATAGTTACCTTAGAGGATCTACTCGAGAAGCGACGCGTGTACCTTGAAGAGCACGTTACTCCCAAGCTACGTGAGGGCTTCCGCGCGTATCAGGCTGCTTTCCAGGCTCTCACCAATGTTCTGGTACGCAAAGGGCTCTTAGCGGAGGATCCCTACAAAGCGGACCAGCGAATTTCCGAGATTGCAGTTCCCGACGACACACCCTTTATGGAGTCTGAGAAGGATGAAGCCTGCATGATCAGGCTGGCCGCCTTTGATAATCAACTGGACTTTCTCAACCAGTACGTAGATCTCTCGGTTGAGAATTTGGATCTCCGTCGGATAAAGAGCCTGGTTGGACTCACGAGCTATGTGCGATGGAAACAACTCAGCGAAACGTCAAATCATTCATTAACCCGTGCCGTTGCCGAGTATGTTGGACGCATGAAGCGCGATACCGATCCACTTTCTGTTGATATCGTAAACGACTCACATGACCAGCTTGCACAAGCGACCGACAAGATCATTAACGGATTGCGACTTGTCGCAGACTACCGGAAAGAGCAGTATAAACTTGACCTTCGACAAAAGGTGCTCTCAAAGGGCAATGTGGATCCACGCCTTGCTGCCCGTCCAGAACAGTATGTTCAAGCGGTGCGGAAAGAGTTCGTTAAACACATGCGCAATGAACCCTTTGCGCAGGATCTTGTACTGCAGGTTCTTGAAGAAGATCTTGGTTCGAATACCGAGGAGGCTCAACGCCAGGCGATAGATCGCATCAGTATCAAGGAAGAGAAGCCGAAAACAGAGGAAAAGACCGAAAAAAGCTTTCGATCAATGCTTGATGAGGCAGCCCGCGCACTCTCGGCCTGCGGCAGACCCTTGGAGAGCATTACCTCGCGAACACGCGAGAACTATCAGCTCCTGAAAATGCGTCGAGTGAGTGTTGGCGAGCGCTTCCGCAAATGGATCAGCCGGGTTGTACAACAAACCGAAGAAAAAGACATTATCACCGTCGAGTTCTTCAACGAAGCAACGTCGTCGAGGCAGACCGAGTCGTTTTCGTTTGACGAGTTCTGTAATGGCGCAATGAAGAAGGCGAAACTCTGCAGCTCGCTCCAGGTTAAGGTCAGCAATGTCTCGCGCAAGCTTCAGGACGCGAGTGAAGACCAGGTCTTTGAGTTCATTCATAAGAACATTGAGGAACTTGGACTTGTCCACAGGCGCTTCAACTCCATAGACACCTATCTCAAGACCGAGATTCCGCGTGACCAGCGTTCACGAATGCGAAGCATTAACACCGAGCTTGCCGCGCTTAAGGATGCACTCCAGCGAGCAAACAAGAAGAATCATTCCTACGTGGCCAGGCGTGAAGAGTTTGAACAAATGAAGCGGCTTGGCATTAAGCGATAGGGGCTTCTACGAGCTCCTGTACATACCAAGCAACCGCAGATCAAGAGCCACCTCACCCAACTCGCCCAGACATCGGTTCACGACATCAAGGTCATTGCCAATCTCCAGATCCACATAGAACATGTACTGCCAGGGTCTCCCATGTATTGGCCGCGACTCAAGCTTCTTCATGTTGAGCTGATGCTTGGCAAAGAGTTGTAAACAGGTAAAGAGTGAACCGGCCTCGTTTGGCGTAGAGAACACAATGGAGACCAGGTCTGGGGCGGCAACGGCGGCGTTTTCCTCCCGCGCAATAATGACAAAGCGCGTGTAGTTCTGTGGGTTAGTTTCAATTCCTTCGGCCAGCACCTTCATACCGTACCGTCGCGCCGTTTCGGAATGAGCAATGGCCGCGTCACCGGGATTGCCCTTCTCAGCCAAGTATGCCACCGAACCGGATGTGTCATAGAACGGAACTCGCTCCCAGTCAGGATGCTGATCAAGAAACCGAGCACACTGTGAGAGAGCTTGCGGATGTGAACGGACAACGTGAACCTGTTCAAGCGTTGTCTTGGGCGCCGTGATCAGACTATGAATAATGCGGATCTTGGTCTCACCGGCAATGTGAATGTCCGGGTACTGGAGCAACAGGTCGTAGTTTTCATGAATTGAACCGGCCAAAGAGTTCTCAATTGGCAATACGCCGTAGCGAACATTGCCGGTGAGCACCGCTTCAAATACATCACGGAAAGAGGGGCAGGGACGTGACACAATGCCATCCGCCTGAAAGTATCGACCCAACGCAATCTCGCTGTAGGCACCCAACTCACCCTGGAAAGCAACCTCAACGTTCCCTGGTTCCGCACCTGATCCACTGGTGTCGATAGTCGGGAAAACAGTGCGCGGTTCCGAGCCATCCGGCAGTTTCGTTACCTCTTTCTCCAGTACAGGAGACATAGCTTGAATGTCCCGCATGAGTTTCTCAAACTGTTCTGGATACAATGACTGCGGGCCGTCCGAAAGCGCCTTCTCCGGCCGAGGATGCACCTCAATTATCAGCCCGTCTGCACCGGCTGCTATCGCTGCCAGAGCCACCGGTGGCACCTTGTTTCGTATTCCTGTAGCGTGGCTTGGATCTACAATCACCGGGAGGTGACTCAGTTTTTTCACTACCGGGATCGAGGAGATATCAAGGCTGTTGCGGGTGTAGGTCTCGAAGGTGCGGATACCTCGTTCACAGAGAATCACGTCCTCGGCGCCATGGGCTAGGAGATACTCGGCAGCCATGAGCCACTCCTCAATGGTGGCCGAGAGACCTCGCTTGAGCATGACCGCCTTACCCGAGGGGCCCACCGCCTTCAGCAACTCAAAGTTCTGCATGTTCCGTGCGCCAATCTGAAATACATCGATATAGTCACACATCATATCAACGTGCGAGGGTGACACAATCTCGGTAACCACCGGCAACCCGGTCAAATCGCTAACATCGCGCAGATGCCTAAGACCTTCTTCGCCGAGTCCCTGAAAGGCATAAGGCGAGGTGCGCGGTTTAAAGGCTCCACCTCGCAGCATGACCGCCCCCGACTGCTTAACAATCAACGCAGTCTCCAGCAGCAGATCGTAGCTCTCTACCGAGCATGGCCCGGCAATGACGGCGATACGGCGACCACCAATCTTAATCTTGCCGACCGACACAACCGAGTCCGCCTGCTTCATCTCGCGCGACGCGAGCTTGTACGGTTTGCTAATGGGGATTACTCGTTGAACACCTTCAAGTGTTTCGACTTCACGGAAATCAATGGTGAGGTGCCCGACCGCTCCAAGAATGGTTTCTTCTTCACCCGCTATCTCGCGGACCTGAAATCCCTTGGCGGTGAGAAATTCACGAATGCGTTCCTTGTCATGATCCTTAATGTTGCGTTCAAGAACAATTACCACGTGTTTTTCCTTGGTCTAAGATGATCGACGAGTGTCGAGCTAGAGCGGAATTGCTGGGGCTGGATACCGAGCCTTAATGAAGCGTCGGAACTCCCAGTTGAGGGCATCTCGATACTCCATAATGCGATTAACGTAGACCAGAGTACTCGCCGGTGTCTGCCCGGCGAGTACGCGTGAGGGGCCAGCGTTGTATATTGCCACGGCCATTCTGGCGTCACCGGTACGCCCAAAGGCGTAGGACAGATACTCGGTTCCGTGGCGTGCGCTCATTTCAGGGTCAAAAAAGTCTTCTAAACTCAACTTGGGAAAACTGAGGCTATTGAGCTGGAAAAGGCCTCGGTCGATTGAGGTTGCGTTCCGATTAACAGCATGAGGGTCAAAGCGGCTCTCAACCCACATCAGTGAAAACACTACGGCTGGGGAGAGGCTTCTCTTTTCCGCATGGTACAGCGCTGGTAAAGCGGTCTCCTCCGATCCGGTCAAACGAATGAAGAATTCCTTGACCGTATCATGAGTAATGTCCTCACGATACAACGCAAGCATGGGGTCGCTCGACTCGAGAAGATTCATAACATTTGCGTAGTTGACGGGACTCAGGCGTTCCGTTGCCATGAGATCCCGGTTTCCATCACGCCAGTATCCTGCAGGCTGCGAGTTGTGACTTCCATGGTTCGTCATAAATATGTTTGGCCCGGTAGAGCAGCCAAGCAACGCAACAAGGGAAAGCAGGAACAGCGTACGATTTGCAGCGGTCCTTCGTGTTATACGAGGCCTCCTTCATGTAACTGTAAGTGTTCGCGGTATGCTAACCCGAAGTAGACAAGAATATCAAGCGGGTGTGGGTTTCACGCACCCTAGCAAAGTTTCATTGCAAGCGCCTGTCCGTTCAAATTGGCAACTACCCGCATGCGTTGATCCTGCATGAGTTCATGGAGGTAGGCGGTTACTCCTTCACAGCCATAAAAGCCGTAATCATCATAGACAACAGTCCCGCCAACAACAAGTTTCGGCCACACCCACTCGGTCGCATCTTTTGCCGACTGGTACACGTCAACGTCGATATGCACCAGCGAGAAGATCTGCTCCGCCTCAATTCTCTCGGCTGACTCCTCAGGGAAGATACCCGAAAGCAGACGGTAGTTGCTCAAGCCCAGAGAGCGGAACAGCGCCTCGACGGTGTCAATGTCGGCGTCGGCATGCTCGCCACCCTTATAGTAGTCGTCTCGTGGTCCAGCCTTCACTACGCCCTGCCAGGTATCTGCCACATAAACGGTTCGTGGTTGCGTAACCGAGGCCAGGATTGCGGCCGAGCCTCCTCGCCACGCCCCTACCTCGAGCACAGCACCAGCGGTCTTTGCTGCCTGCTGACCAAGCGTATACAGCGCATAGGCACGGTAAACATCAAGTTTGGTGTGCGCACGTACAGCCTCGAACAGTCTCAGGAACTCAGGGTCGATGTCCCACGGGCGGTAGTCGGCAACGGGAAAGGTCAAGCCGTATCCCTTTGGATAGTCTCGACGCCGCCGGTCATCACGATCCTGCGGACTTATATCATGGTCAGCCAAAACCATAGCACTCACCTCACGGCTGGCAGAAGGTGGGTTATGTAGGCATCCGCCCCACCTTGCCTGTATCCAGTACGCAAACGCATGGCCCCGGATGAGTCCAGAATGAATACTGTTGGATAACCCGACACAGCGAATCTGCGTGCCAGATCCGCATTGTATTCCTGCTGCTCCTCTGAGATGGGAATGCTCCGTGGAAAATCAATGAGTACCGGCACGATGTAGGTATCCAGAAAGGACTGAAAGCGTTCGGTCTCTATCACCTCAAGCATAAGCCGGTCACACCAGCCGCACCAGTCCGATCCTGCAAAGAAGACCAGGACCTGCTTGTTCTCCCGTCTCGCCTGCACCAGTGCCTGCTCCAGATTCGTTTCCCAGTCGTAAATGCTCCAGTCCTGTTGCTGAGCGTGAAGCTGTGGTGCAGTCGCCAAGAGCGCCACGAGTGTCGCCGCAACTGCCACAGCAAAGTGAAAGCGGTTTCTTTTCATGACAAAGAGAATAGCCTTTTCCGGGCTGGGAATGCAAGTTGACGGTGGAGCACAGGGCTTTGTGGCGTGAGCGTTCTCCTTGATACCGGGCGAGCACCGCAGTATCATGGTAGAGAGTATGCATGCCACACGCCAAGGAGCCGACCGGTGAGTACAACAACGCGAATGCGGACGACAATATGGGGCCTGTTCCTTTTGATAAGCGTCGCAGGCCTCAGCTATGCCTCGGCTGACGGCCGTTTCAGGGTAGGGTTGCATGACGGGGACATAAGCCTTAACCCACTTACGAGTTTCACCTCGACCGAGGCCCAGATCTTTACCGGATTGTACGAGGGGCTCTTTTCCTATGACCCAATTACGCTGCGCCCGCTACCCGGCGTTGCTCGAAGGTGGGAGGTGAGTGAGGATGGCCGCACCTACCGCTTTTTCCTGCGGGAGGACGCGCGCTACTCGAACGGTGACCCCATTACTGCCGAGCACTTCCGAGAGACCTGGCTCACCATGATCGAACCCGAACGCGCTTCTGCCTACTCCTTCCTGTTCGACGTCATTGAAGGCGTAGAGGCGTATCGAGAAGGTTCCGAGACGGACCGGAACTCAGTTGGAATTGAGGTGATTGAGGATGGCGTCCTGGAGGTTCGCCTACAGAAGCAAGCCCCCCACTTCCGTCAGATGTTACCCCATCACAGTTTCGGGGTCTTGCACCCAAAAGCGCTGGAATCATTCCGAACCGGAAGCAACCACGCCGTAGACGAAGACACCTTTGTAGGTAACGGCCCCTTCACCCTGGCTGAATCGGCCCAGCGTGAACTCCTTCTCAAACGCAATCCGCACTACTGGGACGCGCGAAATGTGTTCTTCAACGAGATACAACTCCTCTTTGCCGAAGATCCCGCCCGCCAGACGGCAATGTTCAACGATGGAAACATCGACTGGATTCACTCCGGCTTTGTGCTTTCGGAGGTCCGTTTCCGTGAGACGATTGTGGTGAACCCTATGTTCGCTACCAACTATTTCTTCTTCCGGGTTATTGAGGAACCATGGGATAACGAGCTTGTTCGACGAGCACTGGCACTCCTTGTGCCTTGGGACGTGATCCGCAATGAAGAGTTCCATTTTACGCCAGGGCATACCCTCGTGCCTCCTATTCCTAACTATCCAGCGCCGGAGGGAATACAACAACAGGACACCCAAACCGCAATGGAACTCCTTGAGGAGGCTGGTTACCCCAGGGGTGAAGGACTCCCGGAGTTAGTACTCTTGACTCCAGGCGGTGGCGAGAACAACCGGGTCTACCAGATTCTGCGTGACAGCTGGCAACAGAGCATTGGTCTGGATGTATCACACCAGGTCGTCTCTCATCCAAGATACTACGATGCGCTCAAAACGAACGAAGACTACACACTAGGTACCGTCAGTTGGATTGGCGACTACGCAGACCCACTTACCTTCCTTCAGTTATGGACCGCAGCAAGCAATCTCAACGAGGCGGGCTTTGCTGACCCAAACTACGAGTCTTTGTTGCGAAGCTCGGTTCAGCAGACCGGCGAGGAACGCTACCGCACCATGGCCAAAGCAGAGGCCATCCTACTGGACACTGCAGTCGTCCTGCCGGTCAGCCATTCTCCAGCCGTTAATCTCATTGACCTGGAGGCCGTGGACGGCTGGTTTCCGAACCCGCTTGATATCCATCCGTTCAAGACTCTACGCCCTGGAGAGCGGCGCGCCCCTCCAGGCGTTATTCGCTATAGTCCGTAGTCGACGGGACCGGAGCCGCGTCTTTGGAGCCTGACAAGCGAAATATCCAACTCTCAATTCGCTTGCGATAGATCAAGCCCACCGTGGCGAGAATAGCGCCCACGCTATATACGGCGATCACCACGCCAAAATGCCTGTCAGCGGCTGCACTCCCAATAATCGAGCTCCCCAAGACGCCGGGAGAACGCGCGAGAAGTGAGACAAGCATAAAGGTGCTCGCCTTAATTGGTGACACGCCTCCAATGAAGCACAGCACATTCTTGGGAAATCCTGGAATGAGAAACAGGAAGAGAAAGCCGACCTGAGCCTTGGCGCCGGACGCCACGGAATAGAAGCGATCAAAGCGTCGTTGGCCGACAACTTCTCGAACGAATGGCACACCGAGCAGTCGCGAACTCATGAAGACCGTGTAGTTGCCGATAGCCAAGCCAATCATTGTATAGATAAAGCCCCAGCTCCAACCGAAAAGAAAGCCGCCGGCCACCTGGGGTACATCGCTCGGTATAAAAAAGACCCATGCGCGCACCACATGAAACCCAATGTACGCAATTGACACGACGGTACCGCGCTCTTCAAGAAAGGCCCCAAGCGCTTCCGGCGTGCTCAGGATCTGCCACAAGGCCTCACGATGCACAACAACTGGAACTACTATTGCCAGGAGCAGCATTGGGAATGTGACCATTGCGAAGAAACGCCGCACCGCGGCGGCTCGAGTTTTCATGCATCTCTCCACGAGTTTTGGCCCTTTGACGAGCCACTAAGATTCCGTTATACTCGCCCAAATGAAGAAGAGCGCTGCCAAACGTACAACCACGTTTAAAGATCAGCAGCAGATTGTTTACCCGCTCCAGGGCGTCGGTCAGATTATATCGATCGAAGAGCGAGAGTTCAAAGGGCAAGAGCTGCTGTACTATGTTATTTATCTTGAGGTATCGGACATGACAGTTATGGTACCGGTCGACAAGGCTGAAGAACTTGGGATTCGTGCCATAGTTCCCAAGAAGGAAGCGGAGAAGGCCCTCAAGCTGGTCTCCGAAGCCTATGAGCCGGTTCCAGCTGACTGGAAACTGCGGTATCAGATGAACCTTGACCTTCTCAAACAAGGAAGTGTTCTTGACATTGCGACCGTCGTCCGCACTCTCTATCATCGGAGTAAGGTGAAGGAGCTCCCCATTCTTGAACGCAAGCTTTTTGACAATGCGCTCAAGCTCCTGGTAGATGAGGTCTCTTTCTCGCTGAAGCAGAGCAAGGGAGAAGTGGAGCAAATGATCTACTCCCGCCTCGAAGCCGAAGCAGCTAATGCAAAAAGCAAGGAAAGCGAACGCGTCGAGGAAGAAGACCTCGATGACGACGACATCGATATCTAGTGTAGCAGCTCAAGAACCCCCGCCCTGGAAGACTATTCTTGAGCTTATCGGCAGACCGAGCGGAACAGAACTTCCCTCGGTCTCGCTTATCGCACGCGGCCCCATGGCGCCGTTTCATGTCCTCATAGCAACTATCATTTCTCTCCGAACGAAAGACAGTGTTACCCTCGCTGCCTCTCGCCGCCTGCTGGAGGCCGCCGATACCCCGGAGGCGTTGCTGCGTCTTCCGGAAGCGCGTATCAGCGAACTCATCTACCCGGCTGGCTTTTATCGTACCAAGGCACGCAACATGCTGCGATGTGCTGAGATCCTGGTGCATGAGTATGAGGGACGCACGCCGGACACAGCGGTTGAGCTCCTCTCGCTTCCCGGCGTTGGACGGAAAACCGCCAATCTGGTACTGGGTCTTGGTTTCGGGATACCGGCCATATGCGTAGATACCCATGTACACCGCATTCCAAACAGAGCCGGTTGGATAGCGACACGCACCCCGGACGAGACAGAGCTTGCCCTGCAGAAGATTCTTCCGAAAGAACACTGGATAGAAATCAACGAGATATTCGTCTATTTCGGACAGAACACCTGCACCCCGCAATCCCCACACTGCAGCGTCTGCCCCATTATTGCGTGGTGCAAACGTATAGGCGTAAAAAAAACGCGGTGACCTACAAAGCGTAGGCACCGCGTTTGACTATGAAGAGCATCTCTACAAGTCCTGCGACAGACTGAAATACCGAGGACTATCTCTCCACAATCAACAAGCTCTTGCTATCTAGTCGAACATGGAGGTCGTCACCCATTAGCTTCTGATGATCCTTGACGAGTCTTAGTTTTATAAACTCCGGAGTCGCCTCTAAGGTTATGAGTACCGAGATATGATCCAGATAGCTGGTGAGATAGGTTGGAACGCCTCGCTCATCAACAATACTGGGATCCTCTGGGCTTGAAGCACTAAACCATACAGCAATACCAAGTTCTTCCGCGAAGGACTTAATGGCGGCAATGCTTTCCGGGCTGCCTTTAACAAAATCATATCCGTCAACCACAAGTACATCAGCGGCAAAGCCGCCGTCGGTGATCATAGCCCGCAAGCTTCTCAGAAGCTGATCTGCATTCGTTCCATCCTGAGAAAAGTTCATTATGACTCGGTTGCGGATAATCTCGTCATGCACGTCTACAACATCACTCAACTCACGCTTGTCTACGATTTCCCCAAAAATATCCTCGTACCAGCGAATGATATGATCTGTTCTTGCAGCAAAGGAAACATGAATAACATGCTGCCCCTGAAAGAGCTTGTCGGTAGCAATATGCACCAAGCATGCTGTTTTTCCTAATCCCTTTGGGGACGAGAAGACGCCAATATTCCCGGCGCCTAGCCCGCCATGGATTGACTGCTCAAGAATACGTAATGGACTTCGTTTTACCAGTTCAGACATGGTCATGGTGTTTCCTCCCTTACTTCTGGCCGGCTTCACGGGCTTTGCGGTACTCGGTCTTCAACTCGTCGGAGATAGACTCCGGTACCTTTCCGTACTTCAAGAACTCCATGGTGAACTCCGCCTTACCCTGGGTAAGCGAGCGAAGCACCGTGGAATAACCGAACATCTCGCTCAATGGAACCTCGGCTTCAACCCGAGAGAATGCTCCATCCTCGGAAGAAGCAAGGATCAAACCACGTCGCTGGTTGATACTTGCAAAGATATTTCCCTGGAACTCGGTGGGCCCTTCAACCGCCACCTTCATTATCGGCTCGAGAATCTTTGGTTTAGCCTTCTCGTATACCGAGCGGAAGGCCGCAAGCGAGGCCTGTTGGAATGCCATGTCTGAAGAGTCTACCGGGTGCGTGCTGCCATCGTTAATGGTTACGCGAACGCCGATAATGGGAAACCCAACTTGCGTTCCCTGGCGCATGGCCATGCGGAAGCCCTTATCACATGAGGGGATATACTCTTTTGGAATAACACCGCCCTTAACCGCATCAACAAACTCATAGTCGCCTTCCCCAAGCGGCTCAACAAAGCCAGCTACGCGACCATACTGACCTGAACCACCCGTTTGTTTCTTGTGCGTGTAGTCAAACTCGACCATCGAGCTAATTGCCTCACGATAGGCAACCTGCGGCATACCGGTCTCGACTTCAGCCTTGTACTCACGCTTCATCCGCTCAATGTAAACATCGAGGTGTAGCTCGCCCATTCCCTGAATAATAGTCTGGTTTGACTCGGGGTCGACATAGGTACGGAATGTCGGGTCTTCCTTGGTGAAGCGGTTAAGCGCCTTACCCATGTTGTCCGCTGCCTTTTTGTCAATTGGCTCAATAGCGAGCGAGATTACCGGCTCGGGTACATACATTGATGTCATAGACAGGTTAAGACCGGCCTTACAGAATGTGTCACCTGAAGCACAGTCAACGCCAAAAACGGCGACAATATCACCAGCGGGAGCCTCGGAAATGTCATCCATGTGGTTGGAGTGCATGCGGATCAGACGACCAACCTTGAAACGCTTCTTTGAGCGTACATTGAACAGCTCTGTACCTTTGCGGATAGAACCCTGGTAGACACGAACATAGGTTAGCTGCCCGTACTGCCCCTCTTCCAGCTTGAAGGCCAACGCTACGGTAGGTGCCTCGGAATCTGCGGTGAGTCTTACTGGAGCCTCGTCCTTGTCCAGATCAAGCGCTTCATTCTCAACCTCGGCCGGGTTCGGAAGATACCGAACAACCGAGTCAAGCAAGGTCTGCACACCCTTGTTCTTGTAGGCTGACCCTATAAAAACCGGACACAACTGACGCTTCAAGACACCTTTACGAATGGCCTCGTGAATCAGCTCCTCCTCCACCTCACCGTCAAGGAAGGCCTCGGCCAGTTCATCTGAAAACATGCTTGCTGCGTCAATAATTTCTTCATGTCGACGCTCGGCTTCTTCCATGTACTCAGCCGGAATCTCGGCAGCACGACGCTCTTCGCCGCTCGCGCCTTCGTAGAACCAGGCCTTCATACCTACTAGATCGATAATGCCTTCAAACTTGTCCTCAAGTCCAATGGGAAGCTGCATCATGACAGCATTGTGTCCAAGCTTCTGCTCAAGTTGGTCACGAACCTTCAGTGGATTCGCACCGGTTCTGTCGCACTTATTAATGAATGCAACGAAAGGGACTTTGTATCGAGCAAGCTGTCGGTCTACCGTTATCGACTGTGACTGCACGCCACCAACCGAACACAAAACGAGAACCGCGCCATCAAGAACGCGCAGGCTCCGCTCAACCTCAATCGTGAAGTCAACGTGTCCCGGTGTGTCAATAATGTTAATGGGATGACCGTCCCAGGTTACGTTCGTTGCAGCCGAGGCAATGGTAATACCCCGTTCGCGCTCGAGCTCCATGGAGTCCATGGTTGCTCCAACGCCGTCCTTGCCACGAACCTCGTGGATCGCGTGAATCTTGTCACAGTAATACAAAATGCGCTCTGTCAGGGTTGTTTTTCCTGAATCGATGTGCGCACTGATGCCGATGTTACGCATCTTGGATATATCTACACCCATTCCATTTATTCCTTTGTTCTGTTCTACCTGTGGTGGAGTGGCAACACTATACGTGGTATGCCGACCTTGTGCAACAGGGATGCCTCAGATGATAGGTCAGTTAGACCACAGTGTCTGGCAAGTAATTGAGCTACTCGAACTCGTTAAAGTACAGGCTATATATAAGAAAGACTTCCTTCTTCGAGACCGATAAGCCTTCGGCCTCGAGACGAGCCCGCATATCATCCTGGTCCAGTCCAGGAAACTCTTGCTTGAGTTCAATGACCCTCCGGACCGCTGCAGCGTCCGGAATGCGCAGCGAACCGAAAAATGAGCGGTTTTCAAAGACCAGCACCGCATTGCGCGTCAATTCCAGCTCTTGCCTAATACGTTCGCTTTCTCTCGTCGAATCGCGAAGCTCCTGCCGTGTTTCGGCCAGTTCCTGCTCCAACTCATGGATCCGCGACAACATGAACTCTGGGTTCTGGCTTTGAAGAAACTGCTCAGGATTGCGAGCAGCCCCGACAAGTCGCTCAAGCAACAAGTCTTCATTCACAAATTGACCTCGAAGACGCAGGAATAGACCGCGGACCAGCATCCGAAAATCATATTCCAGGAAATCTACGAAGTAGAACTGCACCCCTGCCGGGGTGAGTGCCCCTAGGTCTATCCCGTCATGAACAAAGTTCCGCGGTCGCACCTGCACACTTACTCTTCGTTCACCAACGACGATCCGGAGCTCTTCAATCTCCATGGAGTTGAACCCAAAAACCAGATCTACCACCTGCTCAACGACCGCTATCTCTGCCTCTCCCACTGTGGCATCGGCACCGAAAACAAATTCCCGGCCACGTTCGTCACGAAGCGTCGACAGGCGAAGCCCGTCCTCGGTACGCTCCCCAAGTACGGTCAAGCCGTAGTCTGCAAACTCAACGGCCCAGAGCGAAGCACTCGCCACCAATAACACAACCAGAAGCGCTGTGGTTTTTTTTATTCCTCTCACTCTTCTCACTCCCTACTGCAACTGAAGCAGTACGCGATCAAAGGGACGGAGCCCTGTGTCGTCGTACAGCTCCACAAGCCGTGCCCGAGCCGGACTTCCTGCACCAATGAACTCAATTACCGCGAGCAACTCATCATCTCGACGGAATACATAGCCTTGGCCGCCAACTTCCAGCTCATGAAGCCGGTCCATGAAGACATAGATTTCTTCGCTGTCGCGCGCATCTACAATATACCCGTTCTCCCGGTTGTCCGCGGTGAGCGCCTCCATAGCAAACAGAAAGCGTTCGGTTTCGGCGCCAAGCCGCTCTCGTTGTTCCTGAAGGGCTGCACGGGCGCTTGCACGCTCACGTGCGAGTTCTTGTTCGTGTCTTGCTATCTGCTCGTCGCGCACCGCTACCGAGTCTGCGAACCCACTGCGCAGCGCTTCATAGCGCCCAATTACGGACGCTGCACGACTCTCAATACCTCCAAGCACGTCCGGCACCCGGTTTCTATAGGGGACGTTCTTCAAGGCCCCAACAAGAACGCGGAACTCATCGACATCTTGTAAGAGACCGGAAAACTCGGACTCGCTGAGAATACCTTCGTCCGCAAGGAACCGCGAGTACTCGGCCAGCGATACATCACTGAAAGAGTCGAGCGGTGGTTGCCGCGAAAGCACATCCGCGACCTCTCCTTCCTCAAAACGCGGGTTGTATCGGAGGATGAGCGAGTTTATCTCGCGTTGATGCGCCGCACGCAGGCCTTCCTCCAGATTGGCAGCGTGGTTCTCAAGCTCCGCAACCTGTTGTTCATGCTCTACCAGGAGCTGTTCTATCTGTTGTTCGTACTCGTTCGCCTGTTCCTGCATTTCCAACTCAAACAGACGCCGCTGACTGTCTAGCTGTGCCTCGCGCTCCCGAGCCTGTTCAACCTGCCGTGCATCGTACTGAGCCATCTGTGTCGTGAGCGCCTCAATCTCAAGATCAAGCTCGTCAAGTTCACCTGCGTACTGAGCATGAATTTCTTCAATGCGGCTCTCTTCATTTGCCCGAATCTGCGCAGTCTGTTGCGAACGCTGTTGCGCCGATATATCCCGAGTGGCGAGCAGGTCAATATCGCGTTGAGCCTG
>SLAA01000138.1 GCA_007127105.1 Spirochaetales bacterium | reverse complement strand
TACTTGACTGTCACGCTTTGGTAGACGAGCGGCAGTGCCGGTGCGCGCGACAAGGTGAGCAGGAGCCTTGACAGGACTCAAGGCTCAAGCTATACCGAAACGACACATGAAACATTTGAAAGCACAAGACGCTAAGGGATGCAGTTTCTCGTCAACGGTTGAGCGGCGCGGAAGCGGAGCCGCCAAGTGGGATCTCATACCAGAGGAAAGGCTACCCTTTTGGGTTGCCGACATGGACTTTGCGGTAGCCCCGGCAATAACGAGCGCGCTGCAGGAACGGGCGGAGCACCCAGTCTTTGGGTACACGCTGCCGCCGGAAAGCCTCTATGAGGCCTTTCGTGAGTTCCAGCTTCGTCATCACGGCCGGGGCATAGCTCGCGAGCACTGTGTGATTGTTCCCGGCGTCATGCCAGCACTGCGCACCGCGGTAGAGCTGCTGTCTCAACCCGGTGACCGCATTGTGTTACAACCCCCGGTCTACCCTCCGTTTTTTGACGCAGTAACGGCCAAAGGTCGTCAGGTAGCAGAGAACCCTCTTGTTCTAGAGAACGACCTGTACCGCATGGACCTGGTGGGACTGGAAGACCTCTTCAAGGCTGGCGCCCGGCTCATGCTTTTGTGTTCGCCCCATAATCCGGTTGGCCGCGTATGGTCCAAGGCCGAGCTTACAGAGCTTGCCGCGTTGTGTCGCCGCTACGAGGTGACGGTTATTTCGGACGAGATCCATGCCGACATTCGGCATGCGGCCGCGCCCAAGCAGGCGCTCCCCGCCGAGAACGCGGTGCGAGCCGAGTCACCTGCGTTTCTCCCTTTTGACACCTTTCTGTCGGCAGATGAGGAAGATTCTGGCGACGGAGCACAGGCAATATCGCTCGTCTCGCCGAGCAAGACCTTTAACATACCGGGTGCCTCGGTGGCCTTTGCTGTCATTCCCAACCGCCCCTTGCGCCGCCGCTTTCGCGCGGGCCTCAAGGCTAACGGGCTTGATCATCCTCATATCTTTGGAATGATAGGCTCCGAGGCTGGGTACCGTTTTGGTGACACCTGGCTCAACGGCCTGGGAGAGCAGCTGCGCGCCAACCTGGCGCTCCTTGAGCAGCTTTGCGCCGCGAGCCGCCTGCAGCCGCGGCTATGTACCCCCGAGATCAGCTTTGTGGCCTGGCTGGGCTTCCACGACTTTCTGAGCTCCGCAGAACTCACAGATGAAGCCTTCCAAGAGAAGCTCCGTACCGTCGCCGAGCTTGAGCTCTCACATGGGCCGGATTTTGGAACTGGTGGCAGCGGCTTCCAGAGGATCAATTTTGCCACCTCTCCGGCCTTGCTGGAGGAGTGCTTCCAGCGGCTGGAACGGCTCGTCTAAAGCGGTTGGAGTCATGGAACCAAACCTTGCCCGCTTCCGTGCTGCACTTATGCGGGAGCTCCGGGCCTTCTTTTCCGACCGCGCCTTTCTAGAGGTTGAGACCCCGCGCCTTGCCCCCTACCTCATTCCCGAGGCGCACCTTGAGGTGTTCAGTACCGAGTACCTGCGCTCTGGGAGTTCTGTTCCGCTCTACCTCATTCCATCACCAGAACTGTGGCTCAAGCAGCTCATTCCCCGTGGTTACGGCAACCTCTTTGAGATTGGCAAGTGCTTTCGCAACGAGGAGCAGATGGGCTCGGCCCACAACCCCGAGTTCACCATGCTCGAGTGGTACATGCTCAACGCCGACTACCGGCAGTCACTGCAGCTGTTCTCCGAGCTGCTTCAGGCCTTGTGCACGGCTCTCGCAGATAGTCCAGGAGCAGATGCCAGCTCTCTGCAGCGAGCGTCGCAGCCAGTTGAAACGGTCACGGTACGTGACGCGGTACGAACCTACGGCGGAATAGACCTGGCTGAGCATGGAAGTGACGGCTCACTGCGCAGGGCCGCGCTGCAGACCGGACTCAGCCTTGGTCAGGACGACGACTGGAATACCGTGTTTGACCGACTGATGCTGGACATGGTTGAACCACAGCTTCCGTGCGACCGGCCGGTTGCGCTTATTGACTATCCGGCCCGCGTTTCCACCCTGGCGACGACTGCTGGCTCCCCGTCCCCCGACACGGCGGCTGCTGGCGACACGGCGGCTGCTGGCTTGGAGTACCGAACCGTTGAACGTTGGGAGCTCTATCTCGCTGGACTTGAGTTGGTAAACTGCTATAGCGAAGAGATCGACACAGCTCGGATAGGTGAGTTCTTTGCGCGCGAACAGCAGAAGAAGCGCACCATGGGCCGAAGCGAACACGCCGTTCCGCAGCATTTCCCGGCGGTATTCGAAAATTCATATCCCAGGTGCTCGGGAGGTGCCATGGGTGTAGACCGCCTTATGATGGCATTAACTGGAAGAAAACGCATGAACGAGGTGATCTTCTTTTCACTTTCTGATACACTTTTGCCACGCTAAGTTTCCAGCGCATTTTTTCACAACAAGGATACGTTTTACCTATGATCAAAGCAGGAGCAATAGAAAAAGGCCAATGCCTTTTAATGAAGGATCAGCCCTATCTTGTAACCGAACGAGATTTCGTAAATCCGGGCAAAGGCTCGGCCTTTGTAAAACTCAAACTCAAGAACCTGCGCACCGGCGCCACACTGCGAGAAACCCTCAAGACTGCCGACTCGGTAGAGACGGCAGATGTATTTGATAAAGACGCGCAGTTTCTGTATGAAGACGATGCCGGTTATCACGTAATGGACTCGGAAAGCTACGAGCAGTATGTCATTCCCAAGGAGGGCCTGGAGCAGAAAGGCCGCTTCATGCGGGAAGGCGAAACCTACCGCATTAAGATGTGGGAGCAGACCGCAATTGACATTGTGCTGCCCATGAAGATGGCGTTTGTCGTAACCGAGGCCGAGGATGCCATAAAGGGAGACACCGTCACCGGGGCCACAAAAACTGTGGTCATTGAAACTGGCATCTCGGTCAGGGTACCCATTTTCATTAAGGAAGGTGAGAAGATCCTCGTTAACACCGAGACCGCTGAGTACGTCGAACGAGTCAACGACTAAGGTCTTTCCTGAGCTTATCGGCCCCACCGGTACATCGCCAGTGGGGCCTCTTATGGCAGTCACAACGAAAGCACCCCACCCACCCACCTCCATGCGAACAGCGCACGGAAACCGTTTTTTTGTGGAATTTGGTTATTTTCTTATCAATAAACTTGACGCCTGTCCGGGGTCGTGTATAATTGAAATAAACATGACCTTCAACATCCGGAATGCACAGTCTGATCGCCAACTATAGGATAGGTAGAGCAAATGAGAGTTACCACGAAAGGAAGATACGCGCTGCGTGCCCTCACGCGGCTTGCAATGCAGAACACGGAAAAGCCCACTCCAATCAAGGATATCGCGGCAATTGAAAACATTTCGCCGGAGTTTCTGGAGCAGATTTTCTTTAAACTCAAGAAGGCGGGCGTGATCAGCTCGGTTCGTGGCCCCGGTGGCGGTTTTCTCCTGGCCAAAAGGCCGGACGAAATCACGGCACAGGAAATTTTTGCGGCAGTAGGTGAACGTCTGGACATTACCCCTTGCGCAAGTTGTGCCGACAGCATGGCAAGCGTGAAAAGCGCAAATGGCAACCCCAAGGACTGTGACCGACTACCCTTCTGCCATGTACACGCAATCTGGGCCGATGCAGCCGAGCATATTATGCAGTTCTTTGGGAATCTCACCGTACAAGAAATACTTGACCGCCACGCAGCTCCGACGGCCAGCCCTTAATCTACAGGTTCAGCAGGCGGCCGGGACGCCTGCGGTGCCCTAAAATCTACATCAGAACTGCGAATATGCAGGTCGCGCTGCGGAAACGGTATTTCCACGCCGTGTGAACGGAATCGTCTCCATATCTCAAGATTAATCCATGACATAGACGCGTACTTGTCCTGTGTATCCTGTATCCAGGTAAGGAGCATAAGCGTAATGCCGGAGTCGTCAAAGCTGCGCACCCGTACCAACGGCTCCTTCTCGGCAACGCGATACAGACACTCGTCGCCTATCTGCAGCATGACCTCTATTGCCTTGTCCAGATCTGCGCTGTAGGCCACCTGAACCGGGTTTCGCACCACAATGCGGCGGTCGTCAAACGAGTAGTTGTGCATGGCGTTGTTGACGATGTAGGAGTTGGGGATTATGAGTGTCTCGTTTGCAATGGTGTTCACCACCGTGGCAACCACTCGAATGCTTTCAACCGTACCTTCAAACTCGTTGATCTGTATGCGGTCACCCTCTTTGATGGGGCGCGTAAAAACAATGATCATTCCGGAAAAAAAGTTCGCAACTACATGCTGAAGACCAAAACCAATACCTATACCAAAAACGCCAAACACGACCGCAATGGATGAGAGGTTAATCCCCAACAGGGACAAACCAATAATGATAACCAAGCCCATAACCGCATAACGCAGCAAAGAGGCAAAGGAAAAACGCTGCGCCGCATCCATAGACATGCGTGTGAACAAGGTGCTTTCGGCGGTTTGGCGGGTCAGGCGAGACACCCAGGAGGCAAACCAGAAAAGCGGGACGAGCAAGAGCAATGTCACGATTGAGATCTCTGTTGATCCGGCACTGTAAAACGGCTCGGTAAAGATACGCGCAACAATCCTGAGATAGGCTACTATTTGGGCACCAAAGAGCTGACTCACCAACGCAAACAGAAACAATAGCCACACGAGGCGGTAGACTCTCCGCCCCCACCTGAGCACATGCTCGCGTCGTTCATGGCTTTCAATACCTCGATCAAGCAAGCGCCGTACAACGCGTGCGACCCGCGGCTGAATAAACCTCGCAAGAATGATCACCACTGCCAAAGGCAGAACCAGGGATATCAGGATATCAAAGGGAGTAAACGGTAGCGTTTGCCCGGCGAAATTGAGTTCGAATCGCAACAGATCCAGAACTGAGGCCGCCGTCTGTAGAGCGTTATTCACGGACGTATGCCTCCAGCTCCGCCCGGCGCGCAGCGTCTATGAGTCCAAGGTTCTCACATACCGAGAAGAGCTCGGCAATTTGCGCGTAACTGTGTAGATGCAGTTCCAACTGCTCCATCTCGCGGCGCCCCTGCGCTCCACGCTCAAGCAGCACCACCAGGTCATCTACCACCAGTCCTTCTTCACGTAGCACAACAACCGCCTCCCGCTTACTTGTCCCGCTCGTGATAAGATCATCCAGAAGGACAATACGTTCCCCGGGAGCAAACTCACCCTCAATGCGGTTTCCGGTACCATGCGGTTTCGCAGGCAGCCGTGGATAGATGAGAGGTTTGCCGGTATGAAGCGCCACCGCAGTTGCAATGGGGAGCGCAGCCACCGGTATGGCCGCTATGCGGTCGAACTTCAGATCCTGCAGAAGCTCGGCATAGGCCTGAGCCACCACCGCAAGCAGACCGGAGTCCGAAACCACGCGGCGCAGGTCTACGTAGAATGGCGAAAGCGCGCCAGACTTGAGAACAAACTCTCCCAGTTTGAAGCAGTTGTGGTTCACCAGACCACTCAGAACCTGATGGCGCACGGTCGCGTTGCCTTGCCGGGACTCGGCATCCACTGCCGCTGGCGACTCCTGTGCAACCCTCTCTCGGGCCCCGTTGATCCGGTCCCGTTCCTCGCGTGCGGCAGCCCCTGGGTCGGCTGCACCGGCCACCCCACGACTGACCGCTATCAGCATTCCCAGCCCGTCCTGCCGAAGTCCGGCAGCCACCGCCTCTGCCGCCTCACCCCCCTGCGCGCCAATGCCAGGCGTGAGAAACCAGGCATCTGGCCGTGCCTTGCGTACCGCCCGCAATGCTGGCAGGTCGTTTCCGGCCACCACAAGCCCCACATTCTCACCCCAGGCCTGCATGAGCTCGGCCATCACGACATACAGCGGACTCGGCCCCGGACTCGGCCCTGGGCCCCCCTGACCAATCTGCAGGTCCTGCACCTCGGCCGCACCCGGGTTGGATGTGCGGCACAGGACAAAGGCGCCTTTTCCAGGTCGCGAGAGAAAGGGCTTGAGGGCCTCACTCCCTAAATAGGGGCTGAGCGTAATGCAATCTGCACCCAACTCATCAAATGCAGCCACTGCGTATGCCTCGGCCGTTGATCCAATATCACCCCGTTTCGCATCCAGCACAACCGGGATGTCCTTGGGAATTGCGGCCAGCGTCTCCTTGAGTGCCCTCCATCCAGCCTGCCCCCAACACTCATAGAACGCAATGTTTGGTTTATACGCGGCGGCATAGGGTGCGGTTGCCTCAATGAGCCGTACATTGGTGGCCACTATTTCGGCAGCAGCCGCCTCCGGCTCGGTTGCCTTTGGACGGGGATCAAGACCAATACAGAGAAGGCTGTTCACCGCTACGGCACGTTGCGATAGTCGATCAAAAAATCCGGACTGCATGGAAGACTCCTTTGACGTGAGCGAGCTTAGGATCGTGATCCGAGCAACCTTCGGTAGCCCGCCCGGCTATTTCGGTGCATAATGCAGAGTACCAGCAAAGATATGTATGCTCAAGATCGCCACAAAGGTGTTTACACTACAACAGGAGGAACAGCATGCGAATACCACCAGAACGCTGCCTTGCCTTGATGATTGATGTACAGGATCGTCTCTTTCCCCATGTTCATGAGTTTCAGGCGCTAGCCGAACGGCTTGGAGTGCTCGCTGAGGGTTTACAGATAGTGGGGGTGCCGGTGGTTCTGACTGAGCAGTACCGCAAGGGACTCGGGCCGACCATAAAAGTCCTGCGCGATGCGCTCCCCGGTATTGAACCCATGGAGAAAGCAAGTTTCAGCTGTTGTGACGACCAGGAAGTCATGAGCGTAATCACCAGGGCCGGTCGCAGCTATGTGGTACTTGCTGGCATTGAGACGCACATCTGCTTACTGCAGACCGCAATGGATCTTATTCAACGAAACTACACCCCGGTGTTGGTAGCCGACGCCGTGTCCTCACGCACCGCGTTTGACCGCGATGTAGCAATTGAACGCGTGCGCTCCTCGGGTGGAGTTGTGACGACGGTTGAGTCGCTGTTGTTTGAGTTGTGTCGCGTTTCGGGCACCGAGACATTCAAGCAGATATCGAAACTGGTGAAGTAGGCCAACGCGGGGCTTCCGGTTAAGCGAGTCCGAAGCCCCCTGTCAGTCCTCTTTGTCTTCCAGTTCGGCAGCCTCCACCGGGAAGTCCTCGTCTTCAAACAGAAACGAGCGGTTCTCATCTGTATCAAGATGAACCGGCGTCCGTAACCAAAGTACTTCGTATGAATCTACCTCAAGCGACACCAGGCCTCCCGGCTCATCACTGGGAAACACAATGTCGCCACCAATGATTTCCCGCATTCCGACCTCAATATCCAGACCGAACTCAGCCGGGCTGAACAAGAGCTCCACCGGGTCCAGGCTAAGATTGTGGATGCAGAGCATTCCTTCACCATTGTTCTGTGACGTGCTTCTCAGCAAGGCAAAAACAGCCGGGTTCAGGTCAAGCACCCTCTGAGGCACCTTGGGGTGAAATAACGGCTCAAGTGAACGTGCCCGGAGCAGCGCTTTGTAGCCCTCAAACACCACGTTGCGGAGCGTCCCGGGAGTCTCAAGCTCTTCTACAAGCTTGCTAAACTCAAGTGACCAAGCCTTAACGCCGCCGCTTGCGCCATGAGCTTCCGGCACCTTTTTCGGACTCTCCGATCCAATGAGACTGTGGAGACCTACTCCCGGGACACCCGCCAGGGAAAGCATTATCGCCTGGGCGCACAGAAAAACCCGCGCTCGTTGTTGCACAGGTAGTGCCGGGTCAGTGACTGCGCTGAGGAAGTCTGGATGGGCCTCACCCGGAAGCCCACCACCTGGATTTCTCATGCGTGAGACAACTCCACCGGAAGCCAACACGTTAAAGCTGGTTGCGGTTTGGGGAAGCTCCGGGAGCGCACGCGCCCAGCAACGCAGCTGCTCGGCGTTGGCCTGGAGCATGGCGTCCAGAACCAACGGCGCCAGTGCGTACTGAGATACCATATTCGCGCCGTCGTGAACGACGTCAGAAACCAGAACACTCCAGGGTGCCAGCTCCGTCATGACCGCGCGGCTCAGTTGTGACACGGCCTTAACCTCGGCTGACAGCTGGTCCTCACCGTCGGTCGTGCTTACCGGCCGAGCACCGGAAATGAGTCGCACAACTGACACGCCGTTAGCCAGATACCCCACGAGCTTCTCAAGCAGCGAGAGCACCACTTCAGGGTTGGAGTAGTCCTGTTCTTGGTCCATCACCACATCCAACATGAGGCGGTGTTCCCGAGTAAGCCCCTGCAGGTCCTCCAAGGAAGCACCCTCTGACAGTACATGAACTCCTTTCACCACTCCTTCCAGATGTGTGGTCAGAAACTCATGAAGATGAGCGGCTGGCTTCGTTGAATCAGCATCAAAGAACTGATGCTCGTGTACAATGAGGAAGGTGTCTGTCTCATCCAGGGGCAGCTGGGGATCATACTCCTCTTCAGGCGCCCGAACTGTGTCGCGATACCGGTTCATCACTTCTGGCAGACGAACTGCCAAAGCTCTACCGAGGTCTGGCGGAAATAGTTCACGCACGAGGGCATCAAGCCGTTCCTTCATTGAGTGTTACTCCGGTTTTGAATCGTTTGGGGAATTCCGCTTTGTGGGAAGTTCATGTAGTTCTTTGGTTATTTCTTCTTCATCTGCTGTGTTCAGTTCCATGAGACGTCGCAGATGGGTGAGGCTGTCGGCATCCATCACACGGAACTCCAGCCGACACTCATGACCGTGGGTACCAACAACCGAAGCCGTGCTCTCGATGGTGACGTCCTCTGCAAGCTTCAGATGCACGACGACATCCGGATTAACCCCATGGGGCGGAATGTGGGGCAACCGCAGCATACATCCGCGCAGCGAAAGATCGTGCACGGTACAGTCCACTACATCGTCCCCAAGATCAATCCAGCCGTGCATCACAAAATCTGTGCGAACATTTTTGCGTCTTTCCATATGTGGGCCTTCTAAGAGTATCCTACCGCCACGCGTACTCGTCAAGCTTGAGTCTACTTCCCAACGCAAAAGGAGCCAAACATCCGCTCCAGAATCTCGGACGACGCAACTTCTCCGGTAATCTCACCCAGGGACTGCAGTGCTTCCTGGAGGTCAACAGCAACAAGGTCGAAAGGTGTTCCCGAGACCAGGCCGCTCTGCACCTGCTCAAGCGCAGCAACCGCTTGCAGCAACAGATCCCGATGCCGACGCGAGTCAATTACAACCGCTTCGGTGTCGGTGTGTTCGCCGGGCACCAAGCGTCGCACCAGTACCGCGTGCAGGTCACCGAGGCCTTCCCCAGAGACCGAGCTGAGCAAGATTGGCTCCTCACCTTGAGAAGCTACAGACGCTCCGGCTGCTAATAGATCCCGCTTGGTATGGACAACCACGCAGCGCCCCTCTGCCTCCAGCTCCGCAATGAAACCAAGGTCTTCCTGATTTGGGCCCTCGGCGGCATCTACCAGGTACAAAACAAGATCCACGTTACTCATAAGATCTCTACTGCGCCTCATTCCCTCATTTTCAATCTCACTTGCACTCAGCCGTAGTCCTGCGGTATCAAGCAGACGCACCGGAACTCCCTCAATATCAAGTCGAGCCTCAAGGTAGTCACGCGTGGTTCCTGCCTCCGAGCTCACAATGGCCCGGTCTTCACGCAGAAGGAGGTTAAAGAGCGAGGACTTGCCAGCGTTCGTTCGTCCGGCCAATGCAATGCTTGCTCCCTCCCGAAAGACCCTTCCAATTCGGAAACTGTCTGCCAGGATCTGCAACTCAGCTCGCACAGCGTCTACCTCGCCTGCGGGCAGCTCTACATGGCCGGTGTCTTCTTCCGGGTAGTCAAGTTGAATAGACACAGCCGCCATGAGATCTATCAATCGCTGCTTTGCTGACTCAATGCGCTGCGAAAGACCACCCGATAGGCGATTGAGGGCCAACGCATGTGCCGTACCGGTCTCGGCCTCCACCAGCTCCTGTATGGCCTCTGCCTGAGTCAAGTCCAGCTTTCCACTGAGAAAGGCTCTGCGAGTGAACTCACCGGCCTCGGCTGGCCGCATACCCAGGTCGGCCAGCACTCCAAAGATCCGTTCTATGCCAGCGGGGCTCCCATGGCACATTATTTCCACCGAGTCTTCCCCGGTGTAGCTCCTTGGAGTTCGATACACCGCAAGCACAACCTCGTCAATTGCCTTGGTGGGTGCGTTGCCACCCTTTGCATCCGGTGTCCCCGGTGCCGAACTGGAGGACAGCTCGTGCAGGTGCCCATAGATCAGTTCATTCCCGACACAGTCATTAAGCGCGGCAGGCCTACTGAAGACCGTGGCAATTGCCTCGACACAGCCTTCACCCGACACTCGGAGCACGGCCAGCGCGCTGCGTCCATAGGGGGTAGCCAGAGCATAAATGGGGTCATGCGACTCAAGTACAGAGTGATGTTTCATAACCTAACGATAGCGAAAACTCGAGCTGATGTCATGCGGTGCAGTCATTCGCATTTTGGATCTTGTTGGCGGTGGCCTTGACGAGAAGGCCCAGTGCGCGTAGTTTTTGGTTCACCCACGTGGGTCACCCACGTGGGTCACACAAATGGGTCACACACGTGGGTCACCCCCAAGGAGTGTCGGTGCACGAGGAACTTGATCTGGAAGGCCTGACCCTGCAGGAGGCCACCTCATACGTAGCAAAGTACCTAGCCGCCCACAAGCAGTCACAGCAACGGCGCCAGCAGGCCGAGGAAGAGTTTAGACGCTGGGAGACACGGGTGCGGCTCGCGCATGAGAAAGGTGAAACCGAGCTAGCCAGTGCTGCACTTGCGCGTGCGGAGAAGGCGGCGACCGAGTTCAAGCAGGCCCGTGCCGAGGAAAAGGAACTGGCAATCACCTGTGACCTCTTGAAACAGCGCCTTGAGAGACTTGCCCGACAACCGGAGTTCTCGGTCGATGCAGAGCAGTTGCTATCCCACATGCAAAACATGATAGACTCCGGCAACACCGAAACGGGAGGAACACTGTGAACTGGGGAGCTACTCCACTCGTATTTGGTCACCGCGGATACGCCGCACGTGCCCCGGAGAACACCTTGGCTGGCTTCCGCCTTGCAGCCGAGCACAAGGTTCCCGGAATTGAGTTAGACATCCATTTGACCGCGGACAAGCAACTTGTGGTAGTTCATGACTACAACCTGTCACGCACAACGGGTCTCGATGCAGTCGTGGAACAGACACCATACGAGCACATGCGTGAGCTTGATGCAGGCTCGTGGTTTGACCCGGCGTTCTCCGGCGAGCGACTGGCGCTGCTGGAAGACATTCTTGCTGAGTTCGGGTCGAACTTTGTGTATGACATTGAGATTAAACAGGAAGGAAAAGCCGCCACCGGTATTGAGGAACTGCTCCTTGGCGTAATACGGCGCTTTGGGCTGGAGGCAAACTGTTTCGTGTCCTCCTTTAATCCTTTCCCCTTGCGTAGATTCGGAAAGATGGCACCCGAGATCCCGGTAGCCGCCATTTACTCAAGCCACGACGACGTTCCCCCCATCCTCCGTTACGGTCTGGGTGCCTACATAAGTGGTGCCCCACAGGTGGTTAAGCCCCACCACGTGAAGATCAACCGCCTGTGGGCCTGGTACCACATAGGCCTGCGTCGACGCATGGTACTGCCCTGGACTGTGAATGATCAGGAAACGGCGCGGCGCATGGCCGCATATGGAGTGGCAGGAATAATTTCAGATGACCCGGGGATGGTCCTGGAACTATTGAGTCCCGGGGCCGCTGAGTGAGTTCCTGTGCCTACGGGTGAGTTCCTACGGGAGTGCCTAAGGGTGAGTTCCTGTGCCTACGGGAGTGCCTAAGGGAGCCGCGACGCAAAGTCCTGTCCAAAGTTGGAACCAAGCATGCGAAAGGCGGCCTGAATAGCCGCGTTGGATGATGCGCCCCGGCTCCGTTGGAACCCGCTGGTGCTGTAAAGCACCTCGCCGGTTTCCAGGTCAATAGCTTCGGCACTGCCCGAGACACGTACAATGAATCCGTCACCCTCGTTAAACTCATCAATCTGCGCCGAGCCAATGATTACTCGCTCAACCCGACCACCGTACTCTGCACGGAGGAGCTCCAAGAGCTCGTCACGCGCCATGCCGGTGCTCCGTGAACCCACAGCGCTCAGGTTCTGCACACGGAAACTGGCGGAGCTCAGCTCCTGCTGCAGCGAACTGCTAACCGTTCCTGCGGCTATAGGATTGCCTGCAATGTCTGCCTCATGGAGGAGAACGCCGGTTGGCACCTGCGCTGCTCGGGAGCGGACGTCGTAGCGGAAAACCACTCGGGTGTCGGATATCGCCCCGCTCAGGCCGTCAAGATGGCTCCGGTACTCACGTCCAAGCTCCTCAAGCGGAAGCATGTAACGGCTCAGATCCAGCCCTACCGTTACCGTATCTGAACCGACGAGCTGTGGTATGGGGTGCGCAAAGCTCACCCGCCCATGCTCGTCACTTTGAATAGTCGTGGTACGCGTTGTGCTCCGGCCGCCCCGAAACTCTTTGTAGCTAACCCGTACGGCGGCACCCGGCACCGGCCTGCCGTTTACCCGCACCACTGCCTCAAAACTCTCAGGAAAGGCTTCACGAACCATGACTATGAGGTTGTCGTTTTGTTTCTCCAGCTGTATGCGCGACACTAAGTTCCGTGCAGAGTTAACATTCCGCTCAAAGCGAATCTCAGCATTGTCGATGTCGGATGTCGCTGCCGCCTGAGCCGCCTCAAGATAATGCAGCACTGCCTCGAAATACTGGCCGCGGGCTTCAAACTCCCGAGCTCGCTGCTCCGGCACTGCAACTGCGTCTATGCGCTCCTGGAACAGGGCCTGGAGTCGAGCTCGCTCGGCCTCAAGCGACGCCCGCTCGTAGGCTCCCAGGAGGTAGACAGTAACCGCCTCGCCGCGGCGCTCCACGTAGCGGTCTACGACTCGGAAGCCCGCCACCCGAGCAGCACCGGTCTGGCGCACCGTCTGCACAACCGAGCTCTCAAAGGCGTCTAACGATGCCCGCGCCTCGGCGGTGGTGTCGGTGGTTATGCGCACACCCATGTAGCGAACAATCTCGTCAATCATCGCTGCCGTGGCTACCGTCTCTGCCTCGGCTACATCGCCCGCTGAGTCCCCGGCCACGCCCACAAAGTACTCGTTTGTTCCGTCACCGCGAGGCGGTGTCTGCACCCAGTCCGGAGGCCCCTCGCTGCGGCCCGCCGCCTCCGGCGTTGCACACCCGAGCACAAACAGCACCAGGGCAAGAAGAAGAGTGAGAATGTGTAGCTGCCTCATAGCGCCATGTGCTCGCATGTGAAACTCCTGTTGCCTGGCTAGGTGGCCAGCCTTTGGGGGCCGGGGCCGGGGCCTGGCTTAGAGGCCTCGTTCGAAGGCGTCCTTCACCCGGTCCCGCACCGTGGCCTGCTCCTCGGTGAGATTGGTATCTGCACCGTCAAGCGCGTCCTGTATCATGCGGTCAAGTGTAGCCTCTGGAATAGTGTAGAGCACCACGTAGGTGTAGGCATCTTCCTCTACCTGGCCGTCGGCGTCAAAGTAGCGCATGCGCACCCAGTAGTCGCGTGCCGCCCTGTAGCCAGAGAACTCCTGGTCAGAGAAGGTTGCCACAACCTGCTCCATGTAGCTTTCTACCAGGTCCATGTCACCAGCGGCAGCTCCGGCAAACCGGGTCTGCACGCGGTTCTGCACGGTCTGAGCTATACTGCTTGCCGCCTGGAAGTTGCGTGTCCACAACTCTGCACCCTGTAGACTCTGTGCACGGGGTGACTCGAACTTGAACACGTACTGACCGTCGAACTCCGAGAGCCGCTCAATTTCGTCAACCTCCATGGTCACCCATTCCGGTACCGGAGTTCCCCACTTGTAGTTCTTGTGGTCAACCATTTCTGGTCGCCGAGTAGTAGGCTCAGCCATTGTAGGCCGAGTTGGCTGCGGCTCCGGCTCGGGAGAGCTTGCACAACCCGCAACAACGAGCGCCAACAGTATTCCAATGACAACACCATAACTTCTCAGTTTCATTCCATATCCTCCGTTTGATGCAGTTCACCGCGCTGGCGGTGCCACAATCACGTATATTTTGTTGCTTACAACCCAGTATCAAAAGTCAAAGATTTCCCGCGTGTCATGACCAGGAACATTCCATCCAGTCCAGGGACGATATCCGAGACATCGTAGATCAGGTCCTGGAGGTCGTCACTGCGCCCGAAGTAGTAAACTGCCCACTGCGTCTGCTCAGCTGTTTGCGACACCGTCACTACATCGGCCACTCGTGCGCTCAGCCGACGCCGGAACTCACTCACGAGTCGAGGATCGCTGGTGTTGGTAAGAATGAGATCATAGCGCACACCACGAGAAAGGTAGCCAGCCATCTGTATGCGGGACTGGTCAACTACATCCGGCATTGCCTGGAACACTGTCGACTGCACCGCGTTTAAGGTTGCGTCGTCCGCCGAGCTCCTGCTCAGGGTGCGTGGGCTGCGACGGTTAACCGTGCCGAGCAACTGCCCGGTCGAGGTCTCAAACATTCGTAAAGTCACATTGGCCGTTGCGTAGTGGTTGCCTCCCTGCGACTCGCTGCTGGTCAAGGCGTCAACCTCAATGTACATATCCGCGTTGAGCCGTTGAGCAATCCACTGGATCATGCTCATCTCACGGCCGGTCTCGGCCTCGTACACAAACTGCTGGTCACGACGCAGGCTCTCTATCTGAGCGGCGTCGACCGCAAAAAAGCCGTTGCTCGTCAGATAGCGGTTGGCCTGCGCGACCGCACTGCGCATGATAAACGGATCTTCCTCTGAACTCTCCGGGAAATAGACCATGTAGGTCATGGTATCTACATACCGGCGGATAAAGCGTTGCTCCTCATCCGAGGCCGAGGCGAAGTCGCTGGACTCGAGGGCCAGCGCATCTGCCGCACCAGCGCCAACGGTTGCCGGAGACTCACCGTGAGGAGCCTGTTCATCCTCCACCAGGCGCTGTGCCCGGCTCTCGCCGCTTGCTGCAGCAGTACCGGTAATGCCATGTCTGTTCAGCACCTGCTCTACCGCCTGGGTGTCGACCCGAATGACAATCTCAAAAATCATGTCCATGTTGTCAACGGTGCCAAGGTTTTCACGGCGGGTGCGTTCCATGGTTTCGTTGAACACGTACTGGTTAGGATTACGGGTGGAGTACAATACGTCCTGCAGCACCCGGCTGTTTGCCCGTTCGGCCTCGGCTCCGATCATGTCTATGACCGCGTTGCGCACAGCGTCCATCTTGGCCGCGTTCATGGCCTCCGCGAGGCCAGCGCCACGACCGCTGCCTTCGTAGTAGTCACTGCGGTCTGCTGACGCAGCGCCAGCCACAGCGCTGTCACGAGGCGTCGGTGACCCGGCACACGAAACAAGAAAAAGCACCAGACCGCACAGCATAGCGGCCGCCCCGAGACTACGAACAACTCTATCCACTGATTTTCCTCTCATTCTGCTCATTCCTCGTGTGCTCATTTGAAGGTTACCCCTCCCCCAACCAGAATTCCACCGTAGGAAGCGAAAAAGCGGTTCACGGTGGAGTTACTCCAGTTTCGGTCGTAGAACCCGTGCCAGCCAGCAACGCCGGTCTCAAGGAATACCATGGTGTCACGACTCACGAGGTAACTCGCCGTCAGTCGCAGGCTCCCGCCAACGTGCGTCGTGTAGAAGTCGTCTTCAAACAGCGAGTCGTCCACCGGGACCGCTCCACCCACACCAACACCAAAGCTCGGATGCATTTTCAGTCGTCCCAGATAGAAGTTACGCTCACCACCCACATAGACGTTCATGGGAAAGAGAAAACCAAAGAGCGTAGTGGTAGTGGGGATCTCAATGCCGACCAGGGGGCGCCAGGCGAAAAACCCTCGGCTGGCGGTAATCCGTGCGCCAAAGAGCAGCACTTCAAGATCCTGGGTTGAAATGTTCAGCAGGACGTTGGCATAGGGTGTGATATCGGCTCCCATCCGCGGCACTTCCTGCAGTTGATCACCAATGACGATGTTGGGATTCGCGTACAAGAGCCGTCCTATTGAGAACTCCTCTCGCACCTCTTCCACCACCAGCAGTCCGGTCTCGTCCTGAGTTGTATGGCCGGTGCTGGTGACGCGCCGCTGCACGACCGCGTACTCATCACCTCTTTGCAACCCCATGTTCTGGCCAAACTCCATAATGACCGAGCGGCCCGCAATCTCAAGCACCCCGGTTCGAATCTGGAAAATAGGCATAGAGCGCACCCGAAACTCAAGCTGACCGGGAATGCCGTTCACCGCCCGCCGCATTGCCGTCACCGCGTTGTCGTCGGTACCGGAGGTCTCCACAAAGAACTGTCCAATGGTGGAGAAGTCCTCTACGTTTACAAAGGTGAAGGATGTTTCGATAGTGGCCTGGTAGTCCTGCTCACGGTCACGGCGCTGGAGGTTGTAGAAGGAAACCGAAGGAATGACCAACACAAAACCACCGACAAGCCGCTCAAAGTCCTGCTCGGTGAAGGCCTGCTCTCCGACGAGCACTGCCTCGGGGATTTCCAGCGTATCTTCACGGTACGACCTGAGAGCATTCACGAATGCATCGACATTGGACTCCTGCATACGTTGCGTCAGGCCTATGACGTCGAAGCGCCCCATATTAATGAACACGCTGCGGATTTGCTCGTCTATGGCTCCAACGGCCTGCTGAAAGATCTCGGTGGTCTCGGACTCCACGGTTCTGCTGTAGGCAAAGATGTTGCCGATACGAATGTAGGTTTGGGACTGTGGCACCGGGTCGCGTGGCTCACCATAATAGGAAAGCCGAAACACCGCCACCTGCTTGCGCTCAGAGAACTCCTGCGCAGAGAGATACGGGGAGGAAACCGCCAGGATAACGAATAGCACTACCGTAGCAAGCACACCTTGGCGCTTCAGCATGGTTCCTCCCAATCACCGGTCTGATTTTGCTGGAGAGTATAGTCTTTTCATCAGGTTGTTACAATAATGATCCCAATGAGCCGTAGCCTGTCACCGAGCGTGGGCCGTGGCCTGTCACCGCCGGGGCGAGTCTTCCTCATCACCCAAGTTGTCGTTCTCTCCGGGGGTGGCTGTTACAGCCGGGGTTGTTCCGAGGGCGGCTTCTCCAGGGTCAAATGCTTCAAAAAGCTCCCCAAAAAGTGTGGGATCCGCATGGGCAGCCGTTCGTACTCCAAAGCGACCTAATACGCCCGCAAAACCAGACTCCCCGCCAAGTACTGTGACTCCGGCCGCACGCTGCATGGGCGGGGCTACTCTGCTGAGAAAGGCTTCGGGTACCCGGAGCTCGTTTTCGCTGAGGTCGGTGAGCACCGTCTGCGAAAGATGCCCCTCGGAGTCGGTGAAAACCACCAGCACACGATGCTGCTCCGGGAATACCAGTATTTCTAGTTCAGAAGGTCGGCCAGCTACAAGGATCGGGTCGGCTGTTTGTGCCTGCCACCGCAAGTCTCGAACCCCTATCTCCAGCAGCAAGCGTCCTTCTGTGTCATGCAAAAGCACAAAACGAGGTCCGCCGCCACGTGTTTCACTGCGTACAATGACCGACGCACCACTTTCCGAGTACTCGTTGCCTGGGGTGTCCGCGCCTTCCAGTTCATGCACAATCATACGGAGCTCAAGCGCAAAAGCCATGAGCTTGCCACCCTCAAAAGGCAGCACCGAGTCCTCTATCTGGAAGCCCTCACCTGCCTTGAGGCTATACCCAAGAAAGCTCTCCAAACGAGCAAACTGCGGCTCACCAACAGCCTGGGCCGTGTACTCACGCCCGGCTGTGCGGGCGCCCTCCTCGCGCAGGTTTCCCTGGAAACTGAGAAGACTGAAGTAGTCACCCGCCCCCAGGGACTCGGAGCCTGACGCGCGTCGAACAATCATGCGGTGGGAGTTGTTCCTCACAGTGGAGGCAAAGCTGTACCCGGTCCAGTTATCCGGGGGTGGAAAGGGGAAGAGCTCGAGAGTGACTGGATAGAATCCTTCCTTGGCAGGCGCGCGAATGTGAAGCTCCTGTAAGCCTTCGCTAAGCAAACCTTCGTGACGGCTGTCGCCCACCGACCACCTCAGAAACGGGTCCACCCCCTCCGGATACCGTAAGGTCGCGGTGAGAATGCCGTCGGAGCCGGGATACAGGAAGTCCGGATGGAACTCAACCCGTTCTACCTCGTAGTTGGCCTCACTATCACCCAGAAACACAGTTCGTTCAACTCGTCGCTCGGTGGAACTACCGCGTTTGAGCTCTATGCTCACCCTGTAGATACCAGGCTCCAGCATATCCGGCAGCGGCAGAGGTTCCGGGTCGGAGCCCAGGAAACGCGACGCGTCATAACGCACCGCCTCTCCCACCGGCAGCCCCTGCTCGTCATGGTAGGAAACCAGCACGGTCAGATCTCTGTGGGAGTCCGAGGAGGCCCCGCGTTGTTCCAGGAGCCGGATGCTGAGCGAGTCCTGCAAAATAGAGCCGTCATCATGGGTCTGTATCTGCGGGGGATCGTCACCAGGCAGATTGATGAAACCTCCCTCGTCTGAACACGAGAGCAAGAAAAGAGATATTGGTACTATAAGAATATAAGCCGATATTGGCATTCGCCGTATCATTCGCTCGGCACCACCTGAGGTTAAAATACCACGATCTTTAGTATATATCCAAGAAAATGCTTTGTCGTGCTCCATTCGCCGGGGTTATAGTAGGAGAATGAGAGCAACACGCGCGGTTATTCGGCTAGCAAACTTTCAGCACAATATTCGGGAACTGCGCCGCCATATGGAGTCTCAGCGTGGGGGCGAGGCACCTCAGATCTGCGTTGCCGTCAAGGCCGACGGATACGGTCACGGCATACTGCGCTGCGCCGAGGCCGCGCTCGAGGCGGGCGCATCCTCGCTGGGCGTAGCGGCGGTCTCTGAAGGAGCCATGTTGCGAGATGCCGGAATACGTGAACCCATTCTCCTGTTTGGCATTGCCCGCAAGGGAGAACTAGAGGAACTAGCCGAGCTCGGACTCTCACCCTTTGTTGCAGATGAAACCTACATTCGACTGCTGGACGAGGCGGCCGCAAGCGCCGGGGTGAAACTGAATGTTCACCTGAAGGTAGATACCGGAATGGGCCGTATTGGGTGTAGGCCCGATGAAGCTCCACGCCTTGCCAGCCAGATACAGCACGCCAAGCGCCTCCGTCTCGCAGGTACGGCCACCCACTTCCCGGTAGCCGACGAGGACGACTCAAGCTTCACGCATGAACAAATCGAGCTGTTTCTCAGGACCGTCAAGCACATACGGGAGGCCGGTACAGACCCGGGGGTGGTGCATGCGGCAAACTCCGGCGCGATTATTGGGTATCCAGATGCCTGGGCCGACATGGTGAGACCAGGTATTTCGGTCTACGGGTACTATCCATCTGCCGACCAAAAGCGAACACTTGATCTGCGCCCGGTTATGGAGCTTGTCTCGGAGATAGTGTTTGTCAAACGCGTTGCACCCGACACACCTATCTCGTATGGCTGCACCTACCGCACACCACAGGAAACAGTCATTGCTACCATTCCGGCGGGTTACGGCGACGGGTTTAACCGCCTGCTGTCCAGTACTGGACGGGTGCTCATAGATGGAAAAACCTACCCCATAGTGGGGCGGGTATGTATGGATCAGTTCATGGTCGATATCGGAGCAAAGCCAGAATGCTGCGTAGGCAGCACGGTGACGCTGTTTGGCCCGGACCCTGCAGGCCCAAACGCAGAGGAGCTGGCCGAACTCTGCAGCACCATTCCCTACGAAATACTGACCGGAATCACTGCCCGCGTGCCACGTATCTACCTGGACTAACCCGCCCTACCGGCTGCGCAGCTCACCCAGAATATTCACCACGGTCTTGGCAGCCCGGGCCATTGACCGCACTGCAACCCACTCCTGCCGCCCATGCATGTTCTGAGCCCCACAGAAAATGTTGGGCGTTGGCACCCCCATTTCCGTGAGGCGTGCACCGTCGGTGCCGCCACGAATGCTATGGAAGACCGGCTCCATGCCGGTGGAACGCACCGCATGTGCCGCTGCCTCAATAATCTCAGGACGCTGTTCTATTGCGGTACGCATATTGAGGTACTGCGCAGAGATCTCCACCTCAACCTTACCCCCCGGAAAGGACTGCTCCACGCTACGAGCTGCGGTATGGAGAAACTCTAACCGGCGCTCAAGCTCGGACGTTTCAAAGTCACGCAGTAAGAGGTGCAGCTCAGCCGAGCCAAAGTCGGCGCGCGCCTCAACCGGGCAGTAAAACCCAAAGCGGCCGTCGGTGGCCTCCGGGCTCTCGTTGCGGGGCAGCATGGACAGGAAGGTGCCGCACAT
>SLAA01000229.1 GCA_007127105.1 Spirochaetales bacterium | reverse complement strand
TGCCCAATCCTATAGTGAGGCGTTATGAATAAACGCCGATTAATCACCTCAGCACTTCCGTATGTCAACAACATTCCCCACCTGGGGAATCTCATTCAGGTTCTCTCGGCCGATGTATTCGCCCGCTTCTGCCGACTTCGAGGTTACGAAACCTTGTATGTCTGTGGCACCGACGAGTACGGGACAGCCACCGAGACGCGCGCCCGTGAGGAGGGGATCACCCCTCAGGAGCTGTGCACCCGGTATTATGAGGTGCATGACGAGATTTACCGGTGGTTTCAGATCTCATTTGACAAGTTCGGCCGGACATCTACACCTGAACACACCCAGATCACGCAGGACATCTTCCTTAAGCTCCATAAGAACGGATACATCACCTCACATACCATAGAGCAGTTGTACTCCGAGGCCTCGGACATGTTTCTGGCTGACCGGTATGTTCGTGGTACCTGCCCTCATTGTGGCTATGAGGACGCGCGTGGTGACCAGTGTGAACACTGCGGCAAGCTGCTGGACCCAGCCGACCTTATTAATCCACGCAGCCTGGTAGACAACTCTACTCCGGTAATGCGGGAGACCGAGCATTTGTACATCGACCTTCCCAAAATTCTACCGCTATTACAGGAATGGATGAAGGATGCGGCAGACCGTGCCGGATGGTCGCGCAACGCAATGCAAATGACCAATGCCTGGATTCGTGACGGACTCAAGGAGCGGGGCATAACACGCGACCTCAAATGGGGAATCCCGGTACCGCTTGAGGGGTATGAGAACAAGGTCTTTTATGTGTGGTTTGACGCACCTATTGGCTACATCTCCATTACCGCAACCCTGCGCGACGACTGGGAGAGTTGGTGGAAGAACCCGGACAACGTAGAGCTGTTTCAGTTTATTGGCAAGGACAACATCCCTTTTCATACCGTAATCTTTCCCTGCTCACTGCTTGGGAGTGGTGACAACTGGACCATGCTCCACCATATGTCGGCAACCGAGTACCTGAACTACGAAAGTGGACAGTTCTCCAAGAGCCGTGGTGTGGGTGTCTTTGGGAACGACGCGCGGGACACCGGAATACCGGCAGATGTCTGGCGCTTTTATCTCTTCTATAACAGGCCGGAGTCCTCGGACTTCACCTTCACCTGGCAAGACTTCCAGGACAAGACCAACGGTGAACTCATAGGGAACCTTGGCAACCTGGTGAACCGCACCCTGACCTTTCTGAACAGATTCTATGAGGGCAGAGTATTGCCGGCGGCAATAACTGGAGAGTTCTGGCGGCCGGTGGGCGCGGCTCAGGCCGAGATCACCGCCCAGCTCGAGAAGGCGCACCTTCGTGATGCGTTTCGGAAGATCTTTGAGTTGTCCAGTTACGGCAACCGCACCTTTCAGGCCGCCGAACCCTGGAAGACTCGTGAGACAGATCCGGTTGGTACCCACCAGCTGTTGTCGGATCTTGTGTACCTCATACGGGATCTTGCAATTCTTTGCTCTCCCTATATTCCGGCAACCTCGGGTCGCATCTGTGGCTTCCTGGGTATAGACCTGCCCGACTGGAAGGCCTTGGGGAGCGCTGAAGGCATAACGCAGGTCGGTACCGCGGAGATTCTTTTTGACAAGCTTGAGGATGATCACATTCGTGAACTGCAGGCACGTTTCAGCGGTACACAGGCGGAGCGGGCCGCCAGAGACTCAGCCGAGGCAGCTGCCGGTGAAGCGGCCGCAGCCGCGGCGAAGGTGGACGGCCATGCTCCCGCCAAGGCTCAAGCGGATCAGACAGAGCTACCGCTCGACGAGCGCTTCCATGCTCGGGTAGATCTCCGGGCTGCGCGCATTACCCAGGTAGACAGGCACCCGGAAGCCGAGAAACTCTACATTGAGATCATAGATGTCGGTGAGGAAGAGCCGCGCCAGATTGTCAGCGGTTTGGTGCCTCACTACAGCGAGGATGAACTGCTTGGCAAGACCATTGTTCTGGTCTCTAATCTTAAGCCCGCTAAGCTTCGTGGTGAAAAGAGCCAGGGCATGTTGCTCGCGGCGTCCGCTACGGGCGCAGAAGGCGAGGACATAGTTGAGGTTCTCTTTTTGGACGACTCAGGCGATGTAGCTCCAGGCAGCCCAGTTCGGCTTGATGGGCTTCCGGAACCGGACTCCTTTCCGTCTAAACTAAAGGTGGAAGAGTTTTTCAGCATGCCCATTCGGGTCGAGGATCACCAGGTTATGGTAGGCGGCCGAGCGCTGCACTGTAATGGGAAAGCGGTGAGCACCAAGACTGTTTCCTCTGGCGATGTCGGCTAAGGCGCAGCATCTGCAGGCACCGAGCTTTCTGCAAAGCCAGGTCTGGGCGCAGTTTAAGTCGGAGTTCGGCTGGCGTTCACACCGGCTTGTGTGTGATCGCGAGCACGGTGCTGGGTACGTCTCGGCCCTGTCGCGGAGGGCTGGGCCTGGCATCCGGCTCGGGTACGTGCCCCACGGGGCGCCCTCGGGTCCGGTTTCAATGCTGGCCGAGTGCAGCCGTAACGCGCTGTCTGGGCCACTCGGGACCCTCCGGGACTGCATCTTGCTGCGCTGGGATCTGCCCTGGGAGGCGACTCCCGAGTTGCGGGAGGAGTTGGTGGCCCTCGGTTTCAAGGCGGCACATGTAGATATACAGCCACCGAACACCGTGATCCTTGATCTCAGCAACTCGGCTGACGAGTTGCTGAGCGAGATGAAGAGCAAGACTCGCTACAACATTCGGCTGGCTGCGCGTAAGGGCGTGGTGGTGGAGAGTGAGGGACTGCCAGCGTTGGCTGAGTGGTACGGGCTCTACCGCCAGACCGCCCAACGCGACGCCATCAGCATTCATTCTCCGCAGTACTATCAACGGCTGTTCGAGTTGGTTGGCGAGTCTGGTGGATCGGCCGACTCGGCCCACCTGGAACTCCTGTGCGCGCGGCATGAAGGCGAGCTTATTGCCGGTATTGTGGTGGTGTACTATCGCGGCCAGGCGGTGTACCTCTACGGGGCCGGGGCCGACCACAAGCGCAACCTTATGGCGGCCTATCTGTTGCAGTGGAATGCAATAGAAAGAGCACAGGCGCGAGGGTGCCTGAGTTACGACCTTTTTGGGATTCCTCCCAGTAATGACCCGAAACACCCAATGCACGGTCTGTACCGCTTTAAGGTAGGGTTTGGAGGGGACATAGTTCAACGGCTCGGATGCTGGGACTATACCCGGCGCCCGGCCCTTTACACAGGCTTTTGCTATGCAGAGGCAGCCCGCAACTGGTACTTCAAAACCTTTCGTAAACGTCGTTAGTTCTCAGTCTCAGCCTTGCATAGGCTTGAGTTAGTCCTGAGTACTGTCAATGCCGAACTTCTTTGCCACCCTGTCATAGTAGTTAATCACCGTGCGTACATAGTCGCGCTTCTCGTTGTAGTCTCCCTCGAAAAAGCTGCGTTTGAAGCCGTAGATCACCATGTTCTTTAGTTGCTTGGGCGTCACATCAAAGTTCTCGGTCAGGAGCTGGAACTCATTGGTCACGGTGGTGTGTGACACCAGGCGATTATCGGTGCAGAGCGTAACCGACAGCCGGTTATCTATCATCTTGCGAATGGAGTGGTCACTGAGCTGGTCGAGGTGCGGCGATGTCTGCAGATTACTGGTGAGACATACCTCAATGGTAATACGGTTATTGGCTATGTAGTCCACCAGGTTGCGTACATATCGAGCAGGATCCTCAATTGCTGGGTCGGTAATGCGATCCTCGTCAAAGAGATGAAATCCGTGACCAATGCGGTCCGCGTGCAGCTTGGTAATTGCTTGAAAAATTGATTCCGGACCGTAAGCCTCACCGGCATGTACTGTCTTGTTGAGGAAGTGTTCATGTACATGTTGAAATGCGGCCAAATGGTCTGCCGCCGGGTAGCCTGCCTCGCTGCCGGCAAGATCAAATCCAACTACGCGCACGTCTGAGTTGTTTCTCAGGTGCACCGTTGCGCGTGCTAGCTCGAGCGACGCGTAATGCAGGATTTCCTCCTCGGTAGCATGCTCATGTGCCTCGGTGAGGGTTGCAAAGTAGTCGGAAAACTGCGAGTTGAAGTAACGCATTGCGGTGACAATAATGCCGTAGTCAAAGGGCGGTGGGAGAAGGTCGGGATTGTCTCCCTCGGCGCTCGGTGCAGATGAGACGCTGTAGACGCCACGCGCGTTTATTTCGTTGCGGGCACGCTTGAGGCCAAGGTCGACGGCCTCCAGCACCTCTCGAAAGCTTAACTGGGCATTCATATGGAGCTGAGGTGCAAAGCGCACCTCAATGTAGCGCACATTCTCGGCGGCATTGTCCATTGCCAGCTCATACGCCACACGCTCAAGCGCCGGTGCTGTCTGCATTACCGACGTGGTCCAGGCAAACCCGGCCAAGTACTCATTGAGGTCACGATACTGTGGCTTAAATACCTTTTCTTTCAGCCCTGCTTCATCCCAGGCCGGTAACTCAACCTTGGCCTCGCGGGCAAGCTCAATCAGTGTTTGAAGCCGAAGACTGCCGTCCAGATGAAGGTGAAGGTCTGTTTTGGGCATAGCCTCAAGGAACTCTTTGGGGAAGGTACTCATGTCTATATCTCCTGTGTCAAGGTTGAAGTGAATGCCGCTGCCGCCTCGAGAACCATTGCTCGGAAGGTGTTTCCGCGGTCAAACTCATTTAAAAACATGCCAAAGGAAGCGCATCCAGGTGACAGTATAACGATATCGCCGGGTTGTGCTGTCTTGAATGCGGCATCAAAGGCTGTGCGCAGTGTCTCGTAAGGGCCATAAACCGGGGTGCGACCCGCGACAAGCTGATGGTGAATGGCGTCCGAGGCCGAGCCCGCAAGCAGATATACCGCGACAACCGCGTCTCCAATCTCGGAGAAGGCAGTGGGCGAGAGCTGTTTGTCGCTTCCACCAGCTATGAGGTGAACCGGCACCGAGAACGCCTTCACCGCCGCGACTGCAGCCTCGGCAATTGTGGCTGCCGAGTCGTTGTAGTAGCGAACACCTCGAATGTCGGTTATGTACTCCATTCGGTGCGCCACGCCTGGGAATGAGTCTAAAGACTTGGCTGTTAAGGCAGCTGGGACTCCAAATAGACGGGCTGCGGTTCCGGCGGCAAGCAGGTTGCTCCGGGCGTGCTCGCCAGCTAAGGGCGAGGAGTGAAGGATCATTTCCGGTACCTGTTGCCCCTGCTGGAGGTAACCGTGCTCGTTGTCCAGATAGCAGTGTGCATCTGCCTGCCGGAGGAGGGTGCCTGCAGTGACCTGTGAGTTCGGGCGCGAGGACGCGTGTGCCACACATAGCCGAGAGTTGATCTTTGCCAGAAACCGCTCAAGGTACTCACGTCCGCAAGCTGCCACCGTCCATGCCTCCGGCGGAGTCGCTGTGAGCAAGAGCTCCTTGTCGTGGAGGTACGCGTCCATGTCACTGTAGTAGTCCAGGTGATCCGGCATGATTGCTGTTAGAACACTCACCTGTGGTTGCAGCAGCTCAAGCGCTCCGGCGAACTCCAGGTCCCCCAACTGAAAGGACGAGAGTTCAAGCACAACCGGAGCCTCTGTCGACAGGGCGTCAATAAATGCGAGTGGAGACACGGTAATGTTTCCACCCAGCGCTGCGTCAGAATACGACTGCAAGAGAACATGGTGGAGAGCCGTGGCGGTTGTGGACTTTCCTTTGGTGCCGGTGACACACAGCAGCGGGTTCGTACGCCCACGAAGAAAGAGCGAGATGTCGGTCTCTACTCGGCGTGCATGCTGAAGATACGGTGAGCTGCGGGGAACTCCAGGGTTCTTCACGACGAAGTCGGCGTCCCGGAAGTCCGAACTGTCGTGGCGGCCGAGAACGTAACGCAGAGGCAGTCCGGAGAGGGCCTCAATACTCGGGCGCAGGGACTCCGGGGAGCGGAGGTCAGTAACCGTGAGCTCTGCTCCCTGGGAATGAAGGTAGCGTACGGTGGCCGCACCGCCGCCGTGGAGTCCCAGCCCCATAATGGTCACGCGGGCACCCCGAAATCGTTGCTCAGTCTTCAATGCGAAACTCCTTCATGTCGCGGTCGTTGAGAAAAGGTGCTAATCGAAGTCCTTCCCAGTGCCGGGCCAGGTCCTCCGGTAGTTCGGCGCGTAGTTCACGAAAGATTGGCAGATCGGTTGAGAACTCATTCGCACGAAGCGCATTCTGAATCGCCTCCATGTGGGGGTCCAGGAAGACGCGGGCCCTATGGGCCACCTGGCATGCTTTTTCCAGGTCTGCTGGCTCAAGGCGATACAGGGAGTGACACACCGCCTGATACTTGCAGGTGAGTGGATAGTACGGATAGGTGCGGGCACCTTCTGGTAGGAATAGCTTTGTGAAAAATTTGGTGAGTTCTCGGTCCAACCAAATGCCCTGTACGTAATAGCCGCGGCCGGTTTCACCAATCCAGGTATCGGACACAGAACGCTGAATCAGACATGCCTCGGGATTGTCGTCACTGCCTTGAATCTCCCGAATGGGGATCATATCGGCCTCAATAAACAGTTTGGTGCTGGTGTAAGAAGGGGTCTCCTCGTTCGAACTCCGGCCCATCTGTTGGTGAACCCCCGGTCGGGGCACCAGGTCAATCCGGAGAAGGTAGAGATACAAACAGTCCTCCGCCCTATAGATGCGGAAAAAGGAAGGGCGCAGAATCTCGGCCGGGTCAAAAAAGTACCTGAGTCCCTGAAATACCGCGGGCAGGCGTTCTCCTAACTGCTGCATAAGACCACGGAGTTCGTCCCGATAGCGTTGTGAGGGGGCCGCCTCGCGGACATCGTGATGAATTCTGAAGCTTGGGACCTGGAACGAATCCTCGAGTTCCAGGTACAGCTCTTCATTGGCAGTAAAAAATGGGGTATATGTGCATCCAGAACTCTTGACCGAACGGAGTAGCGTATCGACTGACGGATCCGGCTTAATTATCTCAATGCGACTCACTGCCTGGCTCCAGAATATGCGCATCTAGTGCAACTATTCGCCACACCTCGTTACGGAGTTCTAGCTGCAACTCCTCCCGTACGTGGTACTCACGGATAACGGGACTCTGCCCTCCGCGCTCGTCCTCAAACTCAAAAACGACACGAATAAAACGAGCCTCGTACAAGGCCGAGTCTTCTTCTCTGCTGAGTTCCCGGATGTCCGGGGTGCTTACACCATAAGGGTAGACTGTGGGGCCCAGTTCCGGGCGCCCCTGCTCAATCCAGTCGTCTGCTGGATAATGGCCGGTCTCCATCTCTACCGACATGCGTGCTCGCGAGGTGACGTACATAGTCGTAAGCTCATCAACACGTTGGGTTGCGACGCCCCGCGCCACGGTGGCACGCAGAAGCTCGGGATCCAGCTTGTTGAGTGCGGCGTAATGTAACCGAACCACCTCTTTGGCGGCCAATCCGTGTGTGGGAGGTGGTTGCAGTGCACGATCTATGCTCGTACCAGCAATGCCGCCGAGCACAAGCACCAGTGCCGAAACTACGGCCAAACGAGCGCCTCGGCGCCGCAGGAAGTCATTTCGTTGGAAACGGCGCACGCGAACTTTCCGTGAGTGTTCAGCCCGGACGCGACGCTTACGGAGCACCTCTGTTTCAATCCCATCTGCGTTGAGTGCCTGTGACAGTTCCACGGAACTAGCCGGTAGCATGTCCACAAGTTCCGCAATGAACCGAGTCATGTTTTTTGGATGCTCCATGCTCCGAACGGCCGCCGGTGACGAGCCTTCTATACAGGCATCAAAAGCTTTCTGCAGCTCAACTGGCATGGTTGGAAAGCTCTCGCGAAAGCGTTCGTAGACTCGGGGCGCACCGAGTGCTGCCTCGGGATTAATGCAGAAGGGCTGTGAGCTCAGCTGGCGATACCATAATGCGGCCAAGCCAAAAGCTGATACTGCGGAGCCGGTCCGGTCAGGAGGATCAAAATCGAGGCTTTCATGAGCATGTTTCCCGGAATGGTTGCCGGGCTCAGGGGTCTTTTGCAGGCGTCGAAGTTCGCTAACACCAGAGGCAGGGAGAAACACCACCCCAGAGTGAAGCGGCGCCTCGGAAGAAAGAAAAACAAAGTCCGGGTCAAGTGCAAAGCCGGTGTCCGCCGGTAGCAAGGCTGCTGCCCGGGAGATATGGAGCAAGAGAGCGTATGAGCGTTCTTCCGGCTCCCCCTGGAGGTACTCGGTCAGCGGACACAGATTCGGAAAGGGTAAACGGAGGTAAACTCGACCGGAACTCAGTTCAAACTCGGCGGTTTCACTCTCGGTGGCTTGAAGCGGCGTTGTGCTGGGCAGATTGGGGTTTACCCTCAACGCAGCCAGACCTGGCGTGCTGTGTAAACGTCGAGCCAGATGAGGATCCGCGTTACGTCGTAAGTCTAGTAAGGTATATAACAACACAGGCTAGTATGACCGTAGATTCCCGTCTTCGTCAAACACTACCGCACGGAAACACCAGAGCTGTTCCGAGCTCGTAGGCTTTGCATCCAAGCCAGCCTTGTTTCGGAGTTGCTCCAAGAACTCGTCGCGGTTCCAGTTTCTTTCTACCGCAACCTGCGGTAACAGCAGCCCAGAACAGTCTTCACTGCGAATGTAAAGGCCGTGTTGTCCTACCACGACCTGCTCCGGCTCGCAACGCAGGAGGGGCCCCAGCATTGATATCTCAATGTTCAACTGATCGAGCTCGCGTGCTGTAATGGGTGGAAAGCGTGGATCAGAGCGTGCGGCATCCACTGCCGCTGAGGCAAGTTCAGACGGCCCAACCTCGTCCAGACGGAGTTTTCCAATGCAGCCTCGAAGTCGTTTGCCAATGTGGAGCGATACAAATACGCCCGAGGCGTTAATTGGCTCAAACTCCACAGAGGTGAACAGAGGCACGGGGGTTTCAGGGCATAGGCCACAGGCCTGTGATATTTCCTGCCGAGCAAGGGTGATGAGTACATTCCGAAGTCCGCCATCCTGGAGAGAAACTAACTCAAGCAAATTGGTCTCACCTCATTGAATCGTTGCCAGCAAGAAGTCTCTGGAGTCGCTCGGTATCAAAGCGTACCCGCAAATTCTTCTCCTGAGTTGGAATAACAAGCCCAAGAGCACCGTGTTTAGCCCGCCTCAAGTGTTTAACCTGGGTGTAGTATAGCTCAACAGTCTGTTCTCCGCGTGCCTTGCTGTAGTGAATTGCCAGTTGCCCGGCGTCTATAAGCACCTCAAGAGGCACGCTTTTTCCAGGCTGCTGTTTGACAAATACGTATCCACCGGGATAGTCGCGAGCGTGTAACCAGGTGTCGTTTCCACGCACATAGCGGCGCAGCAGCCCATCGTTCTCACGAGCATTGCGTCCTACAAGGATAATGAAATCTCCAGAGAAAAACCTCAATCCGGGGCGTTGTTCCTCGGCGGCCGACACTGCACCTTGTTCAGATCTGACACTGGGTAGCAGCTCGGGCGGGACTTGACCCTGAGCGAGTTCCAAGGCGTAGTTCTTGAGCTTTTCTTCCTCTTTATCAACCAAGCTAAGTTCTTCGCTCGCATGCTCGGCCGTCGCGCGAAGTCGCTTTGCCCGGTCATAGAGCTTTTGTGCCGTTGCGTACGGGGGAATGTGTGGGTCTAGAGGAATACGGAGCTGGTTTCCCAGTTCATCCTCGGTGAGCAGCTCTACGGCGCCGGTCTGAACAAGATGTTGATTCCCCATGATTGTGTCGGCCTGCTGCTTGAGTTGATGATAGTCCCCGGTGGAGTTGAGGCGTTCCTCGGCTTTGGCTCTCCGGCGCATGAGCTCGGCTTGCAGGGTCTCAAGCCTGCTTTCGGCTCGAGCACGACTGCCTTCCGGGCCCTCTCTCAGTGGTGCAGAGTCCAGCTCTGCGTACAGTTCCTCAATAAAACGGTTGTATCCATAGTGAGCTCCCGGATCTGACCGGAGGGCAAAGCGTTCTGACTTGGCAAAGCCTGCCGCTAGATCCTCAAGACTGGAGCCCGGAAGCTGAAAAACTCCGCCGGAGACCTCGTTGCGCTTGGGGCGACGGAAGTAGGCGTCTACAATGGTGCTGTCCTCGGTCGTCAGGAGCACATTTGCTGCGCCACTCCAGAGGCGGATCCAGAGCACTCCACGCTCGTCGGCTCGTTGATACGCAATGCGAACAATGCGTTCACGGTCGTACTGATAGGCGGATAGAATGCGGGCTCCCTTGAGCCTGGAACTCAGGAGCGAGGCAAAGCGCTGCTGGGTCTTTGGCTTTTTAAAACCCTGTTGAACTGCGTGGAGGCGAACCACTCCAGGCTTCAGTACCGTCACCACCTGAAACGGCTCGCCAGGGCGGTACAGGTCAAGCACCAGGCGCGAAAAATCCGGTTGGACAATGCGTTGAATGAAGCTTCCTCGGAGCCGGAGTTCACCGAGAACGGTGTGGATCTCTCGCCAGTTCAGGGACACGGTGACGCACCTTCCTCAGCTGTCAGTAAGGGACGAAACTCACCGGCAAGAAAGAACGAGCCAAGGATAAGTATGGGAAGTCCGGACTCACGTGCCGCGGCTAAGGCGGCGTGAGGCTCTTCTATGAGCTCAGCGTCTCTTCCCAGGCTGAGACACAGGGCGCGGATTCCTTCTGGATTGCTTGGTCGGAAGCGTCCAGGGCGCGAAATAATAACCCGACCGAACTGCTCGGGCAGGCGCTCAAGCATTCCCCGAATGTCCTTGCCCTCAACCGCGCCAAAAATGAGGGTTGCGCGGCCCGGAAATACCTCGCCAAAGGTTTCGTACACCGAGTTCGCTGAGTCCGGCGTGTGTGCGCCATCAAGCATGACTGGTGGAGCGGTGAGGAAGAGTTCCCCGCGGGCGGGTAGCCGTGCCGAGGCCAGTCCGGCCTCAATACAGGCGGTGGAGAGCTCGGGCATGAGTTCCGTCACGGCCAGGGCAGCCAGGGCGGCGTTCTGAGCCTGCACCCGGCCCCGCATCTGCAAACGAGTACGAATACGCAGCTCGGGATCCTGAAGTTCAATCTTAAGAAGATCACCGGAGATGTGTGCACTACGAGTGAGCGTCTTGAGCCGCGGGGCAAGAAAGCTAAGTGGTGCGGCCCGCTCCTCAGCACGGCGGCGGACGACCTCCCCGGCCTCTGGCCGCAGAGCGGCCACGACAACCGGAACGCCGTCCTTAATGATTCCCGCCTTCTCTGAGGCAATTTCCGCAATAGTTGTGCCCAGGTACTCGGTGTGCTCAAGCTCAATGGGTGTGATCACGACCAACTCAGGCAGTACCAGGTTAGTAGCATCTAGTCGACCTCCAAGGCCGGTTTCAACCACAACACGGTCAAGACCGGCCTCGGCGAAGCACAGGAAGGCTGCCAGGGTGAGAGCCTCAAAAGTGGTTGGCCTGTACTCAATTTGGGTTTGGCGGAACTCCTTGCGTAGAACTCGCAGTATGGGCAGCAGCAACTCCATGGGCGCAGGTTCGCCTTGAATGCAAATTCTCTCGCGATAGGATTGAATATGAGGTGATGTATAGCGCCCAACTGTCTCACCACCAGCTCTCAGAACAGCGTCAATCAGTGCCGCAGTTGAGCCTTTACCCTTGGAGCCAGCAATGTGCACGGCACGGAATCGCTGTTGAGGATTACCAAGAATACCCAACCAGCGTTCCATTCGCTCCAGACGGTAGTGCCGAGTTTGGGCACCGCCGCCATGCTCAAGATTGGTGAAGGACTCGAACTCGTCGAAGATTGACGCAAGTTCGGCGTGCTGTTCCGGGCTTTCCTTGGTTTCCACTTAGGTGAGCGACTCGTTGCGCCTGCGCAAAGCCGCGGCATGGGTGTAAAAGCCCTCATGGTCAGCCAACCGCACTACATGTTTCTGCATGGCTTTCTGGGCATCTTCCGAGATGTAGACCACCGAGGACATCTTCTGGAAGTTATGCACCGATATAGGGGAGTGCGTGCGAGCATTTCCGCCGGTCGGTAGGACAGCGTTAGCTCCCGCCGCATAGTTTGCCAGCGAAAACGCTGCATGCTCACCCAGGAGAATTTCTGAGGCATTGCGAATGAGGCTCAGGGTTTGGAAAGGATCCTTTGTCTGAATCTGCAGGTGCTCTGGAGCAAACTGGTTCACTATATCGGCCGACTCTCGGATATCCTCTGCAATGAGAATACCACCGTAGCCGGTGAGCACGTCGGTCAAAAAGGTGCGTCTTGGCTCGGGGGCATCGGCTACCATGTCGGGGACTATGGCCGCAACCGCCTCGGCCAGAGCCGTGCTGTGAGTGACCAGGATTGCCGAACTGTCCGACCCATGCTCGGCCTCTATCAGCAGATCGAGCGCCACCTTCCATGGGTCTGCCTGTTCGTCTGCCAACACAATGGATTCCGAGGGACCCGCTGGCATGCCAATATCAATATGACCGGATAACAGGCGCTTGGCCGCAGTGACATACATGCTACCTGGGCCTTCAAGTTTGAGAACCTTGGGAATAGTCTCGGTACCAAAGGCGAGCGCGGCAATGGCCTGGGCGCCGCCGACACGATACACCTCATCAACACCACATAGTCGTGCAGCGTACAGCGAGGCCGGGTCAACGGTGCCGTCGGGAAGGGGTGGAGTAACAACGACGATGCGCGGTACCCCGGCGATCTTGGCTGGGACGGCCAGCATGTACAGCATAGAGGGGAAACTACCGCGCCCGCCCGGCACATACAGACCTACCGAGTCTATGGGCGTAAAGCGCTCGCCACCAAGAATACCCGGCCGTATCTCCTGCATCGACATGGTGGTGCTGTGCTGCGGCTCATGATAGCGTCGGACGTTCTCAACCGCGTATCGGAGTGCCTCCTTGACCTCTTCTGGGAGCTCGGACTCTGCGGACTCGAACTCGGACTCGTTGACGCGCAGCCCAAGTTGTGAGAGATCAGCCTTGTCAAAGCGCTCGGTTAGGCGTAAGAGGGCTTGATCGCCCTCGGCGCGCACCATGTCTATGAGCTCTTGTATCTGTGGCATTACCGCGTTGATATCTTGTTCCGACCTGGCTAGAAGCCGTACACGTTCTTCGTCCGAAATCTGACTCCATCGGCGCATCGCAATCTGCATAGTATTCCCTCCAAGGTATCCCAATGGTTAATAATTGATCGTATAGAGTCGGCTGTCCGTGGTCAAGCTCCGGGCGGTGTTGTTGCCTTTTTCGCCCGCTTAGGGTAGCTTGTGAGCTTAAGCAATTTTCTACTGGGAAGGTAAGCAAAAATGATCGTTAAACCAATGGTTCGGAACAACATATGTATGAACGCACACCCTGTTGGATGTAAGGAATTTGTTCATCGTCAAATAGAGTACATCAAGACTCAGCCTAAGGTTGACGGGCCTAAGCGCGTGCTTATTATCGGTTCGTCTGGTGGTTACGGTCTGGCGTCCCGAATAGCATTTGCCTTTGGCTCGGACGCCGACACCATTGGTATTGCCTACGAGCGCGGGCCGGTTGGAAAACGCACCGGTACGGTCGGTTGGTACAGCACCCATGCGTTTGACCAGTTTGCACAGGAAGCCGGTCGTAAGAGCATATCATTGTACGGAGACGCCTTCTCGCATGAGATGAAAGCTGCGACAATCAAGCGGCTCAAGGCTGAACTCGGGCAGGTCGATCTCGTCATCTACAGCCTTGCCGCTGGCGTGCGCACCGACCCCGACACCCACGAACAGTATCGGAGTGCGCTCAAACCACTTTCTAAGCCATTTGTGTCCAAAAGCATAGATCCACTGAACTCAGAAATCACAACTGTACGAATAGAGCCCGCTTCCAAAGCTGAGGTGGAGTCTACAGTACGCGTTATGGGCGGCGACGACTGGAACATCTGGCTGGACAAACTGATGGAGGCTGACGCCCTTGCGCCGGGGGCCCAGGCTATCGCGTACTCCTACATCGGCCCCGAGCTTACCAAGCCGGTCTATCGTGACGGGACAATTGGTGCGGCCAAGGATCATTTGGAAGCCACCGCGCATACCCTCGACACGCACCTAAAGGAAGCCATTGGCGGTTCGGCTTATGTTTCGGTCAACAAGGCCGTTGTGAGCCGTGCGAGCGCGGTTATTCCGGTCGTGCCTTTGTATTTCGCGCTTTTGTTCAATGTCATGAAAGAGAAGGGACTGCACGAGGACTGTATTGAGCAGATGTATCGCCTGTTGGCCGATCGTCTGTGTGCTGGCGATCAGGTGCCGGTTGACGAACAGGGGCGCATTCGCCTGGACGACTGGGAGATGCGTGAGGATGTGCAGCAGGAAGTTACCCGGCGTTGGGAACTGGTCAACTCCGAGAACGTTGACGAACTGGCAGATATAACCGGATATCAACAGTCCTTCTTGAATATTCACGGCTTTGGCTTTGACAATGTTGACTACGATGCCGATGTAGAGATCTAATTAACAAATTATATGAACATGGAAGCCTTTATTCTCGGGTGCGGCGGTATGATGCCGCTTCCGGGACGCCATCTCACCTCAATGCTGTTGCGTCGCGAGGGGGACCTGTTCCTCTTTGATGCCGGAGAAGGCACACAGGTCTCACTGCGCGCGCTGAACCTAAAGTGGAAAAAAATAAACGCAATTTTCATCTCTCACACTCATGCCGACCACGTAACCGGACTGCCCGGAATGCTTATGCTCTCTTCGCAGGTTGACCGGAGCGAACCCCTCTACATCATTGGGCCACCACGAGTGAAAGAGTATGTTGATACAGCCCGGCGAGTGCTTGATATGTACATTAATTACGATATCGTTGTACAGGAGATCAAGGATCCAACGGTCGCGCAAACGGTGTATGAAGGAGATGGGTTTAAGGTTCGAGCCATTCCTCTACGACATACGAAGGTGTGTGTGGGCTATGTGCTCCAAGAGGACTCACGCCCAGGGGTTTTTTCACCGGAGACTGCGACTGCGTTGGGTGTGCCCCGGGGTCCACAGTGGGGTCAGTTGCAACGAGGCGAAACCGTGGAGCTCGAGTCCGGCGTCCAGGTTCAACCCGAACAGGTGTTAGGTGCAACACGCCCGGGGCGTAAGGTGTCATACGTCACCGACAGCCTCTATCTCCCGAGTATCGTTCCCGAAGTTAAGGATTCAGATTTATTGATCTGTGAGGGAATGTTCCATGATGAGTTCAGGGAAAGCGCTCACGAGAAGCGGCATATGACCGCCTCGGATGCTGGACGGCTTGCGGCAGAGGCGGGAGTAAGGAGAGTAGGGCTTATTCACTACTCGCCCCGATACACCGACCGACAACTGAAAATTCTTCTCAAAGAGGCACAAAACATCTTTCCAGCGAGTTTTCTTACCAGAGATCGCATGGTGCTTACGATACCTTACATTGAGTAGATATTCATGATAGATGTACAAGATGTCTGCAAGAGCTATGGCAAACTTGCGGCGGTAGACCAGGTGAGTTTCTCCTTGAGTTCTCAGCGGGTTACCGGACTGCTTGGTCCAAATGGAGCAGGAAAGACTACCCTCATGCGACTGTTGACCGGGTACCTGTATCCGGACGCCGGTGCGGTTCTCATTGATGGGATCGATATCGCAGCACACCCAGCCCAGGCTCGGGCAAAAATTGGATACGTTCCCGAAAATGCTCCCCTGTACCCGGAACTAACGCCCTATGAGCTGCTGGAATTTGTCTCGGCTGCGCGAGGGCAGTCGAGTAGCCGGAAGCAATCCTCACCCAGACGACTTAGACGGCATCGTAACCGGGAACAGCTGGAGTCGGTGATAGAGAAGGTGGGGATCTCTGAGGTGAAGCACCGAACCATAGGAGCTCTCTCCCGCGGATATAAGCAGAGAGTTGCGGTTGGGGCGGCGCTCATAGCTTCGCCACAGGTGCTTATTCTTGATGAACCTACCTCGGCCCTTGATCCGAATCAGACCCATGAAATGCGGGAGCTTATTCGTGAACTTGGACATGATGCTACCGTGCTTGTCTCAAGTCATGTGTTGAGTGAGATTGAGGCGGTTTGTAGTGACGCAGTCATCCTGCACCGTGGCCGGGTTGTTGGGCGCGGTGATATAGCTACCCTGCGGCGGGAACTCTCGTCTGGTATCGGAGAACGTATCAGGGTTGCCTTTGATTCGGGATACAATGACGACATCCTGGTGGCATTGAGCTCTACGCCCGGCGTGGCGGAACTCGATCCGGAGCCAGGCACCGGGGCGCTGGTGGTACGGTTGCAGCCGAACGCGGAAGGGCCCCAGGTGCTTTTTGATTTTGCCGCAAAGCAGGGGCTTAAGTTGACGAGGTTGGAACCCATGGAGGGAGGCCTTGAAGAGGTCTTCCGAGTTCTCACCGCAGAGGACGTGCTCCCATGACCGGCGTGCTTGCACTGACGAAAAAGGAACTTCGCATACAGTTCTCAAGCCCTCCCATGTATATTGCAACAGCCTTTCTCTTAAGCGCCGCCGCCCTGTGGTTCTTTCTTATTCACGGGTTCCTGGCACGTGACACAGCTACCCTGCGTGGGTATTTCGCGGCTATGCCCTTACTGTTCGTGCTGGTAATCCCGGCCCTTACCATGAAGGGCTGGGCTGAGGAGTATCGACTTGGCACGTCTGAGCTATTGCTGACACTACCACTCCGTAGCATCGAGCTGGTGGTGGGTAAGTATCTGGGCACCATGCTCATTGTTGTGTGCATGTTGCTCCTGACCCTCCCTGTAGCCTTCTTGCTTATGCCGCTTGGGGAGTTCGATCTTGGGCAGATCGTGACCGAGTACATTGGGACTGTTTTGATCTCGGGGACGGCGGTCGCCTTAGGCCTTTTCGTTTCGGTGTTGTGTACGAATCAAAGCACCGCATTTACCGGTGCCGCTGGACTCCTGCTGGTACTCACCCTTATTGGTCGCCTTGAGGTTGTACTAACCTTGCCTGGGCCCCTTGCCGGGGTTCTTCGGTATGTTTCATTAGATACTCATTTTGACGGATTCGTCCGAGGTGTGCTGGATTTTCGTGCGTTGTGGTACTACCTGTGGCTCACGTCTCTCTGCCTCTATTTGACCTCTGTGGTTCTGGAAGCTCGGAGGCGCGCATAGTATGCCTATACCAAGCCGATACAAGCTCGTGTACCTTGGACTCCTTCCCCTGCTTTTCCTGGTAGCCGGTATACTGGGCTCTCAGTTGAGTGGTCGCATAGATCTCACAAGCGGACAGCTCTATACTCTTTCGTCGGCTGCACGGGGACGGCTGGCGGAACTGGAAAATCCGGTCCACATTCGTTACTTCCTGAGTCCTCGGCTTGAGGCCTACAGCGCTGAACCGGAGCGCATTCGCGAGTATCTTGAAGAGTTTGCCGCTGTCTCACCCCTGGTACAGTTGAGTGTACTGGACGCAAGTGAGCCGGAGAATCGGGAGACTGCCCTGGATTTTGGGTTACAGCCGCAGCAACTGAGTGGTAGCGACAGGGACAGCCAGAGCTTGATTACTGTTTTTTCCGGTATCGTTGTTGAGTATGGTGAGGCTCATACTGTGCTGCCCTTTGTACTGAACTCAGAGGAACTTGAGTATGAACTAGTCTCAGCATGGGACGAGATGGTGATCGAACGCGTGTTTGAGATTGCTGTTCTGAGTGGTAATCAGGAACTTGAACTCCGCTCCGCGTATCAGAATGCACTGTTGCGACTGTCGGAACGTTTTCTGGTGCGTCTGCTCGAAGACGGAGACCCAATTCCGGACTCGGCGGACATGCTCTTCGTTTTTGGAAACAAGGATCTGAGTACCGAAACGGTTCTCAGGATCGAGGAGTTTCTCGCGGCTGGAGGTGGCGTCAAGTTGAGTGTTGAGGGTGTCCATGTGCAGCTGGACGACGAGCTCACCGCGCGTGAACTCCCTCGCTCGGACCTTGACCTGCTGCTGGAGCGATACGGAGTCAGAGTCTCACGCGAGTTAGTGCTGGATCGATATCATATGCTGGTGCCTTTAGCTGGCTCCGGCGGCGGACCGGAGAGTTTTGTTAGCTATCCACACTGGATTGAGTTGCGGTCCCGCAACGCCGCGCCAGGACACGTCCTTTCCGAGTCGGTAGGAGGTCTTGATCTGTTCTGGCCAAGTCGTATAGAGCCGTTTGGTGAGGCTCCTTCAGGCCTGCGCTTGACCCAGCTGTTCACGACATCCTACGAGGGCCGGGTCATGGACAGTCCCTTTGCAACGAACCCAGCGCTCGGAGCGGACGTCTACGAACGCGTCTGGCGTGAGGGTGGTGATCGCATAGGCGTGGTCATGGCGCTTTCCGGTGAGTTTCCCGCGGTTTCAGAGGCGAGCGCGGAGGGTAGGTTAGTATTGGTAGGCGGTGGATACACCTTCAGCGACTTCCTGGAGTTGGGTGAGGATCCAATGCGGAACCTTGGATTTCTGACTGCAGCAGCTCATTGGCTCGCGGGTGATGACGACCTGTTAGAGCTGTTTGGGCGCACAGCACCAGACCTGCGACTGAGCGGTCTTGCGAGTTCCGAGGTACGGGCCGCGGTAGTCCGTTTTGCACAGTGGGTAAACATTGTGATTATTCCGAGTCTCGTCGTGCTTTTTGGTACAGTCCGAATTATGCGGCGGCGTCGGTTTAGAGCTTGAGGCCTACTCAGTAAGACTCTACGCCTGCTTCCTCTCCAGCAACAAAACGTCGGTACAGGTCGGGATCTGGTCTAAAGGCCATGATACGGGCTTTTGTGTACTCTGCACGTCTGAGAGCGGTGTAGGCCTCCTTGAAGAGCCGTGGTGCCTCGGTCAGGCGCCCGGCACGTGCACTCAAGCCTCCGTGAAGCCTTCCGCCTTCGGCGAGTGCCCGCTCCTCAGCCTTGCGCAGGAGGTTCTCCATACGCCGCATCCCTCCGTCGAGGTCATTATTTGGCTCAATGACGGCAATAATGTTGTTGCCTAAGGTAAAGGTGAGCTCTTTAAAGGCGTGTTCGAGCCCAATAAAGGAGTAGAGCTTGTCCCGCATGCGAGTCTCGTCGTTTTGGTACTCTGCAGAATGAGTAGAGTCCGAGCTCCGCTCTATAGGTACCGAGCGCACCAGAGCAAGGACGAGATCCTCCTCGTTGAAGGTACTTCGCTCCAGTTCCAGGTTGATACGTCGCAACAGTTTTGTTTTTTCTCGGTCGGCGCTATCACCGTGTGCCTGAGACCAAGATGCGTCCTCCTCCAGGCCAGTCTCTGAGTCTGGAGCGGTGTCTGAGTCTGGAGCAGGGTCGGACTCGATATCCAAATGGATATTCCGGTCTAAGTCGGTGTCTGTGTACCTGTCCAGGTCTTCATCGGAGTCGTCGTCGAACTCCTGGAAGCTGGGCGCTGCTTGGAGACGAGCATCCTGTTCCGCCGTGGTCTGGTGACTTATTTGATGACCGCTACGATGCAGATAGAGGCCAAGAGCCGCCGCGAGTGTAAGAGCCGCAAAAGCCAGGAGCATCAGGAAGGAGTCACGCAGGAGAGGGTAGATATCGGCGTTTGATAGGGTTGGATAGACCGCCTCAACGTGAATGAACTCGCCGCCTGCGGTGGACAGTGTTTCGCTGAGGCGAACTTCGCGTGGAGAGGGGGGCAACAAATAGGGTTCGCTACGCCCACTCTGTAGCTCTGCGTCTTCTTCAAGTTGGGTACGGGTCGTCGAACTCAGGTACGACACATCACGTGCTGTGAGATACTGGAGTCTACCCTCGACCGAGGCAATAGATACAGCCCCAGTGTGACGGGAGAGCTCAAACTCTTCAGCAACACGCTCCCAATCGATCTGTTCAAAGGAGTTGCCCGCGGCCTGGTAGGCCTGGGCGACTAGATTGCTCAGGGCTTCAAAGTGTGCCTGTCGATTGAGGACACTACGCTCGTGAGCCTCATTCAGCCGCAGAACGAAGAAGACGGTCACTGCAGCGAACACGGCAACGGTAATTGCGGCACATACCTGTGCAAAGCGAGCCTTCATAGGCAACAGTATACGTGAAAAAGCGAAAAAGTGAAGAGTGATTGTGTACGGTTATGAATATCGCTGGTATGATTAATCTAAGATGGCCGAAACAATTCGTCGACGTAAGCTCTCGACAGGGTGGTATCCGGAGACAGAAGAGGCAATAGAACAGGTGCTGCACGACTGGTGCTGCCGGGATATTGAGAAACCTCGGTCGCGTGCGGTGGTCGTGCCACACGCTGGCTGGTCATTTTCCGGTCGATTAGCGTTTGACACTCTCAGTACCCTGGAACGAAGCAGGACCGTAGTAGTCGTTGGGGGGCATCTTTCAGCTAACTCCCCCCTGGTCATGGCCAGCGAGGACGCGTACGAGACGCCGGTTGGAATCGTCGAGACCGATCACCGGCTGCGTGACTACATCATGCAGAACTTTGACACTGTACCAGATGAAGACGCGGAGAACTCAGTTGAGGTGATCATGCCAATGCTAAGTTATCTTAATCCAGAGCTGCGCATTGTCTGGCTCCGCGTTGGGCCAAATTCCGAGCTGGTCCACCGACTTGCTAATGCTCTAGCTGAAGCCGAGTTACAACACGATGGTAACGACATAACAGTAGTCGGCTCTACCGACCTCACTCATTACGGGCCTGCCTTCGGCTTCACGAATCATGGCCTGGGAGATGACGCACATGCGTGGGTGCGAGAGTCCAACGACGCCACCATGCTAGAGAAACTCGCGCAGCTTGACGCTGATGGCGTCATTGAGTGCGGGCCACGTGACCGTTCAGCCTGTTCGGCAGGTGCTGCGGCGGTTGCGGTTGCGTATGCTTGTGCCGTTGGGTGTGACGACGCTGAACTCGTTGGCTACCACACCAGTTACGACTGTCGTCCAGCGGACTCCTTTGTTGGCTACGCTGGCATCACGTATCGGCGTCGATAAGCTCGGAGATCTGGTCTTGCAGCAGCTCACACGACTGCCGCATAGCCTCGCAGCGATCCGAACCTCGTCGTTCGTGGAAATAAATCGCGGCCGGGACAAGTGTCATGCCTGCATCACCAAGGAATCGGTAACTCATAGTAAAGCTCGTCTCGGTGGTCGGCAGATGTAGCTCCAGTAGCTCCTGCCGAAGCCGCAGGAGTACATCCTTCACCCCGTGGGCCATAGTTGTTGTTGTGGTGGTGGTGGCCGTGGTGGTGCCGAATGGTTTTGAACCGGGGTGTTCAGTAGAAAGGAGACCTGCTGAGCTCCATGATGCGCCAGGTTGGTAGTGGTAACCTAGTTCTGTAGCGGCCGAGAAGAACGCGGCTCGATAGTCGTCGAGCAAGCTGCTGTTGTAGGTGGGCGGGTTCTGTCGGTCGCCAGTTGCGCTTCGTTCCTCGGGTGCCGTTGAGCGGCGCTCTGCCTTGCGCTGGCGAATAAAGGAGTAGTTTTGGTTGCTCATGCTGTGGAGTCGGTCGCTTTTGTTCCGTAAGTAAGACTCAAGCCAACTACCCACGACATAACTCCTCTCGGCCAGGTAGGCAAAATCCAGTCCGTGAACTGCAATCTCTTCTGCGCCAGCATGGTGCGCAAGCCGGAGGGCGGTTTCTGAAACGCTTCCGCCCTGTACCAAGGTCGGGCCAACCGGAAGCCCACGCGAGGAGAGGTAGCGGTGAAGAGGATGTCCGGAGCTGATGAAGTAAAGGTACGGAAAGCTCTGGAGCAGGCTGTGATGGGCCCCTATGTCGGAAACCAGGTGCACCTGTTCCGGCATCACTCCCAGATAATGAAGCTTAGAAATTGGCTGAGGGTCTATCGTGACTGCGGTCAGCCGTTCAGTGCCAGCTGCGGCGGCGGTACGTACAGCGGTGTCGCAGTACAGCGTGAAGCTGTCGGTCGCCCTTGCGAGGTCTCCAATGGTGCGATCCGCGCTTGGTCCGGCCCCCACAATGTTCCATCTCTTCGTTGGAACGGACTCAGTAAGAGAATATGAACGTTCGAGCAAGGTAAGATTTCGAATGGTGTTGATGCACCAGCGCAGTCCGTAGTTCGCACATGCGCGATAGTCGCCGCCTGCTGCCCCAACCAAGACCTCCAGCCGTGCGGCACATTCTCTGAAATACTGATCATCTGCTGTCAACCGGGCGCGCAGATGAGTGCTTCTGAACCGAGGAAAAAAGAATGGCAAGTAATCGAGTCTTCCTACCGCCTCATCCACCTGCTCTTCACAGATAATTCGGACCTGAGCCAACCCAAGCAGCTTGCTCAGGTCGCGTTCCAGGAATGCGCTGTACAACAGGCTCGGGTCTGGTTCAATGATGCGCAGCTGCATCTGTGGTGCGGTCTGGATTATGGCCTCTGCCTCATATCCTAGGCCAAAGCCAAAAAGAACCAGGTAGTCACACCCCTCAAGGCCAGCGGCAAACTTAACGGCCTCGCTTCGGGGCCTATAGCGAGAGTGGAGAAATAGCTCGCCATTCGGCCCTGTGAGAATAGCGGTAGGCTCTTCTGTTCCGCCGCTGCGCGAAGCTTCTACCCGTAGCCGTGGCGACGCCTTGCTTGCCGCCACCCTTTTCGCCGTCTCCTGGCCCAGCTGTCCGCCAGCAGCCCGCAGAGACCGTAGATTCAGCTCAAGAAGGCGCCCATATCCAGTCATGAGGCCCGGTCTCGTTTCTGCTCATTGAGGAGCGTGCGTGCCGTTTCCACCGCGTCGGAGAGCTCCTCGCGAAAAGCAGCTGGACTGGTCTGACGAATGCAGTTCAAAACCCCAGGACAGTTTAGGTAGGCGAGTAGCTGCAGGTCGTCCGGGCTTGCCCCCGATCCTGCCTGCGAAGCTTGAAAGCGCTGGGGGTGAAGCAGCGACTGAAACTCTTCCCGAGTTGTTACAGCGGCCACGCGTTCCAGTCGAAGTTCCAGGGCGTGAAGCATTGACGACAGCGCTACGGTGCGCTCATGCTCGGTCAGGCTCGCTGTCCAAGCACCGGTCGAGTCCTGAGGGGCGTGTGTTTGAGTCTGGTTGGTGCCAGTGGGCGCCAGCTTGTGCTCCTTGGCCAGCGCCATGAGCTCGGCGTGGGTAATATGCGGAGCCCCCAGCTCCAATGCCGAGGGGCCGAGGGTTAGCACTCGAGGCCGCAGTTGAGAAATTCGACGTCGAAACCAGCCTGCGTAAGTTTCCAGTTGACGAGTGGTCCGTCGTCTATCCGATACTCTGGAGCTGTGTTCCAAGGCGCGGGCCACAAACATGCCGTAGAGCGGATGGAGCCGGGATTCCTTTCGCTCAAGATAATGCTCAAAACTATGTGGACGCGCATGGGGTTGTACATCACGGTAACCAAGGTCCAGCCCTACAAGAACCACATGACCTGAACTAACGCGTAGCGCGAGTTCAAGTGCGGTCCCTGCCACAGTTCCATTGGCTGGCAAAAAAGTCGCCGGAAGACGACAGTTCTCAAAGAGCTCTCGTTCTATAATAGAGCCCTGGTTGAGGAGCAGGAGCCCGGAACCGCGTCGCGTCACGCCTCGAGCGGCGCTAAGTGGCGCAGCGATACAGAACTCGCTGGATCCGCGGACCGCGTTTAGGTGCTCCAGGGCGTAATACCCGGCATCAGTGGTTATGACGAGGCTAGGTTGAATACCCGCAGCTGCAAGAGGCCGCAGCGCCGTACCGACAGCCCAGATTTCCGCGTTCAGGTGATACAGCTCCTGAAGAGCGGGTATTGCAGCCTCCAGAGAGGGGCCAGCTGCCGCTATAACTACATGCCTGCAGCTGCTCGCAGAGCTGCGCACGGCCTGGGTGTCACGAAAATTGGCGCATATGTTTCTGAACCAACGCGGGCCGAATGCTGAAATTGTCGTAAGATTTGCGTTGCTTTCACGTACCACGTCAGCAACGGAGGCTAAGGCATTCTCTGCCTCCTCTGGGAAGGCCTCCATACACGGAGTCCAGGACAAGACTTCCAGTCCCGCCGCATCGGTGTCGCTTAATACCGAACGGAGGAACGCGCGCAAGGAAGCGTCGTTCCGAACCGCCTCGCGCGTGTCGGTGGGGGAGTCTGTTGCTCCTTCTCTATGTATGTCGCCTTCAGGCCACCATGCCACATCTCCACGCTCAGTTGCGGCGGAGTAGGTGGACGCAGACAGGAAAACCTGAACGGTGAACACCCCGCGTCTCCGTAGTTCGGCGCCTATGTATCCCAATCCAGCACCGACCACAATGGCTGTGTCCGGATTTCGGTCGCCAATCTGGGTCGAAACGAACTTGCGCGCTTCTCGCTGCGGGTCGTAGGCGGAGTGGAGGTGTCGTCCATGGCAAATAGCAAAGGGTAGTCCGCTTTTCGAACTCTCAATCTTGAACATCGGCCAGAATACTGTCGAGTTGAGACTGCGCCTGCAAGGCTGTGGAGTCCAACTCTACATCCTGATGAGTGAGTATTTTCAGCGCGGGGTCAAGGGTGAATTTTGTGCGGATGACAGCGGAAAGGTGAGCAAGCAGCAGATCGATATCCTCGGAGGTTCCGGCAGGAACATAGACCCAAATCCGTTGGGCAGGCGCCCGGAGTGCGAAAGACTCACCACCAAGGGTTCGCAAAACAAGCGTGTACAGATCCTGAAAGCCACGAAACTGATCCATTTCCGGATGCTGTTTGGTCAGGTGATCGAGCACCGGTTGCAGGTCCAAAGCTACGAGATGCCCCCCCGTAGCGGTTGCTTCAATGTGCTGAAGAACTATCTGGGTAAAACCACGCCGGTTCAGCTGCCGGTGGCGGGAGCCTGTTCGAAGGTGCCGTACTGCCGAGTTGTCTAAAGCATCAACTATAGGATCTCCCACCGCAGCAAGGAGGAGTCCCACATGCGCTTTGGTGCTCGTGAGATACGGTGAGTCAAGAACAAGGAGTAATGCCTGTGGGTCAGTTTCCGGAAACGCAAGGAGGAGTGCCGAACCAAGCATGGATGACTCCAAGTTTGACAAATATGGGGCGATAGCGGCTGCTCTTTGTTTGTCGTCGGTCGCCGATGCCAATCCTAAATTGTGCACAAGCTCCGGAAGTTTGTGTCGGGGAAACTCAAGGCGGTGGCGTGTGGTCTCATCAAGCCCACGATAGGCCCAGACGACAAAGCTATCTTCATCGTGACTTCTCAGCAACAGAGCGCCTTTGGCGACACGAAGTAAGTCGGCGGCCGCGGTGAAGACCTCTACCGGGGCACGTAGATCCATACCCATTTCTCTGATTATTCGAAGAAATCTGCGTAGTTCCGGTGCTTGTGGTCCGTCCGGGTCGTTGTCCTTGTCCGAGAGGAGATCAGTTAAGATCCGTTTTTTTTTTCGTCAATCGTGGCAGGCACAATATCAGAGTCCTGTACCTCGCCACCCTCGGTAATAATTTTGTGGTAGAGCCCCATTAGGTTTCCAGTCCTAGTTCTTCAAAGAGTTTTTTGTACACCTCAAAGTGTTCTGAAGACGCAAACTCCTGAATCTTGTCCTCCGGGAGCGACTCAAGCAGTTGATCCATATAACGGAGGACGGCTCGGATTTCTTCACGAAGATCCTCACTGAGTTCGGAATCGTTCTCTGCTGCCTCCTGCGCGGCGGCCATGGTATCTGTCAGACTGTGAGCGGTGAAGGCTGGCTCGGTGTCGGTGTCTTCCTCGAGCTCATCGTCCGTGATTTCAACATCCCCGAGTTCCTCTTCCTCGAGCTCATCGTCACTAGCCTCAACCTCTCCAAGCTCGTCTTCTTCGAGCTCGTCTTCTTCGAGCTCAAGGGTGTCTTCCTCGAGATCAAGCTCATCATCTATCTCGAACTCGTCCTCGTCTATGTCGAGTCCGGTTTCAACATCTTCGGCAGGGGTTTCGCTCTCGTCTTCGTCCGGAAATGCAATAGAGATATCGTCAATTTCACTCGTGTCGGCGACGGTGTCATCCGGACTGTCCTTGAGGTCTTCTATATCGGCAAGTTCGGAATCGATGTCGAGTTGTGCAAGCGTGTCTATCTCGGAGGTATCGGTGGGAGGGGTTTCAACTTCCAGGGCCGCTTCATCATCGCCAGGGAATCCGGCGGGAGTCTCGTCGGACTCTGCCTCCTCTTCCATCATGTCGAACTCATCGTCAATCGAGATCTCCTCAATGGGTGCCTCGGTACTGTCCTCCGCAGATGGTTCAACAGGAAGGGATATGTCCTCGCTCTCAAGCTCGTCAAGCTCAGACTCCAGGTCGCCAAGATCCAAGTCGTCGCCAATTTCAATGTCCTGCTCGTCATCCGCAATGGCTGCGGTCTCCGGCTCGTCACTGTCGGCAAGATCGATGGTAATCTCGTCGTCGTCATCAAGGTCAGATACATCAAAATCGACCGTTTCACTGTCGCTGTCCTCGAGATCCATAGGAATGATGTCTTCCTGGGGCAGCTCTTCATCCAGGACTTCCGCGCTTTCCGGTGTTTCCTGCTCAAACGAGACATCAAAGTCGGACTCAAGATCCGTTTCTTCAAGATCGATCTCGTCAAGTTCCAAGCCAGCTTCGGGGCTTTCGTGAAGGGAGTCGTCGACCGGGGTAGGCTCTCCCGTAGTCTCAACAAAGTCAGCGGTATTAAGAATATTATCAAGTTCATCGCCGGTTAGGGCAATGGTCTCGTCTTCGTCCTCTTCAAAGAAGCCGGGGTCAAGCAAGCCTGAGCCTTCTTCCGAACCCTGCACTTTGGGTTCTGCGTCGGTAGCGGTTCCTGCAGTCACCGGGGTTCCCATGGCACGAGATGCACGAATATCGGCTACGTCCTCACGAAGTTCGTGAAGATCCTCTTTGATACTGGCAATCTCCCCCTGTATCTGTTCCAGGAGTCTATAGGCGGCTTGATCCATTTCATCATCCTTCTCGGTTGCTTCAACTGAGTCTTCAGCGTCACGAAGAAGCTGTTCCTCATCTGGCGTAAGGTCCGCCACACCTTGATCGGTGGGCTCATCAAGTTCAAGTTCAGGGATACTTGAATCATGATCAAGATCTATCTGAATATCGTCGTAGTCGTCGCTTTCTTCGTCATCTGGCAGTGAGGTAGAGTCCAAATCCAGATTGGGATAGTCATCAAGATCCGGGTAGTCGCCGCCAGAAAACTCATCTTGTTCTCCCGGTACCCCAAGTGCTTCTCCCATACTGAAGGAGTCTTCCCCAGGCTCCACCGCGTTGAACTCTTGTTCAATATCGTCAAAGCCTTCCTGTTCGGCACCGAACTCCTCACTAATCTGTCCAGGTTGGGACAGGTCAGAAGCGGAGTCCTCTATGTCAAGAGCATAACTCTTTCCGCCAGAAAACTCAAAGCTGTCGTCGCCTGGTAGCTCGGTGTCCAGTCCGGCTTCGGTCTCGGACGGGCCGGAGCGCTCGAGCTCGGCCAAGAGGTCTTCTTCCTCGTCGCTGAACACCGGCACTTCATCAAAAACGTCCTCGTCAAACGCAGAGCTCTGTTGCGACTCTTCTTCTTCTTCTTCGCCAAGGAAACTTCTAGCAGAGTCTTCAAGCTCGTCGACCGAGAAGTCTTCGAGCTGCAAGGAGTCATCACCGTCCTCGTCGAGATTTTCAGGGGCAGATTTCACCCAGACTCCGTATTGCTCGAGCTCGGACTCGGATAGTTCGTCGGCGTTGGTATTGCCGAATGTAGTTTCGTCGACGGCCATGAAACACTCCTAGGCGATGAGGTTAAGTCCTACATAGGATGTATCGGCAACTCTTTCGCCCTAGTGAACCGCAAAAACTAAGGTACCTTGAGGGTTTTTGCTTGTCAATATCTAAAGCCGCCGTACAGGAACACCGTTATAAAGGAAAGAGATATGACGCGAAATTCCTTACTCACGGCACTCTGTGCAACGGCCTTGACCTACTTAGCCCTGACTCTCGTCTTTTCCTCGTATGGAATTCTCGAACACAGGCGGCACAACGACTATGCAGAGCAACTTCAAGCCAACGTTGCAGACCTCGAACGCAGGAACGACCAGCTGCTGCGACGTATAGAGGATCTGCGGACACTTTCGGAAGTGATAGTGATGGAGGGGCGTGGTATTGGCTTGTACCGGGCCAACGAGGGTGTGATCAGAGTGGAAGGTTACCCGAATCCTAACCGCCTCGGCGAAAGTGCCAGTCCTGGACGCATGATCCGCCCAATCGGCAAGGGGCCTAACCACTATCCATGGATTAGGGCTGCTGCTCTGAGTGTGGGGCTCCTGGTACTAGCTCTGGGGATGGCGCGGGGTAGAGCTACTACACGGCGCCTGCAAAACCGTGGCAGCGTTCCTGCTCTCAACGACGTACAGTGTGTTCGCTCTGGCAGAGGTATAAACGGGGCGGTAGTGCAGCCGCGGAAAGTGAGTTAGGGGACAGGGTGAGTTAGCGGACCTAGGGGAGTCGTTCCCATGCAGCGGCGCGCGAGAAACTATTGTCCGCAGCAACCACCCGACCCTGTTCAACGCGTACCGAGGTTGTCTCCTTGCTACCGATAAGCTGGGTGCCATCTCGACTGAGGCGGAAGATCCAGCGCATAGGACGCGCAAGCTCCACAATTTGGACAGCAAGACTGTAGGGAAAGCTCCCCAAGTACAGTTTGGGTGCGTTGGGCTCGTCCTGAACAACCACAATTTGATCTGCCTGTGTTTCAAAGCGCAGCCGCATTGTGTGACCGCCGGGAATACGCGCTAAACCGCGACCATCAGGAAACAGTTCTATATGGTCAATTCCGACATCGCCCGACCAACGTCCGATAAGCAGCTCGGTAGACGGCTCTTGATAAAATCGATCTGTTTCGGTGCGGTTTGGTGAGAACGCTCTGGACTCGCGTTCCGCCAGAGCACCCTCATACGCTTCACGGACCTCAAGGTCAAAGAGGGCATACATAGCGTCTCGCCCGCCGTCTAAGGCTTCAAGGTAGGTCTCGTAGTCTGAACTATAAGCAAAGAGGGTATCGCCACTGGCGGTCGCAATCACCTGCAAGTCCAGGAAGTACTGTCCTGATACCCGATGAATTTCACCGGCAACTACGCCATGGGCCGCGACAAGCTCAGCGAGTTCCGGACCCCTGCCTATCTGGCCAGCATTGTGGCTGAGTTCTAACTCGTTGCGAATGAGATCCCGGTTACGAGGGATAATGATGCTGTAGCCCTGCGACTCAGCAATGCCTACAAGTGCTGTAGTGAGGCGATTCTCGAGCACACGTATTTCCGCCTGGCTAATTTCCTCATCTAAGGAGGAAATACCCACAAAAGCGAAGACAAGCTGTGTTCTTTGTTGTTGCGCCGAAACACTGAGTGACAGAAGCAGCAACAACGCAATGGCGATCGAGGTTTTCATCGCATTCCCACCCTTAGTATATCATGTCGGCGATCCACGCGTCAGGTGAGAATCTTCCGGCACTCGAGGTAGTAGCGTTTCTCGGCGGCTACCCCCATAGAGAAAGACTTGCGGGGCAATGTGCCTTCACGCGCAACCGTGCGAAACAGGCTGTTCTTGTCAAACTCAGGCAAAATAAAACCCACTGCATCATGCTCCTCAACCTGTGAGGCCACGGTAGCTGAACCATGGATATAGTCTATCTCGGGCTGCTCACCGTTGGGCGTGGAAGCGGTGAACGAGTCCAGAAACTCCTGAGCCGTAGCGGCCGCAAGCCGTGCTTTGTCTTTGAGGTGAAGTATGCCAGACTCGGCAGGACTCAGAAAAAGGATGCTTCCTTCTGGTGCGGTTTCAGGTGGGGTGCCCAGCGCCGCTCCGGTTGGCTCATACTCCCAGTCAGGGCAGTCTCGCACTGCTCTTAGAAAACGGGCCAGATCGACGCTGAGCACAACTCTATGTATGGGCTCAAACAGCAGCGCCGGGTCATGCAGGTTCACCAGTTCAGCCAAGGCCCAACGTGCCGGATGTGTCTCAGGGTCTGCGCCATTGGCCTTTAGTTCTTCCCATATCGCTTTAGCGGTGGCAAGCGAGTGGTTCCCGTCGCCCATTGCAAAGAGCAAGCGCCCACCAGCGCCGTACCGTTCGGCAAGTCTCTCCGGAGCCTGGAGTGCCTCAAGTGCATCTACAACGCACTCGAGCTCCGATTCCCCAACCCTATATCCCTTAATGTATCCGCCACCTGCCATGAGCTGTGTCTCGTACAGCAGCTCCCGGCTCGAGTCTGCAGCGACTTCGTGCCAAGGAGCCATGACGCTGTGGTCAGGGTCGTCTACAAGCACCATGATGTGAGGCGACTCCAGTGCTGCACCGCGTCGAACAGCCATCCGCGGGGGTATGCGGTCAAGAATAGTTCCTTCGGTAGCACGTATGAGACTGTCCGAGTCGGGCGAGTAGTCGTACTGCTCAAGATCGAAACTCAGGAGTAGTCCACGTCGTGGCGTTCCCCGTCCAGTGTCACGTTCAATATACACGGCCGTTTCGGTGGGGGCGGCAAAGACATTATCTGCGAGATACCGCACCATGTTTTCCTTGATCGCGGCAATTCGTTGATCTTTGTCGGCGTCGTTCAGGTATATCTCAGGGAAAATGAGCCGCAGGGTGGAGGGCGCTTCTGCCACAAGATCCTCTACCTTGTTCCAGTAGTCCGGGCTCGCGGTATGCTGGTCACAGGCAATAACCGCCCAGCGCTCCATGTCGATATTGGAATTCGGAAGCAGAAGCTCCGGTACCGCGATACCGAGATGGGCCATTCGTTGTTCTAAACTGTGCATATCTGGGAAGAATACCGTGGCTGAACGCGAATGACAAGACACAGAGAAGCGCCAGCCGGACGCAAGGCTAGGTTTTGAGCCGTTCCTTCTCGTAAATGCGGCGACGAAGCACCATGCCCGGACTCAAGTCGCAGGGGCCCAGGATGGAGTAGCTCCGGCTGGGCTTAATCACATCTACCTCCTTGCCGTCTTCGTCGAGAAACACCGGACTGATCAGAGGGAGTTTGGCCGTGTCGGGTCCCAATGCCTCAATCTCGTCATCTATGTTGCAGACATTCTTGGCGGTGAAGGAGAGTGGTGGCACCGGACTATCGACAGCCTCTGTGGTGTTGGCCTCGAGGACGCCAAGGAACCGATACTCCTCACGATAACTCGTCTCGGTAGGGTGCTGTACCGCTTCATTTCCAAAGTAGAAACCGGTCGAGTACTCACGCCGACTGACCTCAAAAAGCGCGTCTCGGAAGGGCGCCGGGTCTGGCGCTGTTGTGTCCATGACCGCGTCAATAGCCTTTCTGTACGCGCGGGTCACTACAGCGGTGTAGTACACCGACTTCATGCGGCCTTCAATTTTCAGGCTGTCAACTCCTGCATCCCGGAAGGCTGCAAGGTGGTCTATAAGGCACAGGTCCCGTGAGGACAGGATCATAGTATGTCCGTCGTCCTCTATGACCGGATAGTACTCGTCGGGACGTTCACGTTCCTGCAGGTACATGTCGCCAGTATGCAAGGCATATTCCCAGCGGCATGAATGGGCGCAGTCACCGGTATTGCCGGAGCGCCCTGCCATCCACTTGGAGATAAAACATCGCCCCGAATATGCCAAACACATTGCACCATGGACAAAGGCCTCAAGCTCAAGGTCTGGCACCGCGCTTTTGATCTGGGAAAGCTCTCGCAACGAGAGCTCGCGAGCCGCAACAATTCGCGAAAAGCCCATGTCATGGTACATGCGTGCCGCTTCCTGGTTCGTACAGTTAGCTTGAGTAGAAAGATGCAGCTCGCAGTTTGGCATACGAGCTCGCAGCAGTGGCACAATACCAAGGTCGCTGACTATAAAGGCGTCAATCGGGAGTTCGGCTACCTGGTCAAGCCGCTCCTCGAAAGCCCGCAGCTCGTCATTCTGGAAATACCGGTTCACCGCGCAGTAAAGGCGTTTGCTCCCCTTGGCGACACGGAGCGAGGTGGCGAGGGTGGCAGGGTCTCCGTCGTCAAAGTTACCGGCGCGGTCACGCAGCGAGAGCCCACCGAGGCCAAAATAGGCGGCGTCGGCGCCATACAAATACGCAAAGCGGAGTTTTTCCGGCGTGCCCGCAGGGGCAAGAAGTTCCATGGTTCCTTACTCCCTGTTACCGGCTTCCAGCGCGCTGCGGAGGCGCGGCTCGGCAGCATTGAAAAACTCAAGGAGGTACTGCTGTATTCCACCAAAGAACTCCCGCTCTATCTCCGTTCCAAGCCGAGTGATCCAGCGGTAGTGCCACGGTTCCCAAATGTAACCAGTGAGTTCCTCAAAGCCCTGTGGGTAGGAAAGCGAGAAGCCAAAGTTGTGGGCGTTGTCTCTCACCCAGCGCCCGGCGGCCGTCTCGGCAAAGGCGGGCGTAATGTCGCCAAAGTCTATTGCGGTGCCAAGCTGATGCTGTGACGCGCCCGGTTCGGCTGAAAAGGTCCGTGCTCGCTCCTCGCCAAAGCGCTCGACGTTACGTTGAAAGAGGCCAGCCTGGTAGTCGTAGGAGCGGTAGGTGGAGGAGACCAGGAGCGAAACGCCGTCCTGCTCCGCCGCCTCAATCATGGCCAGGAGGTCCGGCATAAGAACCATGCGCAGGCTGAGATCTGATCGGTTCAGCAGGATCCGGTTCGAATACTCATTCAGACGCACCAGGTCGTGCGGAACGTAATCTGCGGGAAGTCGGTTCTGCTTGTCCACCAGCACCAGAAAGTCGGCGGGTAGTCCCAGTGCTTGCTTCATGAGCTCAAGAAAGTACTGAGGTCGGGCAAGAACTGCCTCTTGGGCCTCCACGGGTGCCGTTGACACCAGCTCTCGGAGCTCACTCAATGACAGATCAAACTCCGGGTGCGGCAGCTGTGCGGCGTCGGGCTCGACGGTCGGCTGTGGTTCCACCGGCCTCGCCATCGACAGCGCGGTGCTCACACCCATTGCGCCACCGATGACCGCGGCAAAAACTACGATGATAACGGCAAATACTCGGATCGGCTTCATGGAAACAATTTGTCTATGACTTGCTCCATTGTGTCAACCGAGTGGAAACGAATCCCTTTGCGCACATGTTCCGGAATCTCATCAAGGTCTCGCTCATTTGCGCGCGGAATGACAATATCCTTGATTTTGGACCGGCGGGCTGCAATGGTCTTTTCTTTGAGACCGCCTATGGGCAGCACCTCACCAACCAAAGAGAGCTCCCCGGTCATTGCAAGCCGGGTGTTAATGGTTTTTCCCAGTACCAGAGACAACAGAGCGGAAGCCATGGTAATTCCCGCCGAGGGGCCGTCTTTGGGCGTTGCCCCGGCCGGAATATGCAGGTGTATCTGGTTGTTCTCAAAGAACTCACGCTCAACGCCAAAAGTTCCGGCCAGGTGCCGTACATAGGTGTATGCAATTTTGGCGGACTCCTGCATGACCGCGCCCAGCTGGCCGGTGAGGTTGATTCCCTCCTTACCCGGGTTCGCAATGGCCTCGATCATGAGCGTATCACCGCCGTACTGCGTCCAGGCCAGTCCTACAGCCATTCCGGGCCCGGTGATTTTCTTCACCTCGTCGCCTCTGAAGCTTGGTTTCCCCAGGAGCTCCTCTACCAGCTCCGGGGTGACTTTGTACGGAGGTTGGTGTGACTCAAGTACCATTCGGCGCGCGAGTTTCCGGTGTATTTTATCGACGGCCTTTTCAAAGTTCCGCATTCCGGCCTCACGCGCATAGCCGTTGGCAATGCTGAGCATCGAGGTCTTGTTGTACGAAACATCTTTCTTCTTGAAACCGGTGCGCTCAAGGCTTTTGGGAATGATGTATTTGCGGGCAATTGCCACCTTCTCCTCGTCAATATACCCAGAGAGGCGAATGACCTCCATGCGGTCCAGGAGCGCCGGTGGAATGCTGTCGAGTGTGTTTGCAGTGGTAATGAAAAAGATGTCCGAGACATCAAATGGCAGATCCAGATAGTGATCCCGGAAGGCAACGTTCTGTTCAGGGTCCAGCACCTCAAGCAGGGCGGATGATGGGTCTCCCTGATGAGACTGCCCGAGCTTGTCTATCTCGTCAATCATGAACACCGGGTCCTTCTTCTTCACAATCTTAAGGCCCTGGATGATCTTACCCGGCATTGCCCCCACATAGGTGCGGCGATGCCCCTTAATCTCGGCCTCGTCGCGCATGCCTCCAACCGAGAAGCGGAAGAACTCCTTGCCAAGCGACTTGGCAATGGACTTGCCGACCGAGGTCTTTCCGACTCCTGGCGGGCCAACCAAACACACAATTGAGCCCTTGAAGTCCTGTTTGAGCTTTCTCACCGTGAGGAACTCAAGGATGCGTTCCTTGACATCCTCTAGACCGTAGTGATCTGCATCCAGGATCAGACGGGCCTGTTCAATGTCTATTTCCCGCCGTTCAGGTTCTGCCCATGGAAGGGTAATAATGGTGTCCAGGTAGTTGCGTGTGACTGTGAACTCGGAGCTGTTGGGTTCCATGAGACTGAACTTCTCCAGTTCCTGCTCAACAGGCTCACGAACTTCTTCCGGCAGCTTGAGCTTCTCAATAGCTTCCTTAAAACGTTGATGCTCACTTGTCTTGGCATCGGTCGGCATACCAAGTTCTTGCTTAATGACCTTCAACTGCTCCTTAAGAAAGTACTCACGCTGGCTTTTCTCTATTTTTTCGTTGATCTGGTTCTGGATTTTTTTCTGAATGCGCAGGAGTTCCTGCTCCTTCTTGATAAAGAGCAGCACCTTTTCCATTCGCTTGCGCACCTTAATGGTTTCAAGTACGTCTTGCTGTTCATTGCGGTCAATATTGAGAATTGAGGTAATGAAGTCGGCAATTTTCCCGGGGTGGTCAATGTTGACCATGTTCAGGCGCATTTCTTCCGAGAAAAAGGGGTTGTTCTCTGACACCTGCTTCATTTCACTGATCAGGGAGCGGGTAAGTGCCTTTACCTCGTCTCCGGTTTCATCGGTGTCGTCAAGGTACTCAACCGCAACCGTGATGGGAGCCGAGTCGTTGAGGATCTTCTTAATGCGAAATCGTTTGAGCGTTGAGATAAACACGTTCATTCCCCCGTCAGGGAGATGTATGCGTTTTACAATTTTTGCGACGGTACCAACCCGGTGAAGATCTTCTCCGGCTGGGTTCTCGGTATCCTCGTCCTTGAGCAATACCAGCCCAATCATTCCATCCTGAGAGATTGAACTCTCAATTATTTCCATCTCGGGAGCGCTGTTGATCATCATTGGGCTGAATATGCCCGGGAAGATTGGTTTGCCGCTCAGCGGGACTACATACAGTTTATTCGGCAAAACCATGTTTGCCGGTACAATCTCTTGTGGAGTACTCATCTGTCACCTGTTATTTTTGCTAGGATGTAAGGAACTTCAACAACTCAAAAATAGGGCTTCCAACGGGAGAGGTCAAGTGCAGGTGCTCTATCTGACACCTGTCGTGCAGCTGGGTGAGTCTCGGGCGCTCGTCGCGCGAGCTGTCCCTGTGCTATTGTAGCGGGTAATGACCCGCTCGAGCAGCTTTCCAGCCCTTATTCTCAGGACCTACCCGGTAGGGGAAATTCACCTCGGGGTGCGGCTCTTGACCGCCGAGCAGGGTGTAGTTCAGGCCCTGGCCCATGGTGCACGTTCAGCTCGGGGAAAACTACGCGGGGTGGTAGGGCCCTTCCATTCGGGACTCTGCTACCTGTATAGCGATCCGGTAAAAAATAGCCACAAGATTACAGATTTCGATGTCCGCAGCTTTCGTACCGGCATCCGGGAGGATCTTGACCGTTACTGTACCGCTGCCTTGTGGATTGAGTCGGTGCTTGCAGGCCACGCCGGGGGCTCCGAGGCCGCCGAGTTGTTTGCTCTCCTGGAGAACTGTCTGGACATTCTTTCCGAGATAGACCCGCCTAAGGTGCCCCGCATAGAAGCACTTTTCCTATGGCGGTTCCTTGATATTCTGGGCGCGCAGCCGGAACCCGGGCGGTGTTCTCTATGTGAGTCCATCATCCCTGGGGCTGTGGAGGCTTCCTACTCATCGGTAACCGGCGGTTTTGTGTGCAGTCGCTGTGGTGGCGTTCGGCCCCCTTCATTAAGCGCCGGAGCCCGTGCCTACCTCGCGCGCTCGGATCTGTTGAGCGTGGAGGAAGCCGTTGAGCTGGGTCTGGCGGCTGAGTCGATGCGAGAACTACGGAGACTGCTTATTCACATTACCTCCGAGGTCGTGGAGGTGCCACTGCGTTCGGTGGCGGTGACCCTTGGCCTGCAAGGGGACACCGCACAAAGGTGATCCAAGAAGGCGCATAGAGCGGGTGGAGACCCTCAATCTGGCGACGGGCGGAAGAGCTCCTTCAGACGCGCTATGCTCTCTGTGGCCGAGCGGTGGAGTATAAATACTCCACCAGCCTGCTCAAAGGGCGCGGCTAAACTCTCGCGGTCGTCCACCAGCACCGGACGCACCCCCTCTGGCATGAGCGCCCGTGCACGCTCGGCTTTCTCGCGGCTCATGCATAGCTCAACCTGAACATCCGGTCCGAGCTCTCGCTCACACCAGGCTCGCTTCTGCGGTGCTGCCCAGTTTCCCCGAGGCAGGCCGCTGAGGATCACAGGGTTGAGTGCGCGGGCGAACTCCCAAAGCTGGCGGCCGTCCGGCATCCACGATAGATGCTCGTAAAATGCCTCGGCCCGAGCCACGGTGCCCCACATGACACCGGGTGGAATAGGCTTACCGCCTGGGCTGCCGTCCGGCGGTCTGCCCAGGAGATCAACTATCCCGGCGTCAAAGTCCACCAGCACACCGTCCAGATCCAGAAAGAGCTTATACGCAGGTAACCCACGGTCAGCCGCAGTGCGGTTTGCCGCAGGAGAAGTGTTCGCAGTCATGGTCAAAGTGTAGCCCGGTTTCTGTAATGGTGGTCAATAGCCAGGCTTCCGTGTTACTCTCTGAGTCGTGAGTACCAAAGCAAACGCAGTAGAGTTAATACGGAAGAAACGTGACGGTGGGGAGTTTTCGCGCGAGGAGCTGCAAGCGCTTCTGGCCGGGATAGTAGACGGCGAAATTCCTGAGTATCAGGCCGCGGCCTGGCTCATGGCGGTGTATTTCCAGGGCATGACGCCTGCTGAGACTGCCGCGCTGACGAGGGAAATGATTGCCACCGGCCGGTGCCTTGACCTAAGCGGACTTGACCGCCCACTTGTGGACAAACACTCCACCGGCGGGGTTGGTGACAAGGTTTCCCTGTTGCTTGCTCCTATGGCGGCCGCCTGTGGGCTGGCCGTCCCAATGATGAGCGGCCGTGGGCTTGGGCACACCGGCGGAACACTCGACAAACTTGAGTCTATTGTTGGGTACAACACCCAGCCTGGGCCTGAACGCTTTCGTGAGATCGTTGCCCAGTGTGGATATGCAATGACCGGGCAGTCGGAAGACATCGTGCCAGCCGACCGTCTCCTGTATGCACTCCGCGACGTCACCGGAACTGTTGAGTCTATCCCGCTTATTACCTCGAGTATCCTGTCCAAAAAATTTGCTGAAGGCGCCGAGGCCCTGGTGTTGGACGTCAAATGTGGCCTTGGCGCGTTCATGAAAACCATAGAGGACGCGCGGGGCCTTGCTCAGGCTTTAGTGGCGACCGCGAATTCTCTCGAACGGCCTTTGCACGCCAGTATTACGCGCATGGATCAACCCCTGGGGTTCATGGTTGGCAACTTCCTTGAGGTTGAGGAGAGTTGCTTGTTGTTGGGTGCCGAGTTTCACAACTCCGAAGCGCCTGATCATCGCAGTCAAGACCTCATAGATCTAACCGAGGGCCTCTGCGCACGCATGCTCACCGTTTCAGGGAAAATCAAGAATCATGACGAGGCCCTGTCCGAGGCTCGTCGCGTCCGTACCGACGGCAGCGCGCTTGAACTGTTCCTGCGCAATGTGGAGCTTCAGGGCGGCAAGGTAGACAAACTGCTTTCCGATTTAGGAAAGCGGCGCGCCACGGTTGTTGGGGCGGTGCTGGCTGAACAGAGTGGGTACATCTCGGCGGTCGATGCCTACAAGGTTGGCACTGCTGCGGTGGCCCTGGGCGCTGGCCGCCGTAGAATGGAAGACGCAGTGTCACCAAACGTCGGTATTGAGCTCCAGTGTAAAATTGGCGACACGGTCATTGCGGGCGACATGCTGGCACGTGTCTACGGGCGGAGTGATGAGGCCGTTTCAGCTGCCGCGCAGGCGCTCAAGGGCGCCTACATTGTGTCTGAAGAGGAGTGCGACCCTCCGAGTGAGGTCTTTCTAGAGGAGTTCAGCACCGACTCATGATTTGGCATAAATCCGAAATCGAGTCTGGCGATGTGCGTTCGCTTGCCGAGAAGTACTCGCTTGACCTCCTTGACGCGGCTATTCTTGTGCGTCGAGGAATACTGGCCCGTGAAGACATCAAGTTCTTTTTGGAGAATGACCTTCAACACCTGCACAACCCGTTCCTGTTTGAGGACATGGAGGATGCAGTCGAACGTGTGCTCTTGGCTCGCAGCGAGGGCGAGAAGGTTTTTGTTTTTGGTGACCGCGATGCCGACGGCATTAGCAGCACCGCGCTCCTTGTCGGTTGTCTGCGCGAGGAGCTGGGGCTGGAGGTGGACTGGGCGGTACCGGTGGGTGACGAGCCCTACGGACTCAGCCTGGCAGTCGTAGATCGGTGCCGTCAGCAGGACATTACCCTCATCATTACCGTGGACTGCGGCACCACCAATAGTCGTGAGATTGCATACGCGCTTGAGCACGGAATTGATACCGTGGTCATTGACCATCATAATCCACAACTGGAGTTGCCTCCCGCTACCGCAATTATCAACCCAAAACTACCAGACTGCGCCTACCCCTTTGACGGACTGTGCGGTTGTGGTTTGGCATCACAGTTCTGCTGGGCGCTGCGCTTTGGGCTCACCAGTTTCTTCAAGGAGCAGCTGTGTCTGCTGCACCTGAGGCCCGGTAACGACACCTACGTGCTGGACTGTATCAAGCTTGAAAACCTGATTGAGATTGACCGCATTAGCGAGAACCTGGTGCCGGGAATGGTTGACATAGGCGCTACTCGGCTCGAGAGCTTTCTCATAGGCACCCAGATCCTGGTCTACAACCAGAAAGAGCAGGAACGGATGTTGCGTGCCGTGTTTGGCGAGCGCGTTGAGATTGGGCTTATTGATCTCGCCCCCGAGGTTTGGAAGCTCTTCCCGTCACTCACAAACAAGAGTTTGCTCGCAATGCGGGATGGATCCCGAATGAGCATCTACAGTGAGACACCTCCGGAGGAGATCGATGTATTTGCTGCGCTTTTCCGGGCATTTTTCCTTAAACGCGAGGCATCGCTCACCGAGAAGCATGCAGCCTCGCTTGATCTGGTGGCACTGGCAACCGTAGCCGACATGATGCCCCTACGTGACGAGAATCGAATTCTCATTCGTAAAGGGCTCGATGTATTGAACGCCGGGACACGCCCGGGACTTCAGCGGCTGCTGGTGCAGCTTGGGCTCATGGGGAAACGAGTAAGCGCAAAAGATATAGGGTGGATCATTGCCCCGGTCATAAATGCTTCCGGTCGAATGGGGCGCCCCGACAAGGCGGTCGAGCTACTTCTGAGCCAGGACCATACCACCGTTCGCACCATTACCGACGAGCTTATTGCACTCAACCAGGAGCGGCGCGAAATTGGAGAGACAACCTGGGACAGGGTATTGAGTCCGGCCCAGGAGAGTTTTGATCAACTTCATGGGCAGTTCGTACTTGTGCAGGATGACGCTATTCACCGGGGTGTGACCGGGATCATTGCGGGTCGGCTTGCACGACGCTTTAACGCCCCGGCCGCGGTGGTAGCTATTTGTGAGGACCGCGCGGTAGGAAGTGTACGAAGCGCCAGAGGCTTCTCGGCGACCCAGTTTCTGCGCGGCTTTGAGGATATCTTTGAGGACTGGGGCGGACACGACGCCGCAGCGGGCTTCCATCTAGCCGTGCCCAGACTTGCCGAGTTCCGAAAGCGCCTGAACGAGGCCGCGCGCGGAATCGTGCTCGATAGCGAGTTAGAGGAACGCATTGACATTGACGCTGAACTCCCGCTGCAGTTTCTCTCAACAGACCTGGAAAAGACCGTTCGGCGGTTTGAACCGTACGGTATAGAAAACCCTGAACTCAGCTTCCTTGTAAATGGACTGGTTCTTGACCAGGTCGAGTTTATGGGCAAGCAAGAGCAAAAACATGTGCGCCTACTGCTTGCTGGAGCGGGTACCAAGTGGCCAGCGGTCTACTGGAATGCGGCAGAGAAGGTGGGCCTTGATTTCACACGGGGTGACCGAGTTTCGGTGGTGTTTCGCTATGGGTGGAACTACTACCAGGGGCGAGAGTCGGTGCAACTCACCGTACTTGATATCCGTCGTGAATCGGGAGGAACGGCTTGAGCCGCAGCCTGCTCCTGACTCTCCTTTTTTGTGCGGGGCCACTTTTTGTGGCGCAGGCCATCTCTATTCACTCCCCCGCAACGGTGGAACGTGGATTGGCGCTCCAGATCGTGATTAACCCTGCACAGCCAGCCGGTACGGTGACTGCACGCATAGAGCGAGAAGACGGCCGGCGCGTCTCCAGCGCTAAGGGCTTTTCGGTAACCCTGGGGCGGGATTTGCGGAGCACTGTGGTACTGCTTGGGGTGCCGAGCACGGTTGAGCCCGGCCGCTACCGAGTTCGCGTTGAGTATACTGAGGGAGCAAACTCGCTGCGGCGGATAAGGTATCGTGAACTTGAGATTTTAGACCGCGACTACCTTGAGAGCACTATCGCTCTTGATATGGCAATGTCCGCGCTGCGAACCACAACTGATCCCCGGCGCTACCGTGAAACACGTGAACTCATGAACATGCTCGATACCTTTCGGGTCGAGGCGGTGTTTGCGCCTGGCGACATGGTGCTGCCGGTTCGTGGGGACGATGTTCGTGTGAGTGCCCGGTTTGGCGACAGGCGCGAGTTCCTCTACTCTGATGGCGGACAGGCTCGCTCTATTCACTACGGACTCGACCTTGCCGCTCCAACCGGGACACCGGTGGTAGCCTCGGCCTCGGGTAGGGTGGTCTTTGCAGGAGACCGTCTCATTACCGGCTACTCCATTGTGCTGGAACACCTTCCCGGAGTGTACGGCCTGTACTACCACATGGACAGCCTGGCGACCGAAACGGGGGCTTTTGTGCGCCGGGGCGAGGTGATAGGCACGGTCGGTGCTACCGGTTTGGTCACTGGCCCTCATCTGCACTGGGAGATACGTGTGTCAGGTGTTCCGGTAGAACCAGAGCGGTTTCTTGCCGAGCCTCTGCTTGACACTCACCAGCTTTTCAGTATCATTGAACCTGAATGAAAACAAAAGGGGGTGATATACATCGCCTATATACGAGTTGACGACGGAGAAAACCTCGAAAAAGCTTTAAAGCGCTTTAAGCGCATTGTAGAGAAAGAAGGCATAATCCGAGAGTGGAAGAAGCGTGAGTACTTTGAAAAGCCTTCGACCATTAAGAATCGCAAGCGCAAGTCCTTGGAACGCAAGATTGCCAAGAAGGTTCGTAAACTTCAAGCGTCTAAGAGCTACTAGACGTGCGGTGATTTCGCATGAAGTCCAATGAAGAACAGGTCGCGGTCTCCGTCTGGAAGACTGCGGCCTTTTTTTTGCCAAAGAAAGCCTGCCTGTCACTGTTGCTGCCTCTCCTGATCTTGCTGTCCTGTACAGCCGAGACACCGCAAATTCTCCAGGTTCAGAGCCGCGTAATTATCCGGGCGACAGACAATGAGCTTGCAACCGGGCCGGAAGAACTGTCGGTTTTTGCCCTGGTACAGCATGGCGACGGCTTTGAGGATATTGAAGAGCTCTACATAGCCTATGACGGAGGGGAACTGTACTGGCGCCTGACTCGCGAGAGCTGGACTCACCACAACGACAACGGCAACTGGATTGGCAGCGAGCGACTCAGAGCGCCAGCCGGTGAGGGGATAACTCCCGGTCGCTATCGGGTGATTGTGGTTGATGTTGGTGGAGATGAGGCAGAGACAGCTTTTTTTGTTGCTCCTGACCGAGGCCCTGTGCTACCGGTACCACGCCTTGTGATAGCGGATGAGCAGCTGCTCCTTGAAAGCCCGGTTTCGCCAGTGACTGTTGCCGTATTTGACCGGGCCGGGGGTTCCTTGCTTGAGCGTGAGGTGCGTGAGCCTGGTGAACTTGCGGCTGGGGGAAATATATCGGTATCCGCCGATGTGCTGCCCGGGCGTGACCTCTACCTGAGTTACTACGATGAAGACCGCGAACGCGGTGTGGTTGTTGGCCCGGTACGTTTCTCTGCCGCTGAGCTACGGTCTCTTTCGTCTCGGTAGGTACGCGCGCACACCCTCCAGGATCCTGTGAGGGACAAGGCTCAACCAGGCGACAAAGCGCCTGAGGAATCGGGGCCGCCCAAAGCGGTTCGTGTAGTCATACGCTGCCTCTTGCAGGCTGTACTCGGGGCCGTATTTTTGCTTGAGTTCATGCCAGTACTTGACAATCCACATGTAGAGGTCACCTTCGGTGCGTTTTGGGAAGCGTGACAGCAGCTTTTCACTGCGGACGAGGGTTGCAATTGGCCTGTAGACGTTGTGGTACCAGGAGATCAAGGCCTTCCTGAATGGAACTTCTCGCTCAAGGTTTTGATTCATAAAGTATTTGTGGCCGAGGATGTGCTGCTCTATCTCCTCGTAACGCCCGGGTTCGGTGACTCTGATATCGGCTTCCGGAATGAGTTGATGCAGGTTTGTTCGCTTAAGAAACTCCTTGCGCTCATACTCAACAACCTTGCGTCGCAGGTCCTCCTGCGTCATGGATGGATCTATTGATATTTCGGCATTCAGCGACGTGATCTCGGCATCTATGGAGTAGACCCCTTGTGCCTTTGCAACCGAAACCCGGTGATTCCCATCGCGAACAAAATAGACCCCACCAATCTCGTAGAGCCGCACGGGAGGCAGAATCACGTCGAGCAAATGGGCTCGGTCAATACTGGTCCAGCGGCCGCGTAGATATCCGTGTCTTGGTAGGAAGCTCTTGTTAAAGTCACGGTAGCGGCCCTCGCTACCTACAATACGGTCGATCCTCACCGCATCCATGCCTCGGTAGGTTTCACCCTTTGGGCGAATCACCTCCTTTACCTCGTTCAGGGAGAGCAGTTGTTGGCTTGTAGGGCGCAGGGCGTGGAATAGCCGTTGAAACACCTCCCGAGTGCGCACCCGGTTGAAGTCGTCTTCTGCGGTTTGGGAGGCGTAATCACTCACGTGGCTCATCCTCAATTCTTAGGACATAGTGATCATACACATTGATCACGAGCGTATCATGGTACTGTGTCTCGCGTTTTTCGTTTCGGTCGTACAAATGAATATGTCCATGGAGCAGGTACCTCGGTTTGAAACGTCGCATGAACCACAGAAAGGCGCTAAAGCCCTGATGACAAGCGTCTGGTTTATCATGTATGCCTTTGGGCGAGGCATGCGTCAGGAGGATATCCAGATAGCGGCCATGACGAACGCGGTTCCATAGCAGCTTTGGCACCAGCCACATGACCTTTAACCACATCTGAAAGTTGGTGTACTGGTTCTTTCCGGCGTTATACCGGCGGCTCCCACCTAGCCCGGCCAGCAAAAGTCCTTTTCTTTTCACCACTCGTCCACCGATATAGGTTGAACCGAAGTAGTTTTGTATTTGCGGCAGTGTCTCTGGTATATCTATGCTGATGCTGTTGCGTCGTTTAAAGAGAGCGTAGTGCTCAAGATTGTGGTTGCCAAAGACAAAGAGGACTGGTTTGTTGAGACTACCGGAAATGAATCCCAGATACTGCATGGGCAGGTCTCCTGCGCTCAGTACCAAATCTATGTCTTTGTATCGTTCCTTTGCCTGGGTGCTGTAAACAAGCGGATCAATGTGGTCTGCAACGCAAAGAATGGTCATGCGGAACTATCCCGTTGACTTCAGCAGTTCCAGCAGCTTGTCCTTGTTGTAGAGATCAATGGGGCGTGACTCGGCAAACTCAACGGCGGTCCGCGAGAAGCCACCGCTGGAAACAATGAGCCCACGTGTGACGTTCTGGTTTTTCATTTCTTCGTGCAGAGCGCGAACCGTCGACTCATCTACGATATCGCTCACCCTGAGAAAACGAATCATGGTTGGTAGCTTACGGGCGTTGCGCCATTTTGACTGCGACTCGACACCAATGATCTCGCACCCTTCACCGACGGTCTTGGAGTCCCGGACACTGAGTCCAAGTTCCTGCGTAACCTTGGTGCAGATCTCCAGAAACTCCTCACTGCTTGAGGTCATGTAGTCCTTCATCTGGTCGTCGGTGCGGAGTTCCTGGTACTCCGCCAACTTAGCCGCGGTGTCCTTGAAGTTGGGTTTTATGGCGTAGATTTTTTCCCACTCCTCAACAGCTCGCTCAATACGTCGCGTTCGTTCCAGAGCAGTCGCAAGAAAGTATCGAGCATAGAGTATTTCGTTCTTGTCTTCCGGTTTGATGTGCTTAAGCGAACGCTCAAGCTCGCCAATAGCGGCTTCGTTGTTGCCGGAACTGAGGTAACAGCCACCGCGCTCAATGAGAGCCTTCGCGCGCAGTGCTGGTGCCTTGGTAGCTTTCTCAAAAGACGCCAGTGCGGGAATGAGTTCCTTCATCTCTTTCTGAAGTTTCCCCAGGTAGAAATGGGCCTCATAATTGTCACTCTGCGCCTTGATAGCTGTCTCGAGCTCAGCGCGCGCGTCGGCGGTTCGCTTGGCCCTATAGTACAGCATGCCCAGTCGCATGCGTGCCTGAGAGTTTCGTGGATCCAGTTCAAGCGCCTTGCGATAGTAGCTTACTGCGCGGTCGCTCTTGTTGCGCTGCTCGAAAAGGTGCCCGGCCTTGTAGTAGTTCTCTGCGTTTTCGGGCTCCATCTTAAGCAGGAGCAGGTACTCCTTGAGCGCTTCCTCGGGTTGATTGAATTTTTCGTACAGTTCGGCTATCTTTTTCCTGAAAGGGAGTTCCTTGGTATAGCCATCAAACTGTCCAATTTCATTGACGGTTTGAAACTCCATGAGGGCCAGCTCCGGTTTGTCGTCGGCCAGATACGCAAGTCCAAGCAGGTAATGTGCATCTGCATTTCGGGGCTCTTTGATGATCAGTTTTTTGGCCGCTCGAGTAGCCGCAGTCGTCTTGTTATTCTTGAGAAGCTCCGCAACAGAATTGACGCGTTTCGGAGCAAGTATAGATTTAGCCACGAAAAAAGTAACAAATCCAATAGCCGCACCGAGGATTAATATGATGACAATAATCATGCGGCCTCCATTTATAGTTGATTTTCAATTTCCAAGGCCAAGATTAATTGCTTTACCGATCCGTGTCAAATGTCCTACATGAGGGGTAGACTATAAGTATGCCAGGATTAAGAGCAAGACAACACCGTACTCCACGCTTTCTACGAGCTGCCTCGGTGCTTCTTTGTATGTTCGTTGCTGTAGGCCTTCTCAGCGCCGAGAGCGCTCGCGCACGTGGCGAGCAGCTGTTTCTTGAGGACGACCCTGCGGGGGCGCGTGGGTATCTTGAGCAAGCATTACAGGAGAGTCCACAGGACTTCAAGTTGCATATGTACCTTGCGGTTGTGTTGGAGCAACTAGCCGACTACGACGCGGCCATTGATGTGCTGCTTGATGCCTCGAGGCTCTCAGATGCCGAGCTTGGAGTGGTGTACTTCAACCTGGCCAACAACCATTTTCGCAATACTGACACAGAAAGTGCGGAGCGGTACTACACCAAGGCTGTTGAGGAAGACTCTCGGTTTGCAGATGCCTATCTGAACCGAGCAAATTTACGAGTACGAGGGTCCAAGTATGACGGCGCTATCAGCGACTATCGAGCGTATCTCCGGCTTGAGCCCCAAAGCTCGCAAAGGCGTGATGTTGAACGCATGATCGCCTTGTTGCAAGACACGCAGGAGGCCGAACGACGTCAGGCCGAGGCAGAACGTCGGAGAGCTGAGGAGATTGCACGTCAAGAGCGTGAGGCCGAGGCGGCGCGAGTGGCCGAGGAACGCCGCCGCGCTGAGGAGGCCGAGCGTGTTGCCAGAGAGGCAGAGGAACGCCGGAGGGTCTTGCTTGACTCCGTACTGGACTCACTGGGAGGAGCTACCGGCGAGGGACGGAGTATCCGTGCCCCGGGTGAGGATATTGAAGATATTGATGACGACCTGCTTGATATTGCCGATTAGGAAATTCTACCGGGAGGGGAGATTGTATGTACGATAAACGACCACTGATTATTGGGGGAGCCGTAGTAGCGCTGCTTCTCCTTATTGGTGGCGGCATTTTTTTGAGTGGCCGCCGTGCTGCCGATGCACCGGTAGCGCCACGGGTTGAGGAGCCGAGCGAGGCGCCCAGCACTCAGGACGATGAAACCCGCGCCAACATGCTGCAACTGGCACAGCGATATTTCGAACGGGGAGAGTACCAAAGGGCGCTGGACCTGCTTGACGACCTCCTTATCCGCAATGCCGACGATTTAGAGGCCTTGGAACTCCAGCACCTGGTGCTTGATGCGCGGAGAGCAGAGCAAGAAGAACGCCGCCGGGAAGAGGAAGCACGGCTCGCTGAGCTCCGTGCCCTTCAACGTAACGACAGTTTGAGTGACAGCCAAATGGCGGAGCTGCGCAGGCTGGAACAGGCGCTGGCCGCAGCCGAGCGCGACAGCCGTGAGGCCACTGCTGCGGCCCGCGAGGCCGAAATTCGCCGCCAGGAAGCCGCAGCCGCAGCAGCGCGTGAGGCTGAACGGCGGTCCGAGGCAGAGCGCCGGGAGGCAGAGGAACAAGAACGTCGCGCCGCGCTCGACGCCGAGGAACTTCAGCGTGAGGAAGAAATAGACCGGCTATTCAGTCGGAGTCGGCAGGCAATGGACCGCAGCAACTACCGCGATGCACGCGAGGCTTTGGAGGCGGTGCTTGATATTGAGTTGCGCGACAAGGCAGCACAGCGCCGCTTCCATGCAGCGGCCCATGCCAAGATTGCCCAAAGCTACCTCGCAGAGAATATTGACTCGGCTGAGAATAGACGGCAGGCTTCACGACACGCCGAAACGGCTGCCGACCTTGATCCCGAGCTCTGGGAGTCATACTACGTGCTTGGTCAGGTCGCGGCTCACGAGGAACGCTTCTCCGACGCTGTAACCGAGTTTCAGGCCGCCGAACGTCGGCACCAGGACAGCGCCGAGCTGTATATGGCACTGGGGAACGCGCGATTCCGAGCGCGTAGCTTTCGTGAGGCAGCGGTTGCCTACAGGCGAGCGGTTGAAATTCAACCCAACATCGCCAACGGCTACTTCAATCTAGGCATTACCAATCTGCAACTGCGGGACCAGGACGGAGCGCTTCGCGCCTTCTCTCGAGCAGCCGAGGTGAGACCTGACGATGATCGAGCGCACTATCGGATTGGGGTTATCCATGCCGACAGGGGCGAGTTCAGCAAGGCCATAGAGTCGTATAACGCAGCAATTCGCATTGAGAACTCCAACGCGGACTACCATTTCCGTGCGGCCGTGGCACATTACCGAGGCGGAGACCTGTCGAACGCAGAGCGACGCTTTGCGCGGGCGCTTGAGCTACGGCCTGACAGTGCGACAAATAACTACAACATGGCTCTGGTAAAGCAGGATCTTGAGAAATTTGCCGAGGCCGAACGTTACGCCCGACGCGCCGTGGAGCTCAACTCCGAGCAGGAAGAATACTTCTACACCTTGGGACAGATCCTCGCAGAGCGTGGGAAAATAGACGACGCGATTGAGGCTCATTTGACGGCTGTGCGGTTGAATAACCGCTACGTTCGTGCCTATGTCGAGGTAGGTCGCCTTCTTGAGGAGCAAGGCGCACTTGATGACGCACTTGATTTCCTCCTGGCTGGCTACCAACTTGAACCCAACGGGTTCGAGATAAACAACAACCTTGGAAACGTGTATCTGGCAAAAGAGAATCATGAGGAGAGTATTCGCCACTATGAGATTGCGCTGCGGCAGCGTCCTGACAACAGTCAAGCACGCTACAATCTGGCCTTAGCGCAGATAGGTGCACGACGCTTCACAGCTGCCGAGGATAACTTGCGACGTCTTATCTCTGAAGACAGCACCTACTGGCAGGCCTATCACCGGCTTGGTGAGGTGCTCATTGCACGGGAAGAGTCTGGCGAGGCCCGGGTTGTACTGGAAGACTTGCTGCAAAGAAACAGCACCTATGAACAACGATCACAAGTAGAGTCGATACTGCGGAGTTTGTAAGCTCTCTGACCGGCACGAGGGTGCCATGAGAGGCTTCGCACGGCGAGCTGCCGTGCGAGGGCGGGCGGCTCGCGGCGTTTTAGAAGGTGCGGCCGACCGCACGGAAGAGGTCGGCCTTGCTGAGGGCAAACCACAGCGGCCTACCGTGAGGACAGCGCGGGTTCTGGAGTTCAAGAGCCCGACGAATGAGATCCTCGGCCGAGCTTTGATCCAGGTGATCGCCATCCTTGACGGCCGCTTTGCACGCGCGGCGCGCAAAGAACTCAGCGCCCTGCCGTTCGTGAAGATCATAGTCGTCAGTGAGCACCTCAATGAGGCTGGCTGGCGAGTCTTCAAAACCGGCCGGTACCGCCGTGATCTGCCAGGTGTCGGTGCGAACCTCGCTCAGTTCCAGTCCAAGCTGAGCAAACCCGGGCCTGCGCGCAAGAATACGGTCTCGTTGTCCTGGCTCGGTCCTAAACTCCACCGGCACCAGCAACTCCTGTTTACGTGGCCGTTGACGAAGTTCGTCATACAGCAGGCGCTCATGCACCGCGTGCTGGTCAAGAAACAGCAAGGTTTCGCCCATACGCACAAGTAAGAACACCCCAAAGACCGCTCCAAGGTACTCAAACGGGGTGCTCTTCAGCGCTGGCCCCGGCTCATAGGCTTCTCCTGGCGCATGCGCGATTAATGGGCTGATGGGGCCCATGTCGGCAGCGTAGTCGGAAGTGTCGCTGGCGACACCAGCGACACCAGCGTCGCCAGCGTCGGTCGGCTGCGGGCTTCTGTACCACTCAAAGTGGTCTGCATGCCTGGGCACAGATGGAGATAACCGTTCCGGAATCCGCGTAGGGGATGGCGCAAAGCTTGGCCGAGCTGCAGCTCTATCGGGTTCAACGGCTGAAACTCCGGTGTTAGACCCAAGGTGGGACCTAATAACGGTTACGATCGTCTCGTGAATCTCCTGTTTGTTGCGAAGGCGAACCTCGCGCTTGGCCGGGTGTACATTAAAGTCTACAAGCTCAGGATCTACATCAAGGAAAACCCAGCTTACAGGGATCAGCCCTCCGGGGAGATAGGGTTCGTAGGCATACTGAACTGCCTGCTGAAAAGCATACTCATTGACGCGTCGTCCGTTGATAAAGATCTGCAGCAGTCGTCTGTCGCGCCGAAACAGGCCCGGATCGGCCGTGATCACCCGTACCGTGAAACCCGGGCGCGACTCGCTCAGTTCTTCAAGCAGACCTGACTTCGGCAGTTCAGGATAACAGGCGCGGATGCGGTCAACCTGGGATGCTCGGGGCAGAAACAGTTTGAGCATATCGCCCACAAAGTAGCGGAACTCAAGTTGCGGGAAGGGCAGTGCCTTGTCAATGAAGGTAGTCTTTACCTGTTTGCTCTCGGCCGAGGGATTTTTGAGGAAGCGTTTACGAGCTGGTTGGGTGTAAAACACATCTCGCACCTCCACCGTCGTGCCCGGTGGTGCTGGAACTACGCGCAGTTCCAGGTTACCGCCCGCATCGGCCTCCAGCACTGCACCGTCGGAGTGCGCGCCTGAAGAAGGTTCTGCCTGCTTGCTGGTAATGCGAAGGCGAGCTACTGCAGCCACACTGGAGAGCGCCTCACCCCGAAAGCCAAGACTCCGGCAGAGCCGGAGGTCTTCCTCGCTGCGGATTTTCGAGGTTGCATGCGACAAGGCGCACACCTTTAGATCCTGCATGCTCATACCACATCCGTCGTCCTGGACGCGGATCAGTGATAAGCCGCCGTTCTCAATGCTCAAGGTAACATGCGCGGCGCCCGCGTCGACCGCGTTGTCAATAAGCTCGCGAACAATAGACGCAGGACGCTCAATAACCTCACCGGCTGCAATTTTCCGTGCAACCCGCGGGTCAAGTACCTGAATGCTCTGCGACTCGTGTGCCTGTTGCGAAGTATCCATACTCAAATACTAATAGCCAATACGTGTCTCCAAGGTCACCGAGGAGCGGAGTTCCGGCCGGTACTTTGAGTCATACACTATGCGGCCTTGCTCATCTCGCAGAACGGTGGTGGTGACACCTGCAGCAAAAGAAACCGCTGGTGCAACCGGTAGCACAAGTTCGCCGCTCATGAGAGTGTTGTGATCAAAGAGATCGGCATCCTCAAACCCGTCCCGCTCAAGTATGGTCGGAATGAAGCCAACCCGCCGGTAGCTAAAGGAGCCGTAGATCCCACCGGGCATCCAGCCGGGGAGGAGCGCAAGTCGGAGCACCGCCTCGTCACGGTCGGATCGTGAGAAATCACCGTCGCCGTCTATTTCCCATGGCCAAAGGTACCCGGCCTCAATGCGGAAGAGCCGCAGGATATCAATGCCGAGTTCGCCGTATATTCCCATGGTTGTCAGGTCGTAGATTTCGTTATCAGGGTCCAGTAGATAGTCACGAACCAGCAGAGTCCGATCCGCACGATTGCGGTCGTATGCCGCATTGTACACACCATGTTGAAAGATTCCACGGCTGTAGCGGTACTCGCCCTTGTAGTCGAGTGCAAAGAAGTG